>NZ_AP031575.1:2032500-2372500 GCF_040436405.1 Marinomonas sp. THO17 | reverse complement strand
TCTTTAGGGACGCTTTGTAGCTTGGCAAGAAACAGCAAATAAGCAATTGGGAAGTGTTTCCAGATATCAAATAAAATCACCACTAATAAGGCGGAGTCAGGATTACCAATCAAGTTTTCTCGGGTGTCCGTTAAATGCAAAACATCCACCACCATGTGGTTATAGATGCCATTTACCGGATCAAAGATAAATTGCCACCCAAACACCACACTGATCACAGGGGCGAAGTAAGGTAACAGAATTAAGCCCCGTGCCAGATTGCGAAAACGAAAGCTTTGATTCATTAATATCGCCGCGGCCAAGCCTAACACTGTGGTACCGATGACAGTGCCAATTAAATAGAGTACGGAAACACCAACCGAATGATAATAGTCGGGATTGCTTAATAAGGATTGATAATTTTGTAAGCCAACAAAGGTCTTATTGCCGTTGAGCTGCACATCGAAAAAGCTCAAATACAGGTTGAACAAAATAGGGTAAACCACCAGCAGACCTATGATACCTACCGCTGGTGCCACCAATTTGAGCCCTAAGCTTGCTTCATTTTTGATTAAAACCGAAGACATAATTGCTTCCCTTTCATTTAACCATCTTGCTCCTCCCCCTTACCAAAGGGGAAGTTGGGAGGGGGTAGAAAACCTCATAGCTAGGTCAATAACCCCCATTCCCTTATCAAAAAAGGCTGGACGGTCTATTCGTTCATGATGGCCTTCATTTCCGCTTCCGCTGCATCGAGAGCGGCTTGCGGATCTTTCCCTTGAATAGTGACATCATAAATCATGCGAGGTATGACGGATTTAGCGAAAATTTCGCCAGATGCTGGGAAGGTTTTGCCTGCCACCACAGAAAAAGAGCGAATGTCATCAAAACCAGAAACAATTTGCTTCATCTTGTCAGCACCGTAGAGTTTAAAGACACCGTTAGGATCATTTAAATACACAGGATCTTCAGCAATGCCCTTGAGCATAGGGTTCATACCACCCGGCGCCATGTGCAAAAAGGTGATGTAACTGGCTGGATCGTAAAGGAACTCAATAAAATCTTGGGTGGCTTTTTGGTCCTCAGAGTCGGCGGTTTTGAGTGCTACTAAACCCGATAAAGTACCATAAGAGGCCGCGCTTTTATGGGTGATAATGGGTGCAAAAGCCGTATTTTTTACCAACTCCGGATCAAAAGTGCCGCCTGTTAGTTCGGCAAAGTTTTCCGAGGAAAGAGAACCTTTTGCCACTTCCGCTAAGGCGAGATCATCCATTATGTAGGTAGAGTAGAAGAACATGCCCATTTTACCTTGTAGGTAATAATCTCTGGCTCGCCAGTTTTGTGGCCCAGGTGGATTGTATTGGGCCAAATCTTTATAGAATTCAATGGTTTCTAGGGTGGCTGGGCTATTAAAAATGAGTTCGCCTTGGGCGTTGAATTCAGCGGCATTATTGGATAAAGCCAGCTGAGTGAAGACTTGCTCTGTATAACTGTCTTGTTTGGTACCGACTAGGATGCCGTATTGGTTGTTGGCTTTGTCGGTTAGTGCCTTAGCGGCGGTTTTGATGTTTTGCCAAGTATTGGGCGCAGCCAAACCTTTTTCATCGAACCAATCTTTACGATACCAAATACCCTGAATCCAGCCATGATAAGGTAAGCCGTAATAGCTTCCGGTGGGTGACGTGAGTGTGGTTAACGCACCAGCGTGAAAGCGCTGTTTGCCAATATCATTGATGACTGCTTGATGGGTATCTGTATCAACAATGCCTTCTTCACCCAACGCCATGATGATTTCAGAATTGACTTCAATAAGTTGCGGTGTGGTGCCGGCGGCGACAGCGGCAGCCATTTGGGTCGCCATTTCGTTTTCATCGACACCTATGACTTTGACTGTGACGCCATCGTTGAGCGCTTCAAAGGTACTGGCAAGTAATTCAATGTTTTGCAGTCGGTCTGACTGAGTTTGCGCTGTCCAGAATTCAATTTCAGCGGCCTGAGATAATGAACTGAATAGTAGGCTACTGGTTGCCCAGACAGCACCTAAAGTGAGAGATTTACAGTGAGTCATTTTATCGTATCCTCTTATTCTTGTTATGGCTTTTTCTAATCAATTCTCGTTTTTACTACTCCTGGTGATAATAGAACCTGTAATTCCTTAACAGGCGTTCCCTTGATGCGCTCTACCATTATGCCAGCCAACTGCTCGCCAACATGCTGTGGAGCGGCTTGTTGAACACTAGTGATGCCCATTTCGGCGGTTAGCTCATCAACGGGCGTATCACAACCAATGACACAGACCTTGGAAGTATCTGTGTGCAATCGCTTTACCGCTAAAGCGGCGCTTCGTGCACTGACGCTGTTTAGACAAATCAGTGCCGTTATATTGGGGCGCTGAAGTAAGAATTCCGCACAAGCTAAGTAGCTTTGTTCCTCATCGAAACTCACTTCTAAAAAGTGCTCGTGACTCAGTGCTATGCCTAATTTTTGGGCTGCATCTTGAATGCCTCGTTGTCTTTCTTTAGCGAAAAAATACCGCTCACTCAAGGTAACAATGCCAATTTGACTGTGTTTTTGTTGCACTAAGTAGGACAAACTCAGCTGCCCTACTTGATAATTATCCAGATCCAACCAAGCAAATTGACTGGCACGTTCAGTGCGACCGTAGCAAACAAAAGGCACATTGAGCTTGAGTAAACGATGAACTTTTGGGTCATTGACCCGTGTACGTAATAGGATAAAGCCATCTTGATCGCCTGCCTTGACGAGGCGCTCAAACTCACTTAATTCATCTTTTCCAGTATCAATGGCAACCACTTGTAATAAGTAGCCTAATGGTTGTAGAAACTGGTGAGCACCGGCTAACACCTTAGCAAGAATGGGGTCAATAAAAAGACTTTGCTGACTTGGAACAATGGCCGTAATGACACGTTTAGCCTGTACCCATTGTCCAGCGCTAGGGTCTTTTAGCTGGTAACCTTGGCGATGGGCTTCTTTGAGCACTCGCTTTTTAGTACTTGGACTAATGTCAGGGTAATCATTCAGTGCACGTGACACGGTAGATACTGACAGGTCTAGCTGAGTCGCAATCTCTTTAATCGACATAGGTTATACGCTGCACCATTCTTATTATTGAGGAAGCTTGTATTATTGCCTTCCTGACACTTTCCATCATTTAAGCTTTCAATTAAAGCATTCAGTGTGCATTTTGTGTTCAGCGAATAATCACCCTAAAACCGAAAATGTTTCGATGCAAAGGTTATTTTTTGCTCATTATTGGTGCAAGATTGGTTGTTTGAGTCAGTCTAAGATAGCCATTATCGATAAGAGCGACCTGATGATCGACTCCTGCCTTGAGATCGGCTTTGTGAGCCGGAGGAGAACCCACTTCTTTGTGAGTCTCGTTGCCATGAGGTGTTACGAGAGTCGTTGCTGCGGCTGTTCCAATTGCTTCGAGTTGAGGATCTCGAGAAATTATCAAAAACACCTTTCTGCTGCTTTCGGGATTGGCTTTTCTGATAACGACGGGAGGATTTTTTCTGTAAAGACCGCCATTGTTTAGATGAAAAGCGTTTTATTTCATTGCCTTTTCGACTTCTTTTTTCGATTAGGTAATTGTCTGCTTTGCCTGAGAATGGCAGTGCTTGTTCATGTCGAATCCAATTAAGTTGGGTGCCTTTTTGAATATATTGACCTCTTAGGGTGATTACTTCTCCTTCTTTAGTGTCAATAATGTCTTTCGGTAAGGCTTGACCAGCAATTTGCCAGCCTTTGTTCGTTTGGAACGTCACCGGAGCAATGACTTGCCAACGTCCCTCGTCTGAAGTGACATTGATATCAGTGGCGAAGAATTCGTCTGCAACAAAGAAACCGCTGACTTTGACATAGTCGTTATTCTTTAACTCAGGCCATGTTCCTGGATAGTCTGCAGAAGGATGAATATTCACACCAAGAATTTTTATGGCAGAAGTGGTTTTTTCGATGCGACCAATAAGAGCATGTTCAATCTGAATTTGTTGAGCGAACCATTCACCATCCACTTCATGAGCAAGTACTTTGACCTGCTGACCTAAACGTAAGGCGTTCTCTTGTGCCGATACGCCATCTAATGAGATTTGAGTATGCGAATCTACTTCAATTTCTTCACCATTGACCCAAATGCTGCCAAATTCAGTGATTGTACCGACAATCCCTGTTCCGCCAAAGCCTCGATCATGATCTTCTTCCGCGGATTTTCCTGTACCACCCAGTCCTCTGTCTTCAGATTGATCATATTTTCCGGTACCACCAAAGCCTCTATCTTCATTGGCTAACACTAAGGATAAACAGGTGAATGTAATGAGGATTGCGCTAAGCCATTTATTCATCTGAATCATCCTTGGTTTGATAAAAATAGGTACCTAAAATGAAACGATAGCTATCTTTTAAAGCTTGCTGATCATCTTGTTTGGCAAATTGTTGAGCTTGTTTATTTAGCTTGACGATCAAGGCTTTACTTTCTTTATCGGCCAAACCCCTTAGTTGTTCCACGGAGGCTGCAGACAAATGGTTATAGAATACAGAACGCTCTGGAAGGGAGGGTTGGTCACCTCTTATATTGTGTTCACAGGTAGCGATATGGTCCGCCGTATTGCGGCCGAAAAATGCCATTTTGGTCGCCAGATCATCAGACGGAAATATGGCTTCTTGGATAAGCCGATAACCTTGTGGCTCTTCTTTAATGATGCCCCTTTGAATTAAATCATCAAGAACCGTGCGTGGTCGAACATCACGGCTGATGGAAATGACTAAAGATTCAAATGAAGGAGTGCCGGTTTTAGGAAGCACCAGAGGCTCGCCCTCATGGTCTAGATACGAACTGTCACCCATCCATAAACTGAGTAGACGAGAAGTCAAAGAAATTTTCTCGGTTTTACTTTGTTCTTCTTCCACTGAAAGGTCTGTTAGGCGTTTTACGTCTTTACGATGTACTCCGCTAATCAAACTGATACGACTTAAGGTGCTCTTTTCTCCTTGTTTCTCTAGCTCTTTTTTTACTTCTTCAACATAAGCCTGTTTTAGCCATTCGTTTAACTCAGGAAAAGTAATGCCGTGACGAACGATGAGTCTAACAAGGGATGCTAGAACCTTTTTTATCGCTTTGGCAATGAGTTGTTTGGTGGCGTTGGTATTCGACATGTACAAGCTTATTTTTAGTCATTATGAAGAAATAGTATGTGTATCTCATTTGATTCGCTATAGGCAATCCTGAATGAGTGAAACAAGTATATAAAAAAATGGTTGACGTGGGAAAAAATTACACGATAATCTTCACATGTTTTGTGGGAAAATATCCCACATTTTAATGAGGAGTATTATTATGGAAATAAAACAAACATACAGAACAGTCTTTTGCATGTTGTTTTGCCTATTTGCATGGCATCAGACATGGGCAAGTGTGGTGGGTGAAGAAACCAATTCTTCCAGTGACAGCAGTGTGGTGTCTTCCGAAACATCAAGTGGCAGTGCAAATGAATCAACCAGCAGTTCAGATGATTCCGTAGCAAGTTCAACGTCTAACACTGGTTCTGCTGTGTCAGAGGAGTCTTCCTCCAGTGATGAAAGCGCCGTTTCCTCCAACAATAGTGGCTCGGTCACAAGTGAAGAAGGGACGAGTGGATCGGATGAAAGTGTGGTGAGAGGTTCTTCCGATGCACGTACAACAGGTGGTTTTTCTTCTTCCTTTGGTCAGAACAGAGATCGTCGTTCTAGTTTTGGTTCTTTTTCTGGTAGCAGAGATTCATTCAGTGGGCGCTCTTCTGGAAATAGAAGTTCAGCCAGTGGGCGTTCTTCTGGTCGAGAATCATCAGGTCGTCGTGGCGGAAATAGACGTTAATAACTTTTTTAAGGGAAAGAAAAATGAATCGATTAATGACAAATAAGGCGCTGGTTGCCTTTGCATCTAGCATATTAACCACTCCACTTTTAGCAGAGACAAGCGCACAAATCGGAGCGGGTTGGCATGCCAGTGATATAACGAATAATACCAGTGTATACGATGCAAAATTTAGCTCACCTGTGTTCTCTGCTCGCTTGCTTCCAAGTAAGCATTTTGCAATTGAGACCAATTATTACTTATCTGGTGGCGGTAGCTTTGATTTAAATGACACATCTGGCTCTTCTTCATTTGAAACTTCTGGATTAGAACTCAACCTTTTGTTTGGCTCTAATATGATGGAGCCGGGTTTTTTTGCTTATGCTGGGGTGGGATATTTTAGTGAGAATTGGGACTCGAATGTCAGTGGTAGTCATTTTAGTGCCAGTGGGTTACAAGCACCTGTAGGCTTAGGTTATAACTTTGGTAATTTCTCAGTGGATTTACAGTATGCTTATCGTGAAGCCAGTGCTTACGATGGCAGTGTGTTTGATAGCGGCAGTGATGTAGAAGCCTCTATTTATCAATTAAGACTCTTGACCAATTTATAATTTCACATTGCCTCTCAAGACAGAAAAGCGTCTTGAGAGGATTTAATCTGCGCATCCCAGTCTAGATATTTCATAAGCAAATCCTCAATTGTTGGGGCGTTGAAACTGACTTCTTAGGCCCTCAATTTTGTCATGGCAATGGCAATCTGTTTCATGATCATTCACCATCCCCATAGATTGCATGAAGGCATATAAAGTGGTGGGGCCAAGAAAAGTCCAACCACGTTTTTTGAGTTCTTTTGCTAAGGCGACGGATTCAGCGCATTGAGTGCGAATCTCGATACTGGGAGTGGGTTCATAACGCCATAAAAAGTGTGCTAGGGAGCCTTCTTGCTCAATTAATTCAATTGCTCTTTGAGCATTATTAATAACGGCCAAAATTTTTCGCTGGTTACGAATAATGTGCTTGTTGGCAAGTAATTGCGCGACTTTATCATCATCAAATTGAGCCATTTGGTAACAGTCAAACTGGTCAAAAGCGAGCCGAAAAGCCTCGCGTTTGGTAAGGATGGTGCGCCAACTCAAACCAGACTGAAAGGTTTCTAAACAGAGCTTTTCGAACAGTTTATTGTCATCGGCGACAGGAATCCCCCATTCATTGTCGTGATATTCAGGAAAATCGGGTGCTGTTTCAGCCCAAGAGCAGCGCTGGAGATGCTTTGTCATGAGCGACTCTCAATCACATGCAAGGCTCGATATTGGTCATAGGCAAACTGATCAGTCATACCACTGATGTAGTCTTGAATCAGCCGGCAACGGAAATACAGTTCCCAAGCATTATCACTAAGTTGGCCTAGCGTTTCTTCTGCAAACTCGGTTTTGAATTCAGTGAGTTGCGACATAGCTTTTTGATAAGCGGCTAATTGGCGGCCGGCTATCTTGTTAAACAGACGACTTTGATAAAGTGGCTTTTTACTTTGTTCTTGGAATAATTGCTCGAAGGTTGTTCGATCAAGCTGCAGCAAAGGCAAATAGATCTCTAGCAGACCAGCAATAATGCGATAGCCTTGTAATTCTTGTCGCTGAACCTCTTCTGAGCAAAATACATACTTGAAGGCGACGGCTTTAAGCGTGTCCAACACGGCGTGCACTAGACTGCCGTCTTCCAGTAGGGCTTGATTATAGTGACCGTCGAATATGGCTTGAATATGGTCAATAAATTGCGTGCTGGCGTAATCAACCGATAACGTATTGACGGCGACGCGGAACTGCACAAAAAAGTCACTTTTTATGCCGGTTTTTTTGTATTGCCAGAGACTGTTGTCAACCAAGTCGGACATTTTTTGTATATCCGTCTTTTCTATTTTAAAGTACTTTTGTTTGTCTTTGACGATCTTAGCAAACTCTTCTTTTAGCCTCGTTAGCAATTCATCGAATTTGAGAATGCCCTTTTCAACCGCATCTTCAATATCGGCAATGCAATAGGAAATATCGTCGGCCGCTTCCATGATATAAGCAAAGGGTGAGCGGTTACCCGGTTGGGTGCTGAGGGTCTGGTTAATGGTGTTAACAATCGATGCTTCGCTTAAATAGAAACCGACTTTCTTTTGCAGATAGGCTTTGGGGTGATCTCTGTCAGGCTTGGATTGATCACCGCGACGTGTGTATTTGATGATACTTGATAATTGCGAGTAGGTCAGATTTAAGGTCTGCAGTGAATGCACAATACGTAGGGCTTGTGCATTGCCTTCAAAGTTTAATAAATCGCTTTTTAAAGGGTTAAGAGAAGCTTGTGAATCGGTAATATCGTTACGTTCAAACAGCTTTTCAATGTGTTCTGAAAACCATTGATTGATGGCGGCTTCGCCAAAATGACCGAAGGAAGGATTGCCTACGTCGTGCATTAAGCAAGCCATCTCGACAATGGACTCAAATTGTCTCTCATGTTGATCTAAACCATAGTGTTTCAGTAAATCTTGCTCGGCGAGTTTCCTGATGATGGTTTGGCTGATGAAGCGTCCTACTTGTTGGACTTCCATGGAGTGGGTCAAACGACTGCGAACAGCAGCATTTCTTTCTAACGGGAAGACTTGCGTTTTTTGTTGCAATCGACGAATGGCGGCAGAGTTAATAATTCGTCCTCTATCACTTTCAAATACACTCAGCGGTGCGACAGATAGGTCATCATTGGGACGAGTATTGTGCAGGCGATCTGTGCGAATCTTCTGGGTAAAGTGAATGTCCATTGTTATAAGCTCCAACCATATGAACCTTGATACTAACTACATATAAGCTTGTGTGCAAAAGTACCATTAATAGTCTATTTTATTGATTGAACTGAAAAAAATGATCTACTAGGAGCTAGCCTTCTCATTAAGAGGCGAACGCTTTTAACGGGTTTTTCTTGCTATGTCATACAGTTGTCATATTAGTGTCATTAACTTGTTGCCTGAGAACGCTAGAGTGAAAATGGTTATTTTAAGGTAAAAGTTGTTATGCCTTCGCTTACAAATCTGTCCAGTCTGCATGAGCACGTTTATTTTCTCCTTAATGAGGTAGAGACACATTGTCAGCTAGTAGTGCAGTTTTATTCAGCTTGTTCTCCTGATATCTTGCCGCGTATACGTGGTCGACGAGGCTATGTGCAAACCTTGCGGGAAAAAGTGGATACGGAAGCCTTAGGTTTATTGCAAAGGCGTAAAGCAAAGAGTCGTTTTGTGTCTCGAGTGAACGCGTTACGAGTCTTAGCAAACGCATTGGAGGGAATGGCAGCTGCTTGCTTAGAATGTGTTGAAGAAGCAACCTTAGCGGAGGGATATCAACACCCCAGTGCCGATCAGAATAGTAAGCTGATGAAAAAGCTCAAACGAGCTCTGAATTTGGTTAAGGTTGGATTAACCGACGAACCACGTCGAACAGGCATCAAACTGGGCAAACGTCTGTCGAAAATGCTAGCGAATTATGAACAGTTGCAAGTGGATACCTTGGCGGTCAAGCTCACTTTAACGGATGCGGAACTGAAAGCGGCATTATTAAGTAATGCCTGTATCAAGCGTTTGATAGAGCAATTGAATCAGGTGGCAGATGCCTTAATTAAGTCTGACTTGGGGCAAGTTGCGAGCTTGCAAAACTACAGTCATCTTTTGAATAGTGCCGCTAGCCTTAATTATGACTTGGACGATTTAAAAGTACGCCGCTTAGCTTTAACTCGCTCAGGCAGTGCAATTGCCGCTATTTCTCATAAGAAAGCAGATGGTCAGCAAGTGCTTGCTGTGTATAAAGAAGGCGAGCCTCATAAGATTGAAGAAGAAATCGAAGGGGTGAAACATTGGCAGCAAATTAACCCTAAGCTGGCACCAAATGTTTTATCGCAAGCAGTCAGTAAGGGAGAACAATCCTCTTTGCTGATTGAACATATTCCAGGAAAAACATTAGAAACTTTGTTACTCGGTAATCATCAAGATACTTTGTTCGAAGCCTTAAAGCGACTGTTCAAAACACTCAATGGCACTTGGAAAACCACACTCACAACAGAAGTTTGTAATCCGCAATTTATGCAGCAATTGGCGAAACGTATTCCAGATTGTCGCAAAGTTCACAGCGAGTTTTTTAAACACCAAACACATATTTGTCAGCATAGCGTAGCCAGTTTTGATGAGCTGGTGGCAAAGGTTGCTGAGCGAGAAGCTCAATGGTGTGCCCCTTTTTGTGTGCTGACCCACGGTGACTTTAATGTCGATAACTTGATATACGATGAAGTGGAGAAGCGAATTCACTTTATTGATCTGCACCGTGCCGCCTATTTTGATTATGTGCAAGACTTGTCTGTGTTGATGGTGTCTATTTATCGTTTGCCTGTGGTGGATGGAGCGACGCGTCAACGCATGATGTCGGCGGCGAAAGACATTTATCACTTTGGTCGTCGTTTTGCCAAGCGTCAGCAGGACACGCATTTTGAGTTACGTTTGGCGGCGGGTTTAGCACGTTCTTTTGCCACCTCGACGCGATTTGTTTTTGATAAAAAATTGGCTTCAAGAATGCATCTTAGATCACGTTATTTGTTGGAAAAACTGGTTTCTTTGTCGCCTCAACAAGCCGAAAAATTTACCTTGCCGTTAAAGGATCTGTATTTTGAATAAACCGAAAATTGGGGTCATTGGTATCCCTGGAAAATGGTCCACTGAAGTGTTGGCGGATCGACTGGAAGCGCTTACAGGCTTTCGCGCTGTGATAGATATGAGTCAAGTCGAACTCTGTTTTGATAGCCAAAGATTGATGTTTCAAGATATCGACTTGATGGCATTGGATGGGTTAATTATTAAGAAAATTAGCAAAGCCTATTCTCCGGCCACAGAAGACCGTTTACGCATGTTGGCGTTCGCTGAAAAAGCGGGTGTGCGTTTATTTAGTCCGACCCAGAGTATCGGTAATCTCATTAACCGTTTGGCGGGTACTCTGGCATTACAGCAAGGGCAGATTCCCATGCCGAAAACCCGAGTTACAGAGAGTGTGGATCAGGCTTTTGTGACGGTGCGTGAGTTTGGCTCAGCGATTCTAAAACCTCTTTATTCTACTAAGGCTCGAGGCATGATGATGTTGAGCCAATTTGATTCCGATGAGGCGGTGCGCAATGCCTTAGAGGAATATCGCCAAGCTCAATCCATTTATTATATTCAACAAAAGGTGAATCTAGATGGCCGTGATTTGGGCATGGTGTTTGTGGGAGGGCAATATCTTTGTACCTACGCTCGAGTGGGTAATAAAGACTCTTGGAATACGACTATTCACAGCGGTGGACGATACGAAGCTTACACACCAGATGAGGATTTGATCGCATTGGGTTACAAGGCTCAGGCCTGTTATGACTTAAGTTTCACAACAGTGGATATAGCGTTAACCGAGCAAGGGCCTGTGGTGTTTGAGGTATCGGCATTTGGTGGGTTCAAAGGGGCGTTAGAAGGTTGTGGCGTAGACGCAGCGCAGGTCTATGCAGAGTATGTCATCAAGGAGCTCTTGTCATCATGATTAATAATCTCTTGGATTTAAATGAAGTGGCTGTTGATTGTGATACTTGCCATGAAACATTGGACCTCCAATTTGCGGAGCAGCATGTTCAGGTACGCACTAATCAAGCGGATATAGCGTTAGCATTAAAAGCCTATTACAAAAGCTATTTAACTCTTTCATCTGGTGCCACAACACAGCATAAAGTGCAGTTGTATGTTATTGAGCAGATTGCTGTGGGTGATGATCTGGATTGGTTGGAAGTGCCACGAGAAGAGGGAAAGTTGGGTCGTAAGGAAGGCTATCTGGATGTGTCGGGAGGCCGTTGGATTAAGAAATTCAAAACGGGCATGAGTTTTTTACAGCGACCCAATAATGTCGTGGCTTTGGGGCCTTGTGAGAACAACCTAGCGCAAATTATCAACTTTATAAATAACCAGTTTTTGAACCATTATTTACGCCAAGGTTTTACCCTTGGGCACGCGTCAGCTTTCACTTTTCTGGGACAAGCAACCGCAATTGCGGCTGCCTCAGGTGGCGGCAAATCGACTCTTATGTTGCGCTGTCTAGAGGATAGTTCGCGGGATTTTCTGACAAATGATCGTATTCTACTCAAGCGAGAGGGCAAACAAACCCGTACCATAGGTTTGGCGAAATTGCCGCGAGTGAATCCTGGCACCTTGTTGAATTCTGAGCGCTTGCGTCACATTTTACCTGATGATCGCCAACAGGCTTTATTGGCTATGTCAACGGCTGAGCTATGGTCTTTAGAAGAGAAATATGATGTGCAAATTGAAGACGATTATGGTCCAAAGCGTGTTCAATTAGAGGGCGAATTGCAAAACCTGATTATGCTGGATTGGTCTTTGGACAGTAATGACGCAACCTTTATGGAACCAGTGGACCTTACTCAGCAACCTGAGGCAATTGAAGGCTTACGTAAACGCCCGGGGCCTTTTTATCAGGATGCTAAAGGACAATTTGCCGATTTGAATGACATCGATTCCATTCCTCATTATGTGGATGCGTTGCGCAATGTGAATGTCTTCCGTCTCGGTGGAAAAGTGGATTTTGATAGGGCATATCAACTGATTGGCGACATGTTGGAAAAGGTGTCAGGGTAAAAGCGTGTAAGATATGCAATATAGGCATTGATATTGCACTTTTTAAGTGTTCAAAACCTATGAAAAACATTGTGCATTATTTGATCGCTCGTCACCAAAATGTCACAAAGCATCTGGATAATGCGGCCTTTCCATTGTCTCCTTTGGGTTGAGCCCTTGTTTTATGGTCCACAATTTAGGTAATCAGATTATGCCAAGTCCAATACCCACTATTAAACCTCGCCCTCATCATGCTGATATTATTGCTCGCTTGCCAAGTGAGTGGGCAAGTTGGCCTCGAGACAAGAGCTCTGTTAATGGCAACGTGTTACAAGCGGAAGCAACACCATCTCATTATAGACAGCGAAAATTACGTTGGCCGAAGCGCCCTGTGGTGTTTATTTCGGATCCTCATGCGGACGCTATGGCGTTTGAAGCTTCTCTGATTGCAGCGGGCGTGGCAGAGCGTAAGACGCATTCAGATTTAGGGCATTTGTCATTAACGAAAAAAGGCAAACGTACAGAGATCATTATTGGTGGAGATTGTTTGGATAAGGGCCCCAGTAATCTGGACTTATTGCGCAGTGTAAAGCAGCTGTATCGTTTGAAAGCGCGGGTCACCCTATTGGCCGGAAATCATGATTTGCGTTTATTAATGGGCTTGCTGGCTTTAGCACGTAAAAAAGACGTTGGTAACCAACATTTGTTTGTGCGTATGGGAAAGAAAGTGGTGCCTTTGTTTCGCGAAGTGTTTGATCAGTACTTGGTGAACAGCAAGTGGGAAAAGAACATTCCAGATGAAGAAACCTGTCGCAAGCGATTGTTCCCGGGCGAGGATTGGTTTAAAGCCTTTCCTTTTCACGCGGCGGGCTTTTTGACAATGGAAGGTATTGAGCGAGAAGTGCGAAAAATGGCATCAAAAAATGACAGTTTTGAAAAGCATTGCCACGCCTCCGGTTTAAGCTTGCGCCAAGTGTACGCTGCTTCTTTGAAGTGTCAGCAGTTGTTTTTGCATAAAAAAGGCGAGTTCAACTGGTTTTTTCGTAAGATGGAACTGGTCGCTAAGCGCGGTTCGTTTTTATTCTTACATGCTGGGCTAGACGATACCATGGGACAAATGTTGTTGAAAAGCGGGCCGAAATACGCCAATAAAGCGTTTCATCGTAACTTAAAGCGTCAAGACTTATTCGGTTTTTATTACAGTTCCATTGCCAATACCTTCCGTACCAAGTATCGCGATGCGGATTTGCCTTTAACTTATCGAGGAGTAAAAGCCGTGCATAAGTCAGGGGTTCATGTGATTGTACAGGGCCATGTTAATCGACAGGAGGGACAACGCATTACCATAAAGAAAGGTTTGGTTCATGTTGAAGCGGATATTACTTTGGATTCTCATTCCCGCAAAGTGGAAGGCTTAAGCGATTATGGTATAGGCGCCACCTTGATCAATAAGGAAACTGGCATTGTGGGATTAAGTTGTGATTACCCAACCGCTAAGGTAATGACTGCGAAGGAACTGCAGAGCATATATGAAGAAGGTCAGGCAGAAGGGTAACAAATGAAGTCAAAAACTGAGTTTAAATACGAAGCATTATTAGAAGCAGATGATGTTCAAGATGTTTTGAAAGCCCTTTCAAAAGGCCTACATAAAGGTAAATTGAGTTTCAGTGATGAAAAAGAAGTGACTTTGAATATTGAGCCAAAAGGTTTGTTACGTTTAAAAGTGACGGCATCAGATGATGAAGATAGCCAGCAATTTGAAGTAAAAGTGCGTTGGGAAAAACATCCTAAAAAATTGAATAAAGTACCTCCTAATATAGCTTGATAGCTAACTCTTTGTTCTATTTAAGTTTAATAAAATAAAACCTCGTCTCATTATTTTTTCTATATATTTTAAATGGTTACGACCATTGACTTTGTCCTTGTTAGTTTGCATATTGTTCATATTGTTCAGTTAAATGAACTGAAGGTGGATTAGATATTCAATCTTTAGCTGTGATTGTGTCGGTACAATTCCTAAAAAAAAATAAAAAGGAAGATGCTATGAACACTTGGAAGCGAGGTCTTATAATTTTATTCATACTTTGCCCTGTTTTTCCGTTATCAGCTTCAGCGACGGTGAATGCGGTTAATTCCTGCTTAGCGTTGACAGAATTTCTTGATGAAAAAATTTCGTTAGAAATAGAAGCCTATTCTCAGCAACAAATTGATGATATGCGCGAAGGTTTGAACCTGTATGCAAATTATCTAAAGTTTAATGTGATTAGAGAAAAGTTGCTGGAAATGTATGCGGGCAATAAAGACCAAGCACAGCTAATGTGGAATCTCTTTTTTCGCCAGAAAAATACTTTCATTAAACACTTAAGTCAGCATTACAGTGTGACCAAAATTCCAAGTGACTACTCTGTTGCGTTAAAAAGATGTTTGGAGAAAGCCATGCCGGAACCATCTCAAGTCGCACAGCCTATCGCGAAAACCTTGCAGCTTATGCAAGGCTAGTTTCTATTAGTATAGATACCATATTAAACTGGCTCAACAGGATGCATGGGGGTGCGGCGAGACTTACGTAAACGACGCACAGAGTCAAAAATCAAGGCACCTAATGCAGACCAAATTAAGATAAAGGTGATGAATTTTTCGGTACTAAGGGGCTCGTCATAAACAAATACTGCGAGTAAAAACATGCCTGTTGGCCCGATATACTGCATGAAGCCTAAGGTGGTCATGTTAACGCGATTAGCGGCAGCGGCAAAACACATTAAAGGCACCATAGTAACGGGTCCTGAGGCGAATAACAGCCAATTTGTCGTGGCGTCGTTGGCGAAAAAGTTGGCCGTTGGCGAAGGGCTTTGCATCAAATACAATGCAGCAATGGGGAGCATCAGCCCAGTTTCCACTGCCATGCCCGTAAAACTGTCAACAGCAATTTTCTTGCGTACCAAACCATAAATGCCAAAAGTGATCGCAAGCACTAAGGCAACCCAAGGCAATGAACCAAATTGCACCACTTCAAATACCACAGCACAAAAGCATAATGCGACGCCAAGGCGACGGATAGGGTCGAGTTTTTCTTTGAAGAAAATAACACCGAGCATGATGCTGATAAGAGGATTAATGTAATAACCTAGGCTGGCACTCAACATCTGATTATTCTGTACGGCCCAGATAAAGGTGCCCCAGTTTACCCCGATCAACAGAGTTGAAATGAGTAGACCCAGCATGGCGCGTTTGGAAGTAACAACGGCTTTTAATGCGCTACCATATTTGAGAATAATGATGAGAGAGCAAACGAGTACGCAGGACCAAATAACTCGATGAGCCAATACTTCTTGTGCGGGAACAAAGGACATCTCCTTAAAGTAAATAGGAGCAATAGCCCATAAAAAAAATGCCGTGAAAGCAAGTAGAAGTCCATTTTTTGATGAGGCAGGCATATTGTTCTTCCCATTCCTATTAGCGAGCAGGTGAGTGTAGCGGAATATAAAAGACTTCCCTAGTCTTGTTCTTAGTATTTCTTGGAAATTTAACAAAATAGCGCCATGCATAGATAAGCAATAGAAAAGCCATATTGCCTATCTAGAGGGATAAGGTTAGAGTTGGTATAGAAATTTCATAAACATCGAACTTCGGGGCGGGGCGAAATTCCCCACCGGCGGTGACTTTAAAAGTGTGTCTTTTAAACAGCCCGCGAGCGCTTAAAGCAATAAGCTTTAAGGTCAGCAGATCTGGTGTGATTCCAGAGCCGACGGTGATAGTCCGGATGATAGAAGATCGACCAAGGCCAATGTGTTTCTGTATTTCAGAAGCAGATTGGCTGTTGCGTGTTTTTCGCGCCGCTTGGTGTATTCGTTTTCATCACCCCTGTGCATCTTATTTTTTGGAGAAAGCAAAGATGGCAGGAACATTTTTTATCATGATAGCGTGCTTTACTTGGGCACTGGATACTTTAATTCGTTACCCATTGTTAGGCGCTGGCTATTCCACATTACAAATCGTTCTGATCGAACACCTTACCTTGATTCTGTTTGTCGCCCCTATGTTGTGGCGTTATCGTCATGTTTATCGTCATTTGTCTAGAATAAGTTTGTGTTGCTTGTTTTTCATTGGCGGTATAGGTTCGGCGGTCGGTACTTTGGCCTTTACAGAAGCCTTCCAATACTTGAACCCGACTGTGGTGATTTTATTGCAAAAATTACAGCCTATCGTGGCTATCTTGCTGGCCTATTGGTTCTTAAAAGAACAAATTGAAGGGGGATTTGTACGTTGGGCTGGCGTCATTCTGTTGGGCAGTTTTGTCATGATGTGGCCGGATCTTCGTCAGTTAGGTGACGCTCAGTGGCATTATTCAAATGATCAAATGAGTATTTTAAAAGGTTATGGTTTTACCTTGGTGGCGGTTTGCGCATGGGGCGCGGCAACGGTATGTGGAAAATACTTGTCAAAGCAAAATGTACCAGCAAATGCCATTATGTCAGGGCGCTTTGTCGCCGGTTTGATGGTGTTAGCACCATTGGCCTTTATGCAGGCCGATAGTTTAGTGGCGATGCAAATCACTGATATAGGGCTAGTCATTGTAATGGCCTTATTAAGTGGTTTTATCGGCATGTGGTTTTACTATCAAGGCTTGAAAACCGTACCTGCCCAGATGGCAACCTTGGCAGAATTGTCCTTCCCGGTGTTTGCTGCTGTGATTAACTGGTACTTCTTAGAAATGGGATTAACTTTTTATCAGATTATTGGTGGGCTAATGTTGATCTTAGGGAACATTGGTTTACGTATCAAAGAGCTGCGTAAAGCAGAATTGAATACCTGGTCGCAGAGCGCTTGATAATATTGGCCAAAGCTTAGCCTGTTCGCTAAGCTTTGGTCGATACTGTTCTTTGTTCTAACCTCCCCTTTCCTTATTATCTGTAAGAATAATCTGTGCTTGTTTATCTTTTTAATCACACCTTGTAATAGAATAGCGCCAGCAATTTGAACAAAGAGTCAGGATTATTGTTGACTTGCAAAGGATTATTCATGCCTCTCACTCAAACACCAGACACTGTATCTCAAACTCAATGGCTCGAAGTGATTTTACTCTGGCTGGCGGGTGTTTCTGCGGCCATGCAATTTGCCAAGTTTTCCGTATCGTTTGATGCTTTGTTGGCCTACTACCAACAAAGCGCGACCTTAACTGGGATGTCCTTATCGATTGTCGGTATTGCAGGGTTAATATTTGGTGTGTCTGCAGGCATGATTGCCAGTCGTTTTGGCTATTTACGAGTGCTAATTGGAGCCTTGTTACTGGGCGGTGCCTTGTCTATGGTGCAATCCATTTTACCGCCATTTAACTTGCTGATGGTGACACGTTTGTTAGAAGGTTTCTCTCAATTAGGTGTAGTGGTAGCAGCACCTACTCTTATTGCCAAATTCAGTGCGCCACAACATAGATCCTTGACTATGGGGATTTGGGGCACTTTTTTTGGCGTTGCTTTTGCGGTATGTGGTGGTTTGGGTAAAAGTATTTTAGAAATTCATGGATTAAGTGCTTTGCTATTGAGTCATGGCATCTTGATCAGTGGCATAGGCATTATTTTGTTCTTCATATTGAGAAACAATCCGCTGCTGATTTTATTGCCTGTGGTGGGTGATCAAGGCAGCATACTTGCTCAGATGATACGCATTTATAAAAATCCTCGGGCTCTACTGCCAAGTTTGGTGTTTTTGTTTTATACCTGTACCTTGGTATCGATTCTTACTTATGTTCCGGGGTTAATCAATGACAAGGCATTGCATAAGAGTATGTTGATAATACTGCCATTGTTAAGTACCAGTGGGACATTTCTTGCGGGTGCCATTGCACAATATGTGATGCGGCCGCAGCGTGTGGCTTTGTTGGCGTATTTTGGCGTGGCGCTGGCGGCAATGAGTTTAGTGTTTGTTTCTCATTCCCCTTGGTTGCTTTCCTTCGTGTTGGGAGGCTTAGTACTGTGTCTTGGTATGATTCCAGGTGCTTCCTTGGCGATGATTCCCTACCTTGCACGCAACCCTAAAGAACAAGCTGAGGGTTATGGCTTGTTGGCGCAATTCGGTAATTTGGGAGCGACCATTGGACCACCCAGCTACGCGGCGCTGATGACTCTGTTTGGTTTGTTTGGCATTGTTGGTTTAGTGCTATTGATATGTTTCTTCGGTGTCTTGTTTAGCCTGCTTGCCGCACGTCTCAAGGCAATTACGTAATTTTCTTCTATGCTGCAGCACGCAGTAAGTTTGTCTATCTTATTGCTATTCTTGCTGTTTATCCCTTTCTTATCATGCATTTTCTATTATGCTGTAAGAAACGGGCTTTATGATCAGTCTAATAGCAAACAACCCATTATATAAATGCGCCAATCTGTGTTATGAGGTATTGAATGAAGAAGATAGGACTGTTGTTACTGATTGCACTACTGGCGACGGGCTTTTTTTATTTTGATCTGCACCAGCTGTTGACATTAACCGGCTTGAAAGACGGCTTAGTGCAATTTGAAGCTTGGCGAAATGATAGCCCAATTTTGGTCGGTGGTGGCTTTTTGCTGCTGTATGTCTTGGTCACTGCCTTATCATTGCCCGGAGCGGCAATTATGACCCTAGCGGCTGGGGCCTTGTTCGGTTTAGGATGGGGTTTATTGATCGTTTCTTTTGCCAGTTCCATTGGTGCCACCTTGGCTTTCTTGGTATCGCGTTACTTATTGCAGGCGACGGTGCAATCTAAATTCGGTGACCGTCTTGCAGCCATTAACCAAGGTATCGAAAAGGAAGGAGCCTTTTATCTTTTTACCTTGCGCCTAGTGCCGGTTTTCCCTTTTTTCTTGATTAATTTGTTGATGGGGTTAACTCGAATTCGCGCTTTCACTTTTTACTGGGTCAGTCAGCTTGGCATGTTGGCTGGGACTTTCGTGTACGTCAATGCAGGGACTCAGCTTGGTCAAATTGATAGTTTATCAGGTATCTTGTCGCCCTCTTTGTTGTTGTCTTTCGTTTTGTTAGGCGTATTTCCTTTAGCATCGAAGAAAATTCTCGATTGGCTGAAAGCACGTCGAGTATATCAAGGTTATACTAAACCTAAGCAATTTGATCGCAACATGATTGTTATAGGCGCAGGTGCTGGTGGCTTGGTAAGTGCTTACATCGCGGCAACGGTTAAGGCCAAAGTGACCTTGATTGAAGCACATAAAATGGGTGGCGATTGCTTGAATTATGGCTGTGTGCCTAGTAAGGCGTTGATTAAGAGTGCCAAAGTGGCCAATCAAATGCGTCATGCGGAACAATACGGATTACAAAGCAGCGAACCTAGTTTCTCTTTCAAGCAGGTGATGCAGCGAGTACAGAAGGTGATTCGTCAGGTGGAGCCGCACGATAGTGTGGAGCGTTACACTGGGTTGGGCGTGGATGTGGTTCAAGGATACGCCAAGATCATCGATCCTTGGACGGTGGAAATTGATTTGCATGAAGGTGGCACAAAACGCATGACCGCGCGCAGTATTGTCTTGGCGACGGGAGCACGGCCCTTTGTACCGGATTTACCTGGCTTAGACGAGGTGGGGTATTTAACTTCAGACACCTTATGGCAAGCGTTTGTGGAACGGGATGAGCCACCTAAACGCTTAGTGATTCTCGGTGGTGGGCCAATTGGTTGTGAATTGGCGCAGAGTTTCGCTCGATTGGGTTCCAGTGTCACGCAGATTGAGCGCTCTGCTCGTCTTATGGCCAGAGAAGATAAGGATGTGTCTGAGTTAGCAGAAGCGACTTTAAGAGCAAACGGTGTGGATGTCTTAACTCAGCACAATGCAGTGCGTTTTGAACAAGAAGGTGATACTAAGCGCATCATAGTTGAACACAATGGTGAGCAAAGGGCATTAGAGTTTGACGATGTCATTTGTGCGGTGGGTCGTCAGGCCCGATTGGAAGGTTACGGTTTAGAAGAACTGGGTATTGAAACCAAGGGCACCATAGTGACAAATGACTATCTGGAAACCTTATTCCCTAATATCTATGCCGCTGGTGACGTGGCTGGGCCTTATCAATTTACGCATGTCGCGGCTCATCAAGCATGGTATGCCGCGGTGAACGCCTTATTTGGCTCTCTGAAGCGCTTCAAGGTCGATTATCGAGTTATTCCTTGGACTACCTTTATCGATCCTGAAGTGGCTCGCGTTGGTTTGAGTGAGCAAGAGGCGCAAGACAAAGGTGTGGCCTATGAAGTAGTGCGTTATGGAATTGATGATTTGGATCGTGCTATTGCGGACAGTGCTGGCCAAGGTTTTGTCAAAGTATTAACCGTGCCCGGCAAAGACAAAATTTTGGGGGTGACCATAGTAGGGGAACACGCGGGTGACTTGTTAGCAGAATTTGTTTTAGCCATGAAACATGGCTTAGGTCTGAACAAAATATTAGGTACCATACATACTTATCCTACTTGGGCCGAGGCGAACAAATATGCAGCGGGGGAATGGAAACGCGCCCATGCACCGGAGAAAGTGTTGAATTGGCTGGAAAAATACCATACTTGGCGTCGAGGTTAAGCAATGAAACATTGGTTAATGAGTTTGGTATTGATATTGGCGGTGTTAGGGCAAACCACAGCCGCTAAGGAAGGTTTTGATCATACCGCTTGGGACGCTTTACTAAAGCAACATGTCCGTGTGCTGCAAGATGGCAAAATCACACAAGTGGATTATCAAGGCTTTACGGAACAAAGATCAGCGCTGAAAGCCTATTTAGCAGCCCTATCTGCTGTTGATAAAGTCGAATTTGATGCCTTCTCAAAAGATGAGCAATTGGCTTTCTTAATCAATGCTTACAATGCATGGACGGTTGAGCTAATTCTTACAGAGTGGCCCGAGCTGGACTCTATTAAAGATTTGGGCAGCTTGTTCCGCTCGCCTTGGTCGAAAGACATAGCCTCATTATTTGGTAAGCAGGTTACTTTAGATAATATTGAACATGACATGATTCGTGGCTCTGATCGGTATCAAGAGCCACGCATTCATTTCGCCGTCAATTGTGCCAGTATAGGTTGCCCTGCTTTGCGTGCTGAAGCTTACCAAGGTGAGTTATTGGATTGGCAGTTAGAGCAGCAAACACGATTGTTTTTGGCGGATAAAACGCGTAACCGTTTGGTAGAAGATGAGCTGCAATTATCCTCTATCTTTAAATGGTATAAGCAGGACTTTGCTAAAGGCTGGCTGGGCTATGACTCATTAGAGAAATTCCTATTAGCCTACAAAGACGCTTTATCTCTCACCCCACAAGCTGTGCAAGCCTTACAAGATGGTGAAATGGACATCACCTATCTGGATTACGATTGGGGCTTGAATCGAACCCCCTAAGGTTAATAGCAATCATCTGTCGAGTAGCCAGGTAACCAAAAAGGGGTGCCAAGCCACGATCAGTAGCACCAGGAGCTGTAAACTGACAAAAGGAATGGCTCCTTTGTAAATTTCTCTCATACGCAAAGAGGGCGCTGCACTTTGGGTATAAAATAGTGCCATGCCAACTGGGGGGGTGAGGAAGGAGGTTTGCAGACAAAGCGCCATCAGTATCGCAACCCAAACTGGGTCAAAGCCAAAGTTAATCAAAATTGGCATGACCAATGGCGCAATAATTAATACGATTTCCATCCAGTCTAAGAAAAAACCGAGTAAAAACACTAAAAAAATCACCAAGAAGAGAATACCTTCGGGACTTAATGGTAAGGCATGCAACGCGCTTTCGATGACTTCATCCCCGCCATAACCTCTTAATACAACGGAAAAACATGATGCGCCAAAGATGAGAGCGTATAAAAAGGCGACGGATCGACCTGTTTTGTAACATACTTGTCGCAAGTCTTCCCAGTTAAGTTTTCCTGAACTCACTGCTAGGAGTGTCGCACCGGCAGCGCCTATGCCTGACGCTTCGGTAGGTGATGCAATGCCAGCAATGATGGAGCCAAGAACAGCAATTACCAATGCCAAAGGCGCGAGCAAAGCGAAGAAAATTTCTTTGACGACCGCCAAAGTTGACAGCTTGCTTTCTTGTGCTGACTGAAAAGCTGGCATGGCTTTGGGGAAGAGTAGAGCAAAGACTAACAAAAATATAATAAAGCAGCTGGCTAATAATAGCCCCGGTATGATGGCACCCATAAACAAGTCCCCAACGGGAATGCGCAATTGATCGCCCATGACAACCAACATAATTGATGGCGGCACGAGTATCCCTAGACAACCTGTTGCTCCTACCGTTCCTGCGCTTATCCAACGTGCATAGCCAGCTTGAAACATGGTGGGTAAAGCAATGGTGGATAGCAGAACAACGGAAGCGCCAATAATGCCTGTCGAAGCGGCTAAAACAACACCGATAATGACCACAGCTATGGCAAGGCCTCCCGGTGTATTGCCGAATATTTTACGCATAGCAATGATTAAGCGCTCAGCAATGCCCGAACGATCTAACATGTAGCCCATAAAGATAAACATCGACATGGGAATCAATGAGTAGCTGGAGATGGTGGCAAACAGACGGTTAGCCACAAAGGAAATGCTTCTTAACTCTGCAACATCATAATACCCAAAATCCGCGAGAAAGCTGCCCAAAACGGCAAATAAAACGCCCACGCCGCCAAGTACAAAAGCAACAGGATACCCTGAGAAAAGAATAAGCATAAAGCTTGCAAACAATAAAAAAACGAATAAAGCGCTCATGTGTTATACCTGATCTTTTGCGTCGGAATGGCCATTTGAAAAGAGAATAGAAAGGCTTTTTATCAACATGGCGAAGGCTTGTAGTGCTAGTAAACTTAGGCCAAGCGCCATGATGGCTTTAATAATATATCGGGCAGGTAAACCTGATGGCATAGGTGAACCTTCTCTTAATGACCAGGAATAGGCGGCGTTGCCCCAAGCGTGCCAAGCAACCAAATACACAAAAGGGAGTAACAAAAAGACAATGCCGAGTATTTCAACAATGGCTAGTTTTTTTGGACTGAGGCGGTTACGAATTAGGTCAACACGAACATGCTCATCTGATTGGTAGGTATATGCTAAGCAGGACATGACCACAATGGCATTTAAGTGCCACTGTACTTCTTCTAGTTCTACTAAGCCTATATTAAATACATAGCGTAAAACGACATTGAGCAATATGGTGAGAATGAGTAAAGGAAGAAATAACGATCCGACTTTACCAACCGTACGAGATAACTGCTCAATTTTGAGTGACACAAAAATACCTGTCATAGGTTGTACCTAATGTTTCAAAGAGAATGAAGGGAGCAGCAAAGGTCACGGCTCCCTCAAGATTTAGCTGCCGCGGTATTCGCTCCAAAGAGCGGTTTTTTCTTGATAAGTTCGAAGAGACTCTAGAGTTCGTTTAAAGTCGGCATCTTTATTTGCTTGCTCATCCATGACTTCTTTTGTTGAAGCTTTAAAGGCCTCTAGCACGGCAGGAGGGAAGGATTTGATTTGTGTGCCTGCGGCTTTGAATTTCTCAATGGCAAGAGCATTATCTTGTGTGGTTGACATAACAGTCCAAAGTTGGGTTTCTTTGCAAGTATCCTCAATCAGTGTTTGCTGAGTTTTTGTCATGCTATCCCATTTACGTTTGTTGATGATCAACTCGGTGATGGCTGCTGGCTGATGCCAGCCTGGTAGATAGTAGTATTTAGCTACTTTTTCAAACCCCATGGCTGCATCAATGGCTGGCATGGAGAATTCTGTACCATCAATCACGCCTCGTTCTAAGTTGGGGTAAATGTCACCACCACTTAATAAAACTACGGAGGCGCCTGATTTTTTCATGACTTCTCCAGCTAACCCTGCAAATCGAATTTTTTTCCCTTTTAAGTCATCTACTGAATTGATTTCAAAGTTGTACCAACCGCCAGCTTCACTGTCCATGAGGCCACAAGGAAGAGTCATGACACCTTGCTTGGCATAAATATCTCGCCAAATGTCTAAACCGCCGCCATTATATACCCAGTCTAAATAGCTCAATGCACTAGGGCCGAATGGTACACCGCCAAACAGTTGTAAAGCGGGAAAACGTCCAGCAACATAAAGCGGTGAGGTGTAACCTGCGTCAAGACTTCCTTGCTGTACAGCATCGAAAATTTCAAGTGAAGGCACTAATTTACCTGCAGAGTAGAGTTTTACTCTCAGTTCATCCCCTGCCGTTTCTTTGATTTTGTCTGTGAAGTGTTGAGCACTTTGGCCGCTGGCAGGTAAGGAAAGTGGCCAAGCGCTTTGAATATCAAGTCGAACAGGACTGGCGATGGAGTTGGCTGCGCCAAGCATGGCAATTGAAGAAAAAAGACTGGCTATAATAGACTTACGAGACATGGTGTTCTCCTATATTGGTATGCATTCATCCATAACAATGAAGGCATAGCTAATTGTTCTAAAGTGATATCAGCTCTAATTCAGTACATCCGGATCTTGTTTATATAAAGTTGCATTAAGCGATAATGCTTGAAAATCGCTGTGCATTGAATAGATGAATTTTTACTTGAAAATTCATCTATTCAATAAGTATGCCATAAGTTTTTTATTAAATGGAAATAACTAAAAATATTAATTATCTATTTAATAACAAAGTGTTGTATTTTATTGGGGGAAAGGAGTGGCTTTATAGAAGAAAAATGTAATATCCATTTTTAGTAAATAAAAGAATTATTAAAGTGCTTTTTTGAGTTGTGTGCTCTAATTTGACACAAGATCTAGGGAAGGTTGCTGAAAAGCACTTCAAGAAGTCTTTTAAGCTAACGGATTTTCTCTTCAGTGTTATTGTTTAAGCTTTGACTAATGTCTCGTATCTTAGACTGCTAGGCAATTGACTATTACTTGCCATTCAGGCGCCTTGCTTAGTCTATTATTAGGGGGCAAAGTGTGCGGAGCTTCTGTTATTTTAGTTAATAAATTCAACACAAGCATGAGCAGTCTACGAACTTTGATAGTGACGCATCATTTCCCAGAAAAGATTTACTTGATAGCTATGCGTTTGTTGTCGTAAACGCACCATGTAGATAGCGACGTCATTATGTGAGATGAAGTTTTCCACCTCGACTGGCAGCAATTGCCCTGCTTCCAGCTCGGTCAAAATCATGTGCTTGGGCATTCTCGCCCAGCCTAGTCCACTCAAAAGTAAGCTTTTTTTCACTTGAAAATCATTTACATACCAGCGTTTGCCGGTGGCTAGAACATGTCGATGACCATGACTGGAATCGTTACTTGATGTATTGGCGACAAGAATTTGAGGTAGGTTATGTAGAGCCGATTGTTTGAGTTTATTGCTGGTGGCATGCAATTTCGCCAATAAATTTGGACTCAAGACAGTAATCATCTCCATTTTATAGAGTTCTAGCATAGAGTGACGATCATCTAAGCCATAACGTGGGCCAATGGCTATTTCAGCTTTACCTTTTGCGAGTCTGTCTTGTAGACCATAGAGGTGGTCTGTCGAAAGATTCAAATCAATGTCGTTATGTTGAGTTTGAAAAGCTTGTATACGATTCAAACAGTCCTGGTTGACGCTGATCTGGCTTAAGCAAAGGTGTAGCGGAGAAGTGCTTACACCTTTCGCTAACTCGTGACCCAGAGACTCTAATTGCGTGGCTTGTGACATAAGTTTCTTCGCTTGACGAAAAAATGCATGGCCTTCTGCGGTGAGGCTGGGTCGATAGTTGTTGCGATCGAACAGGGTAATCTTGTACTGCTGCTCTAATGCCTTCACAGCCGCACTGATACTGGGCTGAGTTTTATGAATGGTGTCGGCGGCAGAACGAAAACTGCCAGTTTCTACTACCGCGATGAATGCTTTAATTTGATCGATTTTCATAGATTTGCCAGATGATAAGATTTTCATATCATTATAATAATAAAACGAGATTATTTATTTTTCATCTGATGATTTATTATAAGCCCATAAAAACGCTGATTTGATAAGTGTTTAGGAGGTTTATATGGAGACATCCATAATCGTTTTATTTTTAGCTGGTTTGATTACTGGCTTTTCCAAATTTTCGGTAGGCGGTATGGGGCTTTTAGTCTTACCTATCGTGATGATTGCTTTTCCCGGCCCTGAAGCTCTTGGTGTACTTTTGCCTCTGTATATCATTACCGATTTAATGGCTGTATGCAGTTATAAAAGTAAAATTGCTTGGTCAGTATTGGCAAGGTTTCTACCTTTGGCTTTTGTCGGAGTGCTGGTGGCCAGTCATTTTCTCGCTAATATTAACGCCGATCAGTTTATTTGCTTTTTAGGTGTGACAATTGTTGCCATGATTCTATTGGGGCTTTACCTAGATATGCGCCCGGCGTCTTTTATGCGACGTCCCTTGGCGGCTTATTCAATGGGTTTTTTTGGCGGTGTGGTGAGCATGGTTGCTAATGCCGCAGGGCCATTATTTAGTTTGTTTTTGTTGGAACAAAAGTTGGACAAAACGACTTATGTTAGTACGCGAGCTTGGGCATTCTTCATTGTTAATCTAGTGAAATTGCCATTTTACATAGGTTTGGGTTTGTTAACGACGCACAGTGCGCAAACTACTTTGTATGCAGTGCCTGGTTTATTAGTTGGTTCCTTTATTGGTTACCACTTTCTGAAAAAGGTAAATCCAGTTCAATTTAAATGGTTGATTCGGATCATGTCGACCATAGCAGCATGTAAACTTTTCTTATTTTCCTAACACGGACATATAACAATTCATTGCTTGCTTTAAAACAAAAAATACTGGAATCTCTCGACAATAATCGGCAAAAACGTACAAAAAGCATACAAAAGACTGTCGCCACCCGCTTGTTTCTGAATCTTCTTTGAGCGTTACTTATATTATCGCAAAGCAATTTCTTTGCGTTTTTGTACTGCTTTTGCGGATCTGGATATGAAGCAAGAAAACCACCAATTAGTGGCATTGAATGAAATATTAGAAGCCACTCCTGTTGCAGCAGTTTGTTGTGAGTTAGAAACGGGCCAAATCATTTACATCAACACCACATTTACGACCTTGTTTGAAGAGTCGTTAGAAACTTACTCGAGTGTATATGACTGGCTAAAATCCAAACTTAAACAGGGTGTTTTTCAGCAAAACATAAAGCCGCTACGTGAGCAAAGAACAGCATCTGAGTTGAGCTTATGTTTATCAACAGATTTGGGTAATAGGTTACAGGTCAAGCTAAGTTATGAGGTATTAGCAGATAAAGAAATTTGGTATTTCCGTAATATTACGGAATACGGTATTACCGAACGACGTTTGAATGCGCGCAGTGAAATGTTGGAAATGGTTGCGAAAAGTTCTGCCTTGGAAGACATTTTAGAAATTTTGGTAAGGCAAGTGCAGTACGAAATGCCCGAGTCCATTTGCAGTGTATTGCTTTACGATAAAGACGCTAAAGCTCTGATGCTGGGAGCCGCTCCAGACCTTCCTCATGAATATAATAGTGCGATTGATGGGGTAAAAATCGGCATGAATGTTGGCTCTTGTGGTACTGCTGCTTTTTTGCAAGAGCGTGTCATTGTGGAAGACATTTTTTCTCACCCCTATTGGATAAAATACAGGGACCTCGCTAGGATGGCCGAAGTCTCTGCTTGTTGGTCAGATCCTATTCTGTCTTCGAAAGGCGAATTGCTTGGCACCTTTGCCATCTATCTAAGAAAGCCTTCTCGACCTTCGTATAAAGATTTAAAAGTGATTAATTTTGCTAGTAATCTGGCCAGTATTGTCGTTGAAAGTTTTCTTGCACAGGAAGAGTTAGAAAAACGTGCCTATTTTGATCATTTAACGGGTTTGATTAACCGAGGTTATTTTTTTGAGCAGTGTGAAAGCATACTGGATTCTTCTACAGGTGCTGCTGACTCGGTTTCCTTAGTGATGATGGACGTGGATCATTTTAAATCCGTAAATGATTTATATGGACATAAAACCGGGGATTTAGTGTTACAAACCTTGGCGCAAAATGGCTCAAGCATTTTCTCCAATGAAGACGTTTTTGCTCGTATTGGAGGTGAAGAGTTTGTCGTTTTAATGCCAAATGTTTCTCCTCTGCAAGCTGAAAACAAAGCAGAAGCCTTACGCAAAATAATGGAAAAAAGTTGGGTGCTGAGTGCGGAAAAGCAAAAAGTATTTGTTACTGTTTCCATTGGTGTAGCTCATAAAACGGAAGGCTATTGTTCCGTCGATGAGTTACTCAGTTGTGCTGATAAAGCCTTGTATCAATCAAAGGCTTCAGGTCGTAACTGCGTAACAGCACAATATTCCTCTAGCTTACCCATTTTATTGTAAATATTCTTCTCGCCAAAAAATCCCATCTTATCATTTTAACCAACTGATATTGTTGAGTTTAATTTCGTCCCTAGGGATTTAAAGAAACACTGTTTTTAAATTTTAGACTTATATGTTTCATAAAATGTTGAAATTTTGTGTTTAAGGTTTATATTGAAAAGTCCTATCAATAATAATAAAAAGGTGTTTCATATGAATTTGAAAATAATTACAGGTGTTATTGCTTTAGGGTTAATGAGTGCGTCTGTGCAGGCTACGAGCATCAATCTTCGGCATGAATTTGTGCCTGAGCACGATGGTGAATCTGCCAGTCATTCAGATCGTATTGAAGTTGGCCATCGTTTTTCGAATGGCATTGGCTTTGGTGTTGAAGCCAAATGGAAAAGTAATAATGAAGATGCTTTTGGAGAGTTATCAGGTAACGGTCAGCAGAGTAATATTAGCTATCGTATTAAGTTATCTGACGATTTAACTTTCACCCCTCAATATAAGTGGGAATCGGGTTCAGACAAACTAAGCCATCAGTTTAATTTTAGCTTTGGTTACAAGGTAAGTAGCGATTGGTCCGTTGGTTTTAGACATCGCTATAACTATGAAGCCAAGGTAGGAAGTGATAATTCCCACTACAACCGTTGGACCTTCTCAGCTGGCTATAAAGGCGTTGAGAACTGGTCACTAAGTTCTGCTATAGACTATACATTTAATCCTGAAGCCTCTGGGCCGCGGTGGGAAGATAAACAGTCTTGGTTTTCAGATGTGAACTTTAAAGGTGAATACACTGGCCTTAAGAATGGCTGGAGCCCATTTGTGGAGTTTGGTTTGAAGCCATATAAGTCTGGTGAGACTTATCGTTTTAATGGCGAAGATGTCACTGCGAATGACAAATGGCGCCCTCGTTATCGATTAGGCGTAAAATACAGTTATTAATCCCCTTGATAACTCGTAAAGTGTGACTCTCCTTTATAAACAAAGGCCTATCTCAATGAAATAGGCCTTTTTTCGTTATCTTGCAGAGCTTATGAGGCTAAAGTCTGGTTGAATCTGCGTGAGCTTTTTAGCCAAATAGTTCAGCAGCACTCCGTACATGGGGACAAACAAAGCTAAGCTAATGATGAGTTTGAAGGCGAAGTCAACTAGGGCAATTTCAGGCCAGTGAGTTGCCATATAGTCATCAGGACTTTTATAGAAGGCAATACCAAAGAAAGCCAAAGTATCCAAGCCATTGCCTACCAATGTTGACGCCATAGGCGCCACCCACCACTGTCTTAGCTGGCGTAAGCGATTGAATACCTGAATGTCTAATGCTTGTCCTAATAAATACGCCATCAAACTCGCAAAGGCAATGCGCGCAACGAAAGTGTCGAAGTTTAATAAAGCAGCGAAACCTTGGAAGCTGCCTTGTGCAAATATGACTGATACCAAATACGAGACAAATAATGATGGAATCATGACGGTAAAGATGATGCTCCTTGCCAAGGAAGCACCAAAAATTCTTACCGTTAAGTCTGTAGCGACAAAGATTAATGGAAATGTGAAAGCGCCCCATGTGGTATGGAAGCCAAAAATAGTAAAGGGGATTTGTACCAAATAATTGCTTGAAGCAATAATCAATAAATGGAACAAAGCTAGATAGCCCAACGCTTTGCTCTGTTGTGCAGGGGTAAATGTGCTCATATTGTACCTTTTTCGTTTAATTGGGGTGAGGGAACCCAAATGGATTTAAATAATTTGACCTAGAGGTCAAATGTGCAGCGGCATTATAACCAAGTCATTTAGCAGTGCAATACTTTTGTGCAAATTATGAACAGTGATGTGGCGGCTTCAACTTCTAAAATTATGTATTTAAACAATCTGTTAACTGGCGCTTACACCATTCTATTCTATATTTATTTAAGTGGGGTATGAACAAGTTCACTGACGCTCAGAAGACTTATTCGCACCTTCTTTAATAGGAATTTATTGTTAGCGAGCTTTAATAGGAATTTATTGTTAGCGAGCTTTAATAGGAATTTATTGTTAGCGAGCTTTAATAGGAATTTATTGTTAGCGAGCTTTAATAGGAATTTATTGTTAGCGAGGTTGTAGAATATGTCCTTAAGTATAAAAGCGAAAATGACGCTTTTAGGAACAGCACTAGCCTTCCTCCCTTCTTTAATTATTGGTTTGATTCTTAGTAATCAGGCCTTACAGGAGGGATCCGCTTCATTAACAGATAGCGCGAAGAATCGCTTAGTGGCTGTTACCGAGATCACCGCAGAGTCAGTAGTATCGTATTTCGATATTATAAATAGGCAAGCCATTACCATGGCATCAGACCAAGCGGTTGAAGAAGCTACCACTCTATTTACTCGTGCTTTTCGAGAGTTTGAAGCTGAAAGCACAAGCAATGTATCCGCGAGCAAAACAAGCTTGCAAGGGTATTATGTTGATGAGTTTGACGCGCAATATAAACAGCTAAACCAAAATACCTCCTCCTCACCCAATGACTTGTTAAACCAATTAGATGATGTTGCTGTGCTTTTGCAAGCTAAGTACATATCTAATAACCCGGCTGCATTAGGTGAAAAAGATCAATTGATTACCTCGGGAGATGGCAGTACCTATGATCAAGTGCATTCAAAATTTCACTCAGCATTCAGAAAGTTTCAGACGGAATTTGGCTATTATGATGTTTTCATCGTTGATTCTGAAACTGGGAATGTTATTTACAGTGTTTTTAAAGAGCTTGATTTTGCCACCTCCTTGCTGGATGGGCCATATGCGGATTCAGGTATTGCAGCGGCCTTTAAAATGGCCCAACAAGCGGACAAAGGTTCAACCTTTATAACGGATTTTGCACCTTATACACCCTCCTATGAGGGCCAAGCCTCATTTATATCTAGCCCTATTTATGCCGAAGATGAACAGATAGGTGTTTTGATTTTTCAGATGCCAGTTGAAAGGATTAATGATGTGATTAATCACTATCAGAAATGGGGTGAGGTTGGATTGGAGCAAACGGGTTTTAGTTATTTGGTGGGTGATGACAAATTACTGAGAACCAACATCCGACCTTTATTTGATAATTCTGATGCATTTTTTCAAAGTTTAGAAAGTAAGCAGGTTGATGATGCCATTGTGGCGGATATAAAAGCCAAAGGAAGTACAATTGGTCTGTTATCCGTGGATTCCAGAGCGGTCGACGATGGGCTATCTGGCAATACAGGTGTGCTGATAAAAGATAGTTTCTTAGGACAGTCAACCGTGAGTGCCTATCGTCCATTGAATATTTTGGGGCTAAATTGGGTGTTATTGACAGAGTTGTCAGTGGATGAAGCCCTCTCTTCTATCTATTCCCTACAAGAAACGGTTTATCGTAACCTCATCATTTTCAGTCTAGGTGCGTTAATCCTAGGTGCAATGTTTGGCTATTTCTTAGCGGTTTATTTTACACGTCCAATTAAAAAAATAGTCAAACTGACAAAAGATTTAGGTAATGGTAAGGGCGATTTAACACGCCGATTAGCGGTGACGGGTAAAGATGAATTTGCCCAACTTGCTATAGGCGTAAATTCCTTTATTCAATATTTAGATCAAACCTTATCGACCGTTTTGAAATCTGTAGTCAGGCTGGTTCCGATTTCTCAGGATATGGCGGAAGTCGTATCAAATCTAAATTCAGCCAATGCCAAACAATTAGAAGAAGCAAAATTGGTGAATGAAGGTCTTGAGCATACTAATTCCGCTTCAGAAGCCGTATTAACGGAACTGAATATAATAGACGTTTCGACCAAAGAGGGTTTAGGAACAGTATCGGAAAGCGGTAAAAAGGTAAAAGGCGTCGCCAAAACTATGGAAGTCATGTCGAGCGATATACAAGGCGCGATTCAAGCATTAAATCAGTTGAAAACTGATACCGATAAGATCACCGGGGTCATAGATGTTATTAACGGGATTGCCGAACAAACGAATTTGTTGGCGTTAAATGCCGCTATTGAAGCGGCAAGGGCTGGGGAAGCTGGACGGGGATTTGCCGTGGTTGCAGATGAAGTAAGGTCGTTGGCGTCCAAGACTCGAGAATCCACAAGCGAAGTTGCTGGCATGGTCGGTGCCATTCAAAGCAGTACATCTGATGTGGCAGATTTGATGTCTTCTTGTGAATCTAGTGCCACAGCATCGGTTTCACAAGTAGCGGACAGTACTGATGCATTAGAGCATATTACTCATGCAATGCATTCTATTGCAGAAAAGGTTGGGCGAATTAATGAGTCCATTGATTTACAACAGTCTACTTTTAAAGAATTAAAAGCCAGTTTTAGCAAAATCAACGACAGTTTTAATATGGTGAGCAGCTATTCAAGTGATTCATCTAAAGTCAACGACGATGTTTTAAAATTGGGTAAGGTGATTGCTGGCTACATCCAAGATTTCAAAGTAACGGATGATGATTTTTCTGAGGCTAGAAGAAAGGAAATGCGAGGAGATATTGATAAAAAGCCAGAAAAAGGGAAGTAAAACGCACAAGAGAATGAGGTCATAACCTTTTTATATTGTATGGGGAGGCCTCTTTTCGAGACCAATTTGAGTTACAACATTCAATAAATGAATTGGGTAGAAATGTGCGATTAAGCGGCTGAGATGTACTAGCTCAGACTTGATCTGACAGTTACCCTTGGCCGACTTAATCGCACCTTCCTTAAGCGCGCTTGTTGTATTCGTTCTGAATCAGTAATTCAATCATCTCATTGATTTTCATTTCATGCTCTTCAGCGAGGGCATTAAGTTTTTGTTTGGTGTTTTGCGTCATACTAATACTGTATGGCTTTTTGCCATTAGATTTTTCACGGAATTTCTTTTGACTCCAAGCCTTTTTCATTTTATCGATTAATAATGCCTTACGATCAAGATTGTCCGCTAAATCAATCGTTGTAATTACAATTTCTCGCTTTTCGTTGTCTCGGTGACTGGTCCATGCCATTGGTAAAGGGCGAGTTTTGACATTCTGTAGATAAGAGTATGCCCATTGCCATTGAATAACATTACTGTCTCCTAACCAGTCTGTCACTGACGTGTCCGCTTCGACTTCAAACCATAGGCTTTTCAAAAACTCGAGCACGTCTTGCTGATGTTTTGCGGTTAACTCCCCAAAGTAAAAGGCATTAAGAATATCGGCATAACGATCTGTATTGTTGTCTTTCTCTATGAGGAAGGGCTGGCTTGATAAACGACTCAATAATGGATGAGGAATATGTTGAGTTTCAGTATCTTGTGAGTTGGAATTAGTGTGTTTTTTCAAATAGCACCAAAGCCAATTACAGAGTCGAGTATCATTTTTGTCGACCCAACGAAAATAGCTATGTGGTAACTGGGTGCTGTTAAAGGCGGTTGTCATTTGAGCAGCGAAATTTTTCGGTGCTTTTTTCTTGCGAATCAATAAGTCCAGTTCCGCATTGATGTTTTTAATTCTTTCTTCTACATTTCTACCTTGTAGATTTTTTATAGCGGTGCCGCGAATTTGTTGTACTAAGTAATCAGCGTAAAAAGCACATTCCCTGTCTGAATGAGCCTCTAGTATTTCAACATCAACATTACTTCTGAACATTTTAATTCCTTTCGTTAGTATACTGATGTCCTAATCTTACTACAGTGTAGCGTTTGTCGTAAGTCTCAGTGCGACAATCAGTTTATATGCTACAGCGAACACTGTTGCGTCCAGATTGTTTAGCTTCATATAGATTACTGTCGGCAATATTGAAGACTTCTTGACGTGTTTTGGCCAAATTTGAGAAGCCTATTCCGATGCTGATGGTGACTCCAGTAATGTCATCAACTTCCATTTGATTAATGATACTGCGAAGCTGTTCGGCCATGTCGAGAACCTGTTGAGGACTGCGATCTAATGTCAAAATAATAAACTCTTCTCCTCCCCAGCGTCCAATAACATCTTCTGGTGCTATGGTGCGGTTTAAATTTGCGGCGACTTTTCTCAATACTTTGTCACCCATTGTGTGTCCGTATTGATCATTAACTTGGGTAAAATAATCGATATCGATCAGTAGTAAGGCATAGTTTTTAGTGTTTGTATTGATCTGATCGATCTCTAGTTCGGTAAAGACCTTTTCTAATCCTCGACGATTTAATAATCCCGTCAATAAATCAACATAAGCGTAGTTTTCCAGCAAGTTCATACGAGTATTGGCTAGAGAAGATTGGATTCTGAGTCGAATGACAGTCCATAGCAAAACAATGTAAACACTATGAGCAACCGCTATATTCAACACTACGCCAAGCGTATCGTCTAAGCTGTGATGTTTGATTAACACTAGAAAATGACCAATTAGTGTAGCGCCCAGAACCAGCATAGTGGTTGGAACAGCTCGTCTAATCTCAAGAAATAAATAGGCGATGACATAATTAAGACCTAACCACTGAGCGGCGTTTGAGAATAAAGCATTGCTGCCCATATGATGCCAAATGCTGGTGCTGATCAAATAGCCAGCAACAACCAAGTAAGTTAGCAGGTGTAAATTACTTTGATTATGATGTTTTGATGCTCTACTCAAGACATACATGAGAGCAAAAGCCATAATACAAATAGGGTAAGCGGTTGCATCAAATTCAGAAATGATGCCGCTTAATTCATCAATTATCCAAACTAAAGCAAAGCATACACAAGCAAGAATCAACAAACGACGAAAGAGCTTTGGCTCCATGACTTGCGATCTTATAGAAGTGTCTTGCTGACTAGAATCATTCATTTAAATAGCTTGCTCGATTTAATACGACAAAACAAATAACTTGTCCTGAATCTTAGCTGGTTTCCGTCCAGGACTCGCTCCGACCTGAAACTAATCATAATTCTCATTGTTCTTTAAATAAACGATCAATAAAAGATTTTGACCAATTAGTAAAAAATTAATATAGGCGGGATTACCGGAATAAGCCATCTTAACATGGGCCCTATCAAAGTCAGCTTCTATCAAAGTCAGCTTCTATCAAAACAGAGTAAGCAGGAATGTAAGCGTGTTTTAATCTAGAGAAGACTTTTATCAGAAAGACCTGAAGGCTACCTATAATAGGAGGATTGAAAGTTATGTATGTCATTTCATGCAGAAAGGTGAGTAAGTAGGTCTTGCGTCAAAAGAGTCATAGTTAACTATTTTTCGATAAAATAGAGCCTAAATAATTGTACTACATGGTAGTATGTTTCGTGATTTTATTGTTTTTATCGTGTGTTGTCTATTTCTCTATCTCATTTTTTAGACAAGATAAGTAAGAATCATATAGTTCGATTCGTTTATATTAATTAGCAAATATCGTGTAAAACGTTGAAAAAGTGCTTTCCATACTCATAAAACGGTTATCTTTAAAAAAATCCTATCTTGGAGAACAAAATGTCTAACCTAAGTTCGTTATTTACTCCTGTTACTCTTGGTGATCTTGAATTGCCAAATCGCTTTGCAATGGCACCTTTGACTCGCTGCCGTGCGCCACAGCATCAGCCTAATGAGCTGATGGCAGAATACTATTCACAGCGTGCTGCTACTGGCTTAGTGATTACTGAGTGCACAATGGTGAGTGACGCGACGTCGGCTTTTGGTAGCGATCCAGGTATTTATTCTGCTGAACAAATTCAAGGTTGGAAGTTAACAACGGAAGCGGTTCATAAAGCGGATGGACGTATTTTTATGCAGATATGGCATGCCGGACGTGCTGCCCATCCTCTCTTAAATGGTGGTAAAGAAGCGGTTGCGCCGAGTGCCATTGCCATCGAAGGTGATACTCACACGCCAGAAGGTAAAAAAGCCTATACAGTGCCAAGAGCACTGACGAAATCAGAAATTGCGGATATTGTGCAGGATTTCAAACAGGCTGCGATCAATGCCAAAGAAGCGGGTTTCGATGGTGTAGAAGTACATGCAGCAAACGGTTATTTGATTGATCAATTCTTAAGAGACAGTTCGAATCAACGTGATGACGAATACGGCGGTTCTTTCGAAAACCGTTCGCGCTTCTTGATGGAAGTACTAGATGCTGTAACACAAGTGATGGGCAACGGCCGAGTTGGGGTTCGCTTGTCGCCTTTGAACAGTTTCCAAAGTATGAAAGACAGTGATCCAGTAGGTTTGGTTACTTACCTTGCTAAAGCCTTGAACTCTTATAACTTGGCGTATTTACACTTAATGCGTGCTGACTTCTTTGGTTTACAGCAAGCAGACGTTGTGTCAGCGGTTCGTGAAGTCTACCAAGGTCACTTGATGGTAAATATGGGTTACTCTCCTGAAGAAGCGGCGCAAGTTATTGCTGATAAACAAGCAGACAGTGTTGCTTTCGGAACCGGCATTTTAGCGAACCCGGATTTTGTTGTTCGTGTTCAACAAGGTGCAGATTTGAATCAACCTAATCCTGACACTTTCTACACACCTGGTGCGGAAGGTTATACGGATTATCCAAGCTTACAAGCAAGCTAATTGCGTTAGCAAAATTTTGTAACAGAGAAAGCCAAGGCCAATTGCCTTGGCTTTTTTGTCTCATGTTGAGGATTTTGGCCTTGTTGAAAAAGAAAGGTTGACCCTGCTTGTGTAGGTCTTTTAACGTATCCGCTTATCGCTTCTTACTTTAAGGTTTTACTCGTGACATTAACTTCCAAATTACCTCAAGTTGGCACCACTATCTTTACGCAAATGTCGTCCCTTGCGGCGCAATATGAAGCGATTAATTTATCTCAAGGCTTTCCGGATTTTTCAGCAGATCATGCACTTTTGGAGCGTGCTTCTCACGCTATCTTGCATGGTAATAATCAATATGCACCTATGATTGGCTTACCAATATTACGTGAAGCCATTCAAAATCTTATTGCTCGTTATTACGGCCGACAGGTCGATGTAGAGAAAGAAATTACCGTGACCAGTGGTGCATCAGAAGCCATTTTTGATGGTATTACTGCCTTGGTGAGACCGGATGATGAAGTGATATTGTTTGATCCTGCTTATGACTTATACGAACCTGCGGTGATGCTAGCCGGTGGTGTTTGCAAACGTGTGGTATTAACTGCGCCAGACTTTCGACCAGACTGGTCTCAGTTTGCTGCTTTGGTGACAAATAAAACCCGTTTAGTGTTAATAAATACCCCACACAACCCTACTGGAACCTGTTGGCAGACAGAAGATTTGGAGCAGCTTTGGCAAGTGATAAAAGACAAAAACATTAATGTCTTATCCGATGAAGTGTATGAATTTATTCATTATCAAACTCAAAGTGTCAGTGTGCATCGTCATGATCAATTAGCGCAGCGCAGTATGGTGGTGTCTTCTTTTGGTAAGAGTTTTCACCTTACTGGTTGGAAAGTAGGTTATGTGGTTGCACCAGAAATCATCACTCGTGAGCTTAGAAAGCTTCATCAATACATTACCTTTAGTACGGCCACCCCATTTCAACAAGCGATTGGCGAGCATCTATTAGATACACCACGGGCCAGTGGTGAACTCTCACCCTTCTACCAAAACAAACGAGATATTTTACGTTCTGCCTTGGCTGCTAGTCGCTTTCAACTTCTACCCTGCCAAGGCACCTATTTCCAATTATTGGATTACAGTGAGATTAGCGATTTAGACGATGTGGCATTTTGCCATTATTTGGTCAAAGAGATAGGTGTGGCCGCTATTCCTATCAGTGTTTTTTATCAAAATCCACCGGTAGAACAACGACTCATCCGTTTATGTTTTGCTAAAGACGAAACTACCCTGCTTGCTGCAGCGCAGAAATTAGCTCAACTCTAAGGAGAGATGAGGTTAGCTTGGCATGGCATCAAAACAAGGGGCCTGATTAAGATCCACGTCCCAGTTGCCTTTGCTGCCCATAAAAATATTGGCTTGAGCTTTCATATCAAGGTCACAATCTAAACTGCCCGCAGGTACGACGACCAGACCTCTGGCCTTCGCATCGACCGGAACATTTGAGCCACAGGTTTGGCAAAATGCGCGTGCAAAATTGCTGTCAGGATGGCGATATAAGCTGATTTTATCTGCGCCACTTAACCAGTTAAGTTCTGCTCCAGGAGCAAAAAGGTTAGCACAGTGTGAAGTACCAGAGGTTTTACGACAGCGACTGCAGTGGCACAAGAAAAATTTTTTAAATTCTCCCATTAGCTCGTAACTAACCTGTCCACATAAACAAGAACCTGTATGATGTTGTGACATTTCCCCCTCCGTTTTTATTATGATTTTGTCGTACTTTCTTTATAGCAAATTTAGGCTTTAACGAAAGGTATTTTTTTTGCCAAGGTGAAGGAAACAAATAATAAAGCAATCAGCGAACAACAGGTCATGCCAAGTATCATAGGCAAAGGTTCTTTGTTCATGAATGGGCTTAGAATGGCAATGAAAATTGGCCCAATTGCCATTTGCATTGTGCCTAATAAGGCGGAGGCGGTTCCAGCAATACGACCGTGATTTTCCATGGCAAGAATCGAGGTTGTGGGAATCACTAAACCAACTCCGGCACTGGCGATTAGGTAACATCCCATAAACAAATACAAAGAATCGAATCCGACAAGGTAAAGGCTAGTCATACAACACATAGCAAGAGCACAAATCCACTTACCCACTCGAATGACATTCTCAATTCCGTAAAGCGAGCATAAGCGACCATTAAACTGAGCGGCTAAGAAAAAACACATGGCATTTAATCCAAAGGCCAAACCGTATTGAGTTTCGTTAAGTCCGTAATGTTCGATCAATACAAAAGGTGAGTTTGCTAGATAAATGAAAAAATTGGCCAAAGCGAAGCTACAAGCAAACACCAATCCCATGTAATGCTTGTCTTTTAAAAGCACAAAATAGGCTTTCACACTGCTGCCTTGCGATCGAGTGTGTAAGCGTTCCTCTAAAGATTGGCTTTCACGCAAGCCGAATTGAATCAGTAACAAGCCAAGACCGGCACAAATGGCCACTAAAACAAAAATCCCACGCCAATCCGTTAAGGTGAGAATGGTACTGCCAACCAAAGGGGCGAGAATCGGAGAAATGCCAAATACCAGCATCAGTAATGACATCAATTTCGTTGCCATCACACCAGTATAAAGATCACGCACAATAGCTCGAGCTATGACTATCCCAGCCGCCGCGCCTATTCCTTGAAAGAAACGATAAAAGATGAGCTCATCCAATGATGAGGCAAAAATACAACCAATTGTAGCAACAAAGAAAATACCCATACCAAAAAACAGGGGCGGTTTACGACCAAATTTATCCGATAGCGGGCCGTAAAAAAGCTGTGACACACTTTGTGCGATGAGGAATACCGTTAAACTGAATTGTACTTCTGCAACGCCCACCTGATAAAACTGGCTGATTTGTGGCAAAGCCGGTAGATACATATCAATAGCAAATGGGCCAATCGCAGACAATAGACCCAGAATAATAGCTATTTTATAAAATCCTAATTGACGATCTGAGGTGTGCATTTTCGTTCCTAGAAAATTTAAAGGTCGTCATTGTAACCTTGTTTTGGGATTTAAAAATAAGGACATTGAAGTTTTTTTGCAGAGTTTTTTTGAGCAATCCGTTTAAGGTTAAGAATAAATAGAAATCCTACTTTAGAATTCATTTTAAAACGGTTTCAGGTACAACAACACTCAATGATTTGGGCTGTACCTCTACTTCCAAATAGTCTGCCTCACGGTTTTCGCCATCCACCACATAATGGCCAATTTGGCTAATGTCCACGCGAACTTTAGCAGCCCTTTTATGGAAAATTCCAGAATCTTTTGGCGTATTGCTTTCGTCGATTTCGTTACTGCTTAATCCCAACCTAGCGAGTTCAACTAGATTAAGTATTGGCGCGCGTTCCGGATCCAGCCAAGTTAAATCCAATTCACCGTCTTCAATGTCAGGTAGGCCTTTTCCTTGCGCTAACAGCGTGGTTACTGGTGCCGAATTGGCAATGGTTAAGCTTGGGGTTTTAATAACAAAACTGTCTTCATCATCCAGCGTGATAGTAAACTCATGTACTTCGTTTTGACTAATGGCTTCCCACAAACCTTGTAGGTAAGCCATTTGACCGCTGCTGTTCTTTTTATCTCGATCCGCTTTCTCAATCATTTGCTGTTCAAAGCCTACCCCTGCTAGCAGGAGCATCAGTTCATCATTGCAGGTGGCTGTGTCAATGCGGCGTTCGCAACCATCAATAATGTTGAGACAAATGGTTTCGGTCGAAGCGATTTTTGACAAGCTGCCGCATAATACATGGCTGAGTGCATTGGCCGTTCCAAAGGGAATAATGCCCAGTTTAATGTTCGTACCAACCAAGGCACTGGCCACTTCAGTGACTGTACCATCGCCTCCACAAGCTATGATGATATCGGGTGACATTTCAAGGGCTTGTTTGGCTAACTCTGTACCATTGACGTCGGGTGTGGTGGTTTTCACCGTGAGGTTGTAATAACCAGATAACAGCTTCAATATGCTGTCTTTTTCCTCTTCCCACTGGCGTTTGCCTGCCACCGGATTAGCAATAATCCAAGCGCTGTTATGCACTACTAGGCGCTTATTTTCAAACGCTTGGTTGAGGTGTTTGAACTGTTTATTATTGAGTCTGACAGTAGAGCGAATCTCACGAATTTTATTCATGATTTCTTTTGGCTTGGCATCTGGGTATTGGCTCAATAAATAGGCTGCCACCATGAAAACCGAACGCCCACGACCAAGAGCGCAATGTACGACAACCGAACGACCGTTCTTTTTGTGAGTGTGTATCCAGTTTAGGGCACGTTGTATTTGTGTGTCCGTTGGCACGGAATGATCCAATATTGGAATGTTTAAGTAGTCGATATTGGCTTGCAAAGATGTCCAGTTTAATGAGCTAAATTCTGCGGTTACGTCCAGTACGCCGCTAATGTCTTCATCTTTAATGGCATGGATATCTGAAGGGAAGAGACGTCGGGCCAGATAAATACCATCGTCTATCTTTTGCAGAGCTGGTACGGGATCGTTACTGCGAGCCCAGCTATTATAGAACTGAGTACTCCATAAAAATGGCATGAAAACCCAGCGAATATAAAAGGGCACGGTGCCATCAGAACGTTTGCGGAAAATAGTGGGTTTGTTTAGCAAATATGCCAAACTGACGGTAAAAAACGATAAGGCAAACCAAGCCCAAGCCAACTTGAAATAGATATGACTGGTGACGAAAGCCAGCAATACAAAAACGGCAGTGACCAATAAAAAATAGTTTGGTTTAAACAAATCAGCTCTCCTAGCCCGCGATCTGTGGTTAAAGGTTAGCGTAAATCTTAGCCAGCGAAAAGGTACAAATTATATTCATATAATCAATCAGTTATTTCTTACTGAAATATTAATCGCGGTAAAGTAAAAGATAGACTCAGATTTTTGTAATTATCCTAGAGCGATTATTCTTTATTTAGAACGGAAGCTAAATAGTTGTTGCCCAGTTGACGCATTTGCAGCTCTACCCAGGCGGCGCGCTTACGTAAATAGCGGGTGAGATTAACTGGGTCTCTGGTACGAGGGCTGGGTAAAAGTACGGCCAAACGGGCGGCTTGATCTTTGGTTAAACGTCTTGCAGAACGGCCAAAGTAATGTTGGCTGGCGGCTTCAACGCCATAAATACCTTTGCCAAATTCGGCAACGTTCAAATAGACTTCAAGTATGCGTTTCTTCCCCCACAGGGTTTCTAAGCTTAGTGCTAACAAGGCTTCCATTCCTTTGCGAAAGAAACTCTGCTGCGGCCAAAGAAAGATATTTTTAGCAGTTTGCTGAGAGATGGTACTGGCGCCACGAAGACCTTTGCCATTAAGAAATTGTGCTAAAGCTTTACGTATAGCAGAGAAGTCTACGCCATTATGGACAGGAAAGCGTTGATCCTCAGAAGCTACCATGGCCAAGGCCACATGATCTGGTAACTTATCAATACTGATCCAATCGTATTCGACAGGATAATCACTCTGTAGCATAAAAGCCGTGGTGGGCAGAGGGACAAATCGAAACAGTAATAAGAGTAAGATAAAAACCAAAGTAACACGCCAAAACACATACCAAAGCTTTTTTACCAGCCCAAGCCATAATCGTCTTAATACACTGCGTTTGGGTTGGACTTTAGATTGCGACTTAGACTTATTTTTAGATTGCGACTTGGTCTTAGGTTTAGGATTAGCCTTAGATTGAGAGTTATTTTTTGGCATTAATGCTTACTTCCTACCACTTGAGGCATCCACTGCTGTGTACAAAGTAAAGCATATGCGAAGGATGGAGTCATCTTAGTTTCGAGATTAACCTACAGCTTACTACTTGATCTCGATACCTTGTTTCCTACAGCGAACAGAGCAGTATTTTACATCTTGCCAATCTCGTTTCCACTTCTTTCGCCATTTAAAAGGGCGTTGACAAGCTAAGCAGATTTTTTCGGGTAAGTGAGGTTTCTTGTGAGCCATGCTTACTACTACGTATAAAGATAGCGACAAGATCATATCAACATAAATGGAAAGTAAGCATTGTATTAGTACTTACTTTCCAAAATATATTTATTAATGCGCCTCGTCCCAGTTATCCCCTACGCCTGCTTCCACAAGCAAAGGCACATCAATCTTGCTGCTATTCTGCATGATCTCGACTATCTTTTCTTGCGCTGCCGCTAGGTCTTTTTCGGCCACTTCGAAAATGAGTTCATCGTACTATGTTCGTTACTTCAAGGACACCTAGCAAAAAACTGGCGCACCGACTGAAATCTTGTGCCATTAGTGCTGAGGAATACTTATTTATCTGTCCCCAATTGTTCCTCTCCTAACGATTCTTTAACTCTTAACGATATAGAGATTGCAATGTAAACTTTACTTGGCTATATTGTGAACACAACTTATCCTTCTTCCACGCGTGGCGACATACAGACCCCTGGAGTTGGACGAATAAGCCGGCCTAGTGTCGGTTTTTTCACATTTAGGCCTCGGAAGGCCATTTACAAATATGGATATGGAAATTCATGTTTCACCTTTTCTCTGAGCTTTTATGTAAAGCTTATCAATCAGTAAGATTCTCCAAAAAGCCTACACCTAGCATAAAAACGAGAGTTTACATTGATGGTTACAACTTCTACTTTGGTTGCTTAAAAGGCTCGCCATATAAATGGTTGGATCCTGTTTCTCTTGTTGAAACTTTATTGGTGCGTTCTGGAGCCCCTGAATCTGCTCTTGATGAACTGGCGGTTAAGTTTTTTACCGCTGAAATATCTGAACGCGCGTCCTCGGATAGTAGCTCTTTGAATGATCAGCGCGCTTATCATCTCGCACTACATAATTACCGCCAAGGTAGATTGCAAATCGTCAAGGGTAACTACTCAATTGATAAAACTAAATTTCCAAAAGTTGAGTTAGACGAGAGAGGGAAAGAAAAAGAGCCTAAGTTTTCTGAGCGGGTGAAAATATGGAAAATGGAAGAGAAGCAAAGCGATGTTAATGTGGCTTTGGAAGCAGTCTATGACGCCGTGACAGATTTAACACTTGAGCACATTGTTTTTGTGACCAACGACACCGATATCATCCCAGCACTACGAAAAATTCAGTCTCATAATGCCTTGAAACAACGCTCTCCCGTCAAAATAGGATTGATTATTCCTATGAGAAAAAGTGATTCAGAACGGAAGGGAAATCAGTCCTTAAAAGATTATGCCGATTGGACGATCAAGTATATACACGAAGAAGAACTGCAAATGTCACAGCTACCATGCCGTGTCCCTGGGGCGAAATCTGCCATAAAGCCTGTTAGTTGGTTTAAATATCCAGAAAAAGTCCAAGAAATTCTGAATATCCTAAGCCAGAAAAGTGTTGAAGGCAGTGTACCAAAAGCGTGGAAATGGCTAGAGCGACCATTACACCCAGCAAGTGGTTTAGCAAATATTGAAGGCGTTCCTGCTGACTTGATGGATGACGAAATTGCCTTAGACATCATCCATCAACATGCGCAAGCCTATGCGGACTACAAAAAGCGAAGTTGATTGCATACCTATGTGATGTATTTTCTTCTGAACCCAATTGCTCCGTGGCAATCACATGAACTTTATATCGAGCTTTATTCAAACACCATATCCCAGAAGAACTAGGACGGATTCGATCCGCTAGACATTTAGACATGGCACTGGGAAACGAACGTTTTAAAGAGGAGGTCGAGAAGCTAACAGGTAGGCTAGTGACGCCAAGAAAGCTCGGTGGCAGCGGCACAACGAGAATTACCCTCTGAGCAGTTGGCACAGAGCTGATCTTATCTCACTACAGCCAGAATGCTGGCTACAAACGCCGATCGAAAATAGGCAAAGCAAAACATTTATTCGCCTAGTAAACTCTAACTCCCTTTTCATCCCATATTGCCTGATTTAGTAAGAGTACAGTCCGCCTAAAATCGTTAATTACTCGACGACATCTAGGATATTGATAGCAACGAAGTAGAAAGGTTCAGTTCTGTCTAAAGCGGACTGATTGTGGTGAATGCCAAATCACTTTTTATCGTGGGCGGTCTGTTAAGTCAGAGATTCTTTTCTTGCTAAATAAATGATACTGTGTTTTTATTCAGTACTGTGTTTTTATCCAGTTTTGTGTTTTTTGCTTTTTTTATTTCTTTTTAGATAGTGGAGAATAAATGAAATTACATTGGCTTAGAAGAAAGATTGTTGCAGGTATCAGTTTAATTTCGGCGGTTATTACGATTTATATTACTGTCGATAGTGCGAATTTGAATGAAAATATTCATACAGAGGATGTATGGAAAGCTAACTATAGTTGTAATAATCATAAAGCATTGTTAAATATTAGAATTAAAGAGCTAGATTATTATTCAGATGAAATAAAAATAAATGCATTGGCTGCGTTCACTGAAGTCGATAGATTCGATGGCGAAACGATAAATAATGGGGCTTTTGAATTAAGAGGTATTCTAAATAGAGGTACTCGAAACTTTGAGTTAAAGCCACTAGGTCCTCATGAATTTATTATTAAACCTAAAGAAAGCTACTCCACTATTGGTTTGGTAGGTCAAATAGATTCTGAATTTATATCTGCTACTGGAAGAGTATGGCAGCCAGAAGGATACGTAGGTTGTAAAGGCTTTGATATGACAATTATTAAATCTTAATAGCTTTTTTTGTGTTGTCAGATAAGTATTCCTTTATCTGACAGCTTCATTATAAGTAGTTGAGATCTATAGTTAATCCAGAATCCTTCATTTCTCTAGCGATTTGGTATTTCCAATCCTGAGAATGCATTATATATACCACTCCACTTACGTCTCCTTGAATTTCAATATCACCTTTAATTATTGATGAAACTTTATCTCGTCCCAAAGTGCCAATAAAATAGCCATGTTCAAAAATGACGTTTTGTCTAGCGCGTTTACGAACTGTCTCCGTACCAACTCTTCGCCCTTCATCACATTCTGTATACAAGACAATTGCATAAGTAACATCACTGTGCTTCTCAAGCTTCTCTATAATTGTTGCCCCACCACTTGATTGATCTTTTAAAACTATAGGTTCTAAGTTTAGTTTTCGGCAAAGGTTCTCTACTTCTAAAAGCAAATGTTCGTCGTGTCCATGTACGATAAAAACCTTATGCTTTTGAACTGATTGGAAAGTATGGGGTGTAGTTTGATCAGGCATGTTGCCACCTTTGGATGACTGGAACTTAGTTGAGTGGTGAGTATGTGTGTTGCTCTCAGTTATTAGAATAGGGGGTGTAATATTAGTTGGTGAGCTAATATGGTGAGAGATAGTCCCGATATTGTTTATCGCTTGTATACACTTGCTTCTATTCTCAGCAATTTTTACCTTATCATCTGAACTCATATATTGAAATGTCGAATGAGAATCATATTCCTCAACCATTTTCAGGAGAACAGCCTTTACAAGGTCATGGTGATTTTTCTGAATGAATGATCTTAGTCTTTTGGCCTTTGATGTGCCTAAGTCTGAATACATCTCATCATATATAGATATTCCAAAGGAATGGAAAAGGTCTTCAAAAGTTCGATTTGAATAGTGGAGGACATATCCACTTTGCATATCGAAGTAACGCTCAATATGAGACTTATCTATATTGTCTAATTCCATTATTACCTCTTCCTAGAGATTTAAAGATTTGAATTGAGAATTCCTTAATAAGAAGCGCACTAATGCGCCTCGTCCCAGTTATCCCCTACGCCTGCTTCCACAAGCAAAGGCACGTCGATCTTGCTGCTATTCTGCATGATCTCGACAATCTTTTCTTGCGCTGCCGCTAGGTCTTTTTCGGCCACTTCAAAGATGAGTTCATCATGTACTTGCATGATCATACGTACATCTAGGTCGGTGTCGGCAAGCCAGTTGTGCATTTGGATCATGGCGCGTTTGATGATGTCGGCAGCAGAGCCTTGCATAGGCGCGTTGATGGCGGTGCGTTCAGCGGCTTGGCGCATCATGGCGTTTTTCGCCTTGATATCGGGCAAGTACAAACGACGACCATAGATGGTTTCCACGAAGCCTTTTTCTTTGGCTTGTTCACGTGTGTTATCCATGTAGGTACGCACGCCGGGATAACGTTCAAAGTAGCGTTGTACGTATTTTTGCGCTTCTGGACGAGCGATGCCAAGTTGTTTGGCTAAACCAAAGGCTGACATGCCGTAAATCAAGCCAAAGTTGATGGCTTTGGCACGACGACGTTGTTCCGTCGTGACTTCTTCAGCTGTGCTTTCAAACACTTCTGCAGCGGTGGCTCTGTGTACATCTGCGTTGTTGGCAAACGCGTCCAGTAAGCCTTTGTCCTGTGATAAGTGCGCCATAATACGTAGTTCGATTTGCGAATAGTCTGCTGCCACCAGTTTATAGCCTTCTGGTGCAATAAAGGCCTGTCTAATGCGACGACCTTCGGCGGTACGAATCGGAATGTTCTGTAAGTTCGGATCGGTAGAAGACAAACGCCCAGTAGCGGTCACCGCTTGATGGTAAGAAGTATGAATACGACCTGTCTTTTGTAGCATTTCGGGCAGTTTGTCTGTGTAGGTGGATTTGAGCTTAGACAAACTGCGGTGTTCCATAATGATACGAGGCAATTCGTAGTTTTCGGCCAGCTCCTGCAAAATCGGTTCAGCAGTGGAAGGCTGACCTTTTGGTGTCTTCTTGATAATGGGCAATTCCAGCTTTTCAAATAAGATGACTTGTAGCTGCTTTGGTGAGCTCAGGTTAAAACTTTCCCCGGCTTCTTCATGGGCTTTGATTTCCAATTCTTGAAGTTTGGTGGCAATTTCACTGCTTTGCGCGTGCAATAATTCAGGGTCAATCAGTGCGCCAGTTTGTTCCATCTTGGCCAATACGGGCACTAATGGACATTCGATGTCTTTGAAAATACTCACCAGCTCAGGTGTTTTCTCTAACTGTGGCCAAATGGCTTGATGCAAGCGCAGTGTAATATCTGCGTCTTCCGCTGCATAAAAAGCCGCTTGTTCTAAGTCGATCTGGTTGAAGGTCTTTTGCTTTGCACCTTTGCCGGCAATGTCTTCAAAGCTGACGCATTTATGGTCGAGGAACTTTTCGGCCAAGCTGCCCATATCATGGCGAGAACTGACCGAGTTAAAGACGTAAGATTCCAACATGGTGTCGTAAATAATGCCACCTAGACGAATGCCATAATTATTCAACACATTGGCATCATATTTTAAATGCTGACCAACTTTTGCTGCCGTTTCGTCTTCCAGCCAAGGTTTAAGCTGCTCTAGTACCCAATCACGATCCAGTTGCTCTGGTGCGCCTTCATAGTCGTGGGCAAGTGGCAGATAGGCGGCTTTGCCGGCTTCAATAGAAAAAGACACACCAACTAACTCGGCGGCCATGTAATTCAAGCTGGTGGTTTCGGTATCAAACGCCACTAAATCGGCTTGTTGAATGGCTTCAAACCAGCTTGTGAAGCTGGCTTTGTCTAAAATGGTATCGTACTGCACTTGGATGTCAGATTTGCTGGCGGTGGCTTGGCCGTCCAGATTACCCACTGTGTCGTCTGGATTGTCAACGCTAGGCGCTTTATCTAAGTCTTTTAACCAGGTTTTGAATTCCAGTTTGGTGAACCATTCACGCAAGGCTTCTTTGTCTGCCTGATTATTGGTTAATTCTAGGGCATTGAACGGCAGTTCAACATCACACTTGATGGTGGCGAGGGTGTAAGACAGTTCCGCCATGTCTTTGTTGTCGAGCATTTTTTGCTTCATGGTTTTTGAACCACGGAAACCAAGCGCAGCGATCTCATCCAAACGCTGATAAATGTCATCTATGCTGCCAAGGCCTTGTAACAAGGCAAGGGCCGTTTTCTCGCCAACGCCCGGTACGCCAGGAATGTTATCTACCTTATCGCCCATGAGTGCCAGATAATCTATGATTAATTCAGGTGGAATGCCGAATTTGTCTTTCACCCCTTGGATGTCCATGACTGTGTCTGTCATGGTGTTTACCAAGGTGACTTTGTCGGTGACCAGCTGCGCCATGTCTTTATCCCCCGTGGAGACAATCACGTCGCGCCCTGTCTCACCGACTTGTTTGGCGATGGTGCCAATTACGTCATCGGCTTCGACGCCGTCAATGATGATAAGTGGCAGTCCCATGGCTTCAATCATGCGATGAATCGGCTCAATTTGCAGACGCAATTCGTCTGGCATAGGAGGACGTTGTGCTTTGTATTCGCTGTAAATCTCGTCGCGAAAGGTTTTCCCTTTGGCATCAAAAATCACCACGATAGGTGAACTTGGGTAATTTTTGATTAGGCTACGAATCATGCTGATCACACCGCGAGCGGCATTGGTAGGTTGGCCTTGGCTGGTGGTCAGTGGGGGAATCGCATGGAAAGCTCGATATAAATAAGATGAGCCATCTACTAAGATCATGGGCGTGTTTTGTTGTGCAGAATCCGTAGCCAAAATGAAACCTCTGTATTAAATGGCAAAGAGGGTTTATTTTAAGCGCTTGGAATAATTTTTACACTGTCGTGTTGTGAGAAATTAATTTTTTTCGGGGGCAAGGTCTGAAAGCAGATCTTTCGTTAATGAGCCGGTGTACATGACGACTTGATCTCGGCCATGATTTTTAGCTATGTACAGGGCGGTATCGGCTTCTTTTACCATGGTAGAAAAGCCATCGATGGAATTCACTTGGGAGACGCCAATGCTGGCGGTTATTTTTCCTACTTCTTTATAGGGCAATTGACTGAGTGCGGTTCTAAACATCTCACTAACGATTTGTATTTTATCCCTAGTGGAATTGACTATAACCACAATAAACTCCTCACCCCCCCAGCGAGCAAGAGCGTGCGTGCCATGGTAAACGGTGCGTAACCGAGACGCAAACTCGATCAATACATGGTCGCCTATGTCATGTCCAAACTTATCATTGATGCTTTTAAAATGATCAATATCGATTAGCATTATGCTTATTTGGCTGTTGTCTTCTAATTCATTTAGCCAGCTATTGAGTCCCCTTCTGTTAAATACATCGGTTAAAAAATCTCGGTCAGCTTCTTCCCGAGAGTTTTTTAGATCAAAGTGGATTTTATCCATGTGACTTTTCAGACTGCGTTGATAAGGAATAATCAGCAGTACTAATAGGCTAGCTGGGCCGAATAAAAATAACAGATCGTAACCGCGTGGGGTTTGCAATTCTTCAGGATGCGTAGCTAACAGTAACAAAACAGGCAGTGCGTTTAGGGTCCAGGTTAGAATAATGAGTTTATTTAGTTTTTCAGGAATCATCAGCATGATTAAGGTCATGGTCAAAATGGTCATACCTGAAATAGGAGGGAAATTTTCAATAAAAGACATCTCGCCTTGCCAAGCTCTTGTTGTGTAATACAGTGTGTTGAGCACAGACACGATAAGCAAAATGTAGCCATAAATTTTAATGACTTGATTAACTCTTTTTTTGGGATCGAAGCGCAAATAAATCAGTAGAAAGCTGTTGGTCAGAAAGATACTAATAGGCTGAAAAGCATGTAGTTCAAAAGGCGTTGAAATGTGAGTAAATAGCGTAATAAAAATTAAGCTCGAGATTATCGTCACGATAAGTAGCCGATAAGTCGCTGGTATGAGAATGTTAATTTTATGATGCTTATCGTTTATCAAATTTAATACGCTCAGTTGGTTTGATAATGAAAGTTTGGTATTGGTTAAGGAAGGTGTGAATAAGAGAGAAATATCTACAAGCTGACATCCTATGTGGATGTGTTCGATCTTCCTTAAGACCTCTTCGACCTCAATAAGCTTACAGCTTGTCTTATGAGTACTTTACAACGAAAAACCTAATATTGCTCAGCAAGATGGTATTTGAATAGGCTGAAATGGCAAAAACAGACAATCATCTTTCTATTGAGCTTTATCAATTTTATACCCCGCCAAAGTAAAACTCTGTTGTATCTTAGTATCAAAATGTCTTTTTATTGAATATTAATAGGGAGATAAGTGGCTTTCTTGCTATTTTGAACAAGAACTCATTTGACCTTTTAGCCCTTATTGTGGAGCATAGGCGGTTTCATCTTGCTTCAATTTCTGATTATCGATAGGTAACATAACTTGGCTGTATACACATCCCTTACTGACTCTGACATGCGAGCTTTGGTCGCAGATTATTACTTAGGTGAGTTAGTGTCATTTCAAGGAATTTCCGGTGGTGTCGAAAACACAAACTACTTTTTAACTACCTCCACAGGAAAGTATGTGCTGACTTTGTTTGAAGAATTTGAATTCGATGAAGTGCCTTATTTTTTGGATGTGGTGGCTCATTTAAAGCACAAAGGCTTTAACGTGCCGGCGGCCTTGATTGACATTCATGGTGAACGTTTACGTGTTGTCAAAGGCAGGCCAGCCATTATTGTTGATTGTTTTCCCGGAGAAGGTCTTGAGCAAACCAGCGTTAAAACCTGTCGTCAAATGGGTTCTGCTTTAGCCAAATTACATATTGCTGGAGAGGATTTTCCGGAGCAGCGCGAAAGTCATCGAGGCATGGCATGGTGGCATGCTACGAGTGCAAGTTTGTTACCTGAATTGGATTCAAAACAAGCCGAACTTTTACAATCACAAATCGCTGCCTTTGATGACTTTATTGTAGAGTATGATGCCTTGCCTAAAACCACCATTCATGGTGACTTGTTTTATAACAATACCCTGTTTGATGGTGAAAATTTATCGGCCATTATTGATTTTTATAATGCCTGCTACTCTTGGGTGATGTACGATCTGGCTATTGTGGTAAATGACTGGTGTTCAGACTTGAGTACGGGTGAACTGGACATGGACAAGTATCGTGCTCTGATGAAAGCCTATTGTTATGAGCGTGAGCCTAATGCGGATGAGATTACAGCTTGGCCTCATATGTTGCGAATCGCTGCGTTACGTTTTTGGTTATCACGTTTGGAAGCTTGGCATGGGGCCAAGCATGATCCTGAGCGTTTAGCACAACAACATGATCCACAGGAATTTCAACGTATATTGGAAGCGCGGGTTCGTTTTGTGCCTGCTATTACGGAGTTGTGATGTTACGTTTTGCCATTAGCTGTTTGTTGTCTTTCTTCACTATGGTGGCTCTTGCTCACCCACATGTTTGGGTAGACACACAATATCGTGTGAAAGTCGATTCCACGCAAATTGACCGTTTAGAAGCCACTTGGAGCTTGGACTTATTTACTTCTACGAGCTTAATTGCAGAATACGATATTGATGCCAATGGTGAGCTAGAAGGGCAAGAAAAACTTGATATGCTGGAAGTCTTAAAAAGCTTCGAAAACTATGGTTTTTTCATCAAAATGAAGCGTGATGGCGTCGATTTTGTACAAAAGAAGGTTCAAGTAATGGATGTACGTATTCGTGACCAAATGTTATGGATGCGTATGGTCATTGATTTGCCTGAAAAAGTGGATTTGCAAACCTCCACACTGAGTTTGGCATTTGGTGATGACGAACTCTATTTCGCTATGGAGCCAATGGAAGAAGGTCTTGTACGTTTGACTGGCACCATGGCAGAGATTTGCACCCCAGTTGAGCGTGATGCAGAAATAATCTCTGTTGCCTATTGGGTGGATGTAACCTGCCAGCCTTAATTGCTCATTTTGAGGGGATTCTATGTTAGAGCATTTTCAATGGTTGCCTTTTTTATTGGCGATTAGTGCGTTAACCATGAGTCCAGGCGTCGATACTATTTTGGTAATGCGCAACACCGCTCTGGGCGGTTGGCGTTTAGGATTTCTTACTAGCTTAGGCATTTGTCTTGGGCTATTTGCTCATGCCACTGTCTCGGCGCTGGGTTTGTCTGTTATTTTGCTGGGGTCGGCCGGATTATTTACTGCCTTTAAATTATTGGGTGCAGGGTATCTTGTGTATTTGGGGATACAAGCATTACGCAGTGCTGCTCATCCTGTAGGCTTGAGTTTTAGTGTTAAGGGGAAGGCAATATCTGGTTATTGGGGAAGTTTCCGACAAGGCATCTTATCTAATGTGTTGAATCCGAAGCCCATTATTTTTTACATGGCATTTTTGCCACAATTTATAGATCCCCTTCATTCGGCTTTGGTTCAATCGCTTTTCATGGCTAGCCTCCACTTTATTATTGCTATGGTATGGCAAATGTTTCTGGCACTAATGATTCACAAAGCGCGAGTTTGGCTGGCGCGACCAAGAGTGGCGCAAGTTATGGATGGCGTCACTGGTATATTACTGGTGGGGTTCGGTGTAAAGCTCGCATTAAGCCAACGCTGAAGTCAGTGAGCTTGTTCGTACCTTCCCTAGTGTTTTTTGCTAAGCCTGCTTGAGTTTATTCATCCCTTTTGGATGAGACTTGTATTCCTTTCTTTATGTTATCTATGTTTTCGCACTAGCTCGTGGTGAATCTATAGGCATCACCTAATCAGTTTGCTTGCTAAAGTCACCATTATCTTGGTGAGGGTCATGTTAGACTCTGTTCTAATCTAGTGTCAGGGGTTATTTAACAAAGGTTATGGTGCAGTCAATTCCATAGTGTGACGATTTCATGTAACGACTTCTCCTAAGGTAAGACTTGTTATACCATAACAAAATCAGTTTAACCTTTAAGTGAGTGCCAGTATGGCGAAGCATGTTGTAATCGTTTTTTTGTCTTTCTTCTGTTTGACCTCACCTTTGTATGCAGCGGATTTTTCCTTGTATCAGGATTTTATTCAATGGGTTATCGCGCAGCAGGCCAATTTTCACCGTGAACTGGTGTCGCTTGTACGAGCTATCAGCAAAGGCGGCAGTACCGCTTTATTGTGGAGCTTGGTCTCGGTTAGCTTTTTGTATGGAGTGTTTCATGCGGCGGGCCCAGGACACGGTAAGGCGGTGATTTCCTCCTATATGTTGGCCAGTCGTGCTTCTATGCGTAAGGGAATTATTATCGCCTTTTTGTGTGCTGCTGTGCAGGGCTTGATGGCGGTCGCTTTGATTTTAGTGTTAGGTCAAGTTTTTTCTTTGGCCGGTCGGGCGATGCAGATTTCTCGCTTTTTTGAAATCGCCAGTTTTGCTGCGGTGGGGTTAATTGGTGTGTGGATTTTGTCACGTTTAATGCGTGGTAAATCCAGTTGTGGACACGATCATTCGCAAGATCATCATGCTCATGCTCATGCTCATGCTCATGCTCATGATCATGATCATCAGGATAAACAGAGCGAGCAAGCATGTGGTTGTGAACATCATCATGAGCATCATGACGCGAAAGAAGAAGCAAAAGTGGCTCAGCGAAGCGTGTGGGCGATGATTCTGGCTGTCGGTATTCGTCCTTGCACTGGGGCGGTGCTGGTGCTTTTGTTTTCCATGAGTGCGGGTATTTTTCAGTGGGGCTTGGCAGCAACCATTGCCATGTCCTTGGGTACCGCTATTACGGTCGCGGGTTTGGCGGCGGTGAGTGTGTTGATTCGAGATACCGGTTTTCTTTTGAGTCGAGGGCAAAGTGTTTGGCGTCAGCGGGTGTCTAAAGTGTTTGGCTTTATCGCGGCTTTGGCTTTGATATTAATCAGTAGCTCAATGATATGGAGCTACCTAAGTAATGCTAGCAGGGCTTTTTAATGAGTGAAAACACATCTCATAACCATAGTGATTGCATCAACACCGCTTTAGCAACGGCAGAAGCTTTATGCTTGGAACAAGGTCAGCGTTTAACCAAGGTGCGTCGTCGCGCTTTGGAGTTGATTTGGGAGAGTCATCGTCCACTAGGCGCTTATCAGTTGTTGGCCAAATTGGCGGAAGAAGGTTTTAATTCGGCACCGCCAACGGTTTATCGTGCATTGGATTTTTTATTGAATGCCGGTTTGATTCATAAAGTAGAATCCATGAATGCTTATTTGGGTTGCGCTCATGCTGATAAAGAGCATAAAGGGTATTTTTTGATTTGTGATGAATGTCATAACGTCATGGAGTTTGATTATCAAGACATTCATGCCTCTCTAGTCGCGAAGGCTGCTCAACATGGCTTTGAGCTAAGATCAGAGACCATTGAGTTAACTGGCTTATGTGCGGACTGTCGTAATGCCCAAACAGAGGTAAGAGTATGACCAAACCTTTAGTCCAATTTACCGACATAGGAATTGAATTTGATGGTCGTATCTTATTAGACAAGATCAGTATGACTATTAACGAAGGGGAAATCGTTACGTTAATAGGTCCAAATGGCAGTGGTAAAAGTACTTTAATTCGTACTTTATTAGGTTTGCAAAGAGCCACAAGTGGTCGTGTGATGCTTGATGAGAGTTTGCGCATTGGTTATATGCCGCAGAAATTGCATGTTGATCCGACTTTGCCTTTGACGGTAAAGCACTTTCTAGCTTTGGTGCGTGGTGTTGATAAAAAAGCCATTATGCCCACCTTGGAAAAACTGGGTATTGATCACTTGCTGCAGTCTCAAGTACAAGTATTGTCTGGCGGTGAAACACAGCGGGTATTGTTGGCTCGCGCTTTATTGAATCGCCCCAATTTACTGGTCTTGGATGAACCTGTACAAGGGGTGGATGTAAATGGTCAAGTTGAGCTTTATAACCTAATTGAAAATATTCGTGACGAACTAGGCTGTGGTGTACTCATGGTCTCTCACGATCTTCACTTGGTCATGGCGAAGACGGATACCGTGGTGTGCATTAACCAACATGTTTGTTGTTCTGGTACCCCTCAACATGTGACAGGACACCCTGCTTATCAGGCCTTGTTTGGTGTGCCTGGTGCGGATGAGTCGATTGCAATCTACTCTCACCATCATGATCATGTTCATGACGATCACGGCGATATACTTGAGCGAGACAATCACGCAAATTGCCATCATTGATCACCAAAAATACAGAGTTTTTCGCTTTTCGGAGAAATAATATTACATGTTAGATTTTTTGTTCAGAGCCTTGATTGGTGGTTTGGGAGTGGCTTCGGTTGCAGGACCTCTTGGGGCTTTTGTGGTATGGCGTCGCATGGCTTATTTTGGTGATACTCTGGCACACTCGGCGTTGTTGGGTGTGGCATTAGGTTTGTTATTAGACATTAATCTTAACCTCGCTATTATCGTCTTATGTGTTGGGCTCGCAGCTGTCTTAGTGACCTTACAAAAGAAACATATCATTGCGACAGACACCTTACTGGGTATTTTAGCGCATTCTTCTCTGTCACTTGGTTTGGTGGCGGTGAGTTTTTTGGATGACGTGCGCATCGACTTGATGGCCTATTTGTTTGGTGACTTGTTGGCCATTAGCCAGCTGGATGTATACTGGATTTATGGCGGTGGCTTGGCGGTCATTGCTTTATTGGTCGTTTTTTGGAAACCTTTATTAGCCGTAACAGTAAATGAAGAATTGGCCAAAGTGGAAGGTTACCCAGTGGAATCCATTCGTTTACTTTTGATGCTGCTGGTGGCCTTGGTGATAGCAGTTGCAATGAAAATCGTTGGAGTGCTCTTGATCACATCATTAATGATTATCCCGGCGGCAACGGCACGTAAATTGTCCAAAACACCTGTACAAATGGCTTGCATTGCCAGCATTATTGGTTGTCTGGCGGTGTGCAGTGGATTATGGAGCTCTTATCGCTGGGATACGCCCACTGGGCCCAGTGTGGTAGTTTGTGCCGCTTTATTGTTTTTAATCGCTTATACCTTACCGTTTAAACGCTTTCCCAAAGCGTAATCATCCCTTTTAAAAGCCAACATAAAAATATGTTGGCTTTTTTGTAAGAAAATCTCATCATCAACGTCTAATCTTAAAAACCGACTGGCCATGGTCTTGTCGTAATGTGTGAGAATTTTTTGGAGACTTTTTTATGCTGGGATTTGCAACCATCAAAGGGCGGCTTAGAACTAGCTTCTTGGTATTGCTGGCTTTGCTTGCGCTTGTTGTACTCTTATCTGTGACTCGTTTTCAGGCGGTATCTGGCAATATTCGCAGTATCGTTGATGAAAATGCAGCATTGGTTGAACTCAGTGGTGAATTGAATCTGGATGCGGAAAGTTTGGCGAGCCGTCTTTTGCTCTTGTTTGTATTGGAAGAAAGAGACGCAAGGGTGGCTATTTACCAAGAAATTGATGCGCGTAATAAAAGTCTCGATGACAATTTAGACATCATGACCGGATTGGTTCGAACTGAACAAGACATGGCATTGATTGATGCATTAAAAGAACAAAAAGTGGTTTATCAAAATGCCTTACAAGAAACAGTAGAAGCCCTTGAGTTTGGTGAATTGGCACAAGCTAAAGCCTTAATGGCGGGCAACACTCGAACGCAATTACAAACCTTCTTGAATGCCGCCGATACGTTGGCTGAGCGTCAACGTAGCGAAATGCAAACACGCCAGCAAAGTGTTCTTACGGATTCTGAGCTGGCGATTTACTTGATCATAGGTTTAGGCTTGGTGGCTTTGTTGGTAGGCGGTGTTATGTCGACTCTCATGACCCGCAGCATTGTTAATCCGTTGGATCATATCATTGCTTTTCTCGATAAAGTGGCCCGTGGTGATTTATCTAATGAATTTACCCAATCCTATACGGGTGAACTGGGCCACCTTGTTGCCAGTTTAAATCGTATGCGTACCAGTTTAGCGGATCTGGTACGAAAAATTGATTCTAGTGCCAAAACTGTGGTGCTGGCAGTGGATGATATTCGTGGCAGCGTAGGCGATGTGCAACAGGGGGCGTCTTCACAAATGGAAATGGCAGCGGATATCCAAAACGCGGTAGGAGTTTTGTCCACAGGTGCAGGTATTATGGTGGAGCATGCCAATGTCTCACGTCAACAAGCGGAATCAGCACACGATCTTGCCAAACATGGTAAGAGTGTTATTACTCAAGCTTCAACAGACATCACCGAGGTGGCTGCTTATATTGAAGAGACAGCACGTTCGGTTGCCAAATTAAATGAAAGCTCTGCTCAGGTAACGGGATTCGTAAACAGTATTCGTGATATTGCCGAACAAACTAACTTGTTGGCATTGAATGCGTCGATTGAAGCCGCTCGTGCAGGTGAGAGTGGCCGAGGTTTTGCCGTGGTGGCCGACGAAGTACGTAATTTGGCTACCAATACAGCAGAAGTGACCAGTTCTATTGATACTATCATCACCCAAATCAGTGGCTTATCCACACAAATCTCGACTGAAATGTCGCAAGGGCAGGAAAAAATGCGCTTGGGTGTAAAGCAAATTGAAGAGGTAGTGACACCTCTTAGCCAGCTTGAGGTTGACGCTGAAACAGCTAAGCAGCGTTTGGAAGGCTTAGTGGAATTGGTTGCTAAACAGGCGGAAGAAGCTACTGGCATTGCCCAACATGTGGATCAGATTGTCAAAGTATCGACCAATAACGACGCGACTTCAGTCAAGCTGGGAGCGTTAACGGGGGATTTATCAGGGGCAGCGGAACAAACCTACGAGGTAACCTCTAGCTTCAATCTAAAAAATTAAGCATTAGTTATTGAAGCTTACATTTTTCTCACACATTTTAACTGTCTTTAAATGCCTTTTTTGCTATAAATTTGATGCATTTCAACTATTTATTTAGGCAATGGCATTAAGGGCAGAGCAGTCGTTCGGTTGCTTATTTAAATGGAATTTTAAAAGCAGGAAGGTATTAAAGTAGATGAATCTATTTCAAAAACAAATTTTTGGCACCCTGGGTGCCATTATTGTGGTCATTGTTGGCTTGTTTACAGCCGTTAACTATGTCTCTTTTAGAAGTGAGTCTGTGGAACTGAATAAAGCCATACTTGAGGCGCAAAATCAGACTATTGCTGCTGAGCTGACCGCTAGAGTCAAAGGTTATCAGAAGATGCTGACCTCAATTCAACTTAATTATGATGATATTCAAGGAAATCAATTATCTGCTAGTGGATTGACGCAACTTAATGCGCTTACTCGTTCTCAGCAAGGCATTACAGATTCTATTGCCATATTGAACAAAGAAGGTGAGTTGTATGGTGGGCCAGAAGGTAAGATCTTCAACTTTAATGCCAAGGAACTTAACCGCCCATTTTATAATGCCTTGTTCCGTGAAGGGAAAACTGAGTATATATCAAAGCCTTTTATATCCGCATTAACAGGTAATGAAATTATCGCTATGGCACAAAAAGTCAATGACGACTTTGCGGTTGTTTCCACTGTCTTAGTGAATGCGGTTTTGGAGCAATACGCTGATCGCTCTGGTATGTATCTTTATACATCAGATGGTACTTTATTGGTCTCTCCTAACCCTGCAAATGTAGGCAAAAATCTTTTTGAATTACGGCCAATATACAAAGATTTAAATAAAGATAATCGTGAACTTCAATACACTGCGTTTGTTGAGAGCTTGGGTCGTGATGTGTCATTAACTGGATTTTGGGGCGAATTGGAAACGGTCGGTTGGCAATTTGTTGTATTAGAAGAAGACGATAATATTTACGCTAAGGTCAACCAGCAACTGATATTTGCATTGGTATTAGGCCTAGTCAGTATCTTGATTGCCCTGTGCATTTTATATGTGGTGATAAATAAGTTGGTGCTCAAACCCGTAGGCGGCACGCCACAAGAAATTGCACAATTGATTGAAGGCATGGCAAATGGGGATTTAACGAAGACCTTTGTAAAAACAGGTAAAGAAACGGGTATTTATTTGTCTTTTGTGGATTTGTCTGAACAACTGACTAACTTGATTAAAGCTTCTCACGGGATCTCTGAAAACGTTGCAGCCGCCTCTTTGCAGTTGAATTCCGTTATGGAGAATACTCAATCCAACGCACAAGGTGAGTTATCGCAAATTGAGCAAATTACATCATCCTTAAAAGAGCTGAATTCTGCTTCTCAGGAGGTCAGTGAAAAAGCGGTTGTTGCAGAAGAAGAAGCTAAACGTGCGCAAGAAAATGCGGCCAGTGGCCAACTAACGTTAGACAGAAATATTGAACTGACCGATCGAATTAATGCTTCATTCTCTGAGACAGCACAAATTGTTGATGAATTACGTCAATTTGCTATTGAGATAGGGTCAGTGACGGAGGTCATCAGTGGTATTTCAGAACAAACTAATTTGTTGGCATTAAATGCGGCGATAGAAGCGGCGCGTGCTGGTGAGCAGGGTCGTGGTTTTGCTGTGGTAGCGGATGAAGTACGTAACTTGGCTTCAAAAACTCAGGAATCGACAGTTAACATTCAGGAGATCATCGAGAAACTTCAATCACAATCTGAGCGTGCCAATAATAACATGGGCAGTAACGTAAACTTGATTCAAGAGTCCGTTGACCTGGCTACTCAGGTGAAAGAATCCTTTGAAGACATTTCTGCTGCGGTTCAGTCTATTTCTGACGTGAATACTTTAGTGGCGGCAGCATCTCATGAACAATTAAGCGTGACTGAAGACATTGCTCGCATTACGGATCAGACCTATCAATCTGTGAGTCAAAATATGTCCTCCATCAATGAGACGATGCAAGCATCGAGCGAATTATCTGAGTTAGCAGAAACACAAAAACGCTCCTTGTCCTATTTTAAAGTTTAAACGACCTTAGTCTTTGCAAGATGAGGCAAATCTGGCGCCCTTAATAATAGCTATTAAGGGCGCTTTTTTAGCGTCCAATCAAATGATCTACTGACAAGTTACCAGCGCCTTTGCTCATTAGTAGCAAACAGATGGCGAGCCAAACACCATGGGTGGCGTAAGCGTCTGGATAAACAAAAATCTGAATTACTAGTGTCATGATAGCGAGGCCAAAAGCGGCATAACGGGTGAGTAAACCTATTAAAATTAAAACGGCCAAGATGTGTTCGGCAAAAGTGGCCAGTATCGCAGCGATGTCCGGAGGTAGTATAGGCAAATTGTATTCGTATTCGAATAAGAAATAGGTTGCATTAGTAATTTTTGGCCAATCTAGATGAAAAGTCATATTAATCAGATTGATGGCGAAGTTATCTACTTTGGTTTGTGCCGATAACCAAAATACCGCCGCGAGAGAAAATCGTGCAACGAACAAGATAAGAGATTCAGGTATCTTTCTAAATACCCCATCTAGGGAGTCCATAATTCTTGATAGCATTGCAGTGCCTCTTTTAGTTGGTGTTCAAAGTGAGTTTGGTAATTAATTGCCATTCAATCAGCTTGGCAAGTGTTTGGCCTAAGTCAAAGTCGTTTGATTCAGGTATGGCTTGTGATAAGGGTAACTTATTTTGTAACGCCTTAATAAAATTAGCTTCTTCATAGCTAATGATATTCATCTTAGCGTAAATAAAAGACTTGTGAAGAAGTAAATACTCACTTTTATCCATCTCTAAGGTATTTAACGGAGTATCTTGCTGACAAGCAAGAAAAAGAGAGCCGAGTGCGAACGGTGCATGCAGGAGTTGGGTGTTGACGGTTAACTCAATGCAAATTTGTTCGGGATGGACAGTTTGTTCTAAGAAAGTGGTAAGGGTTTGGTGGTCGAGTGGCGCACACTCTTCGGCATTGGTGAGTTGTAATAATTGATACTCTAAGCTTGCCATTGGAGCCAAGAAACCCAAATTTTTTGCAGGCTCAAAATCCGAAATAAATTCTGCAAACGAAGCGCCATACTCACTGATAATAGGTGTATTTGGAGGGTATTTTAGTAAGTAGGCCCTCGCCATAGCACGGAAAAAGTCGGTACCGACCAATTTAAGTGTTAGTGGGAAAATGTCACTTAATGCATCTTGCAAGGAAACAATGATGTTATTTTGATATACCTTAAAACGTATCGCGTTGTCTTCTTGATTGCCACGCAAATAGGGCTGAAGTGAGTTAGCATCTTGCGTCAAAATTGCCTGAATGAAGTCAGCTTGCATGACTCTTCTCCTCTTTGCTAAGGCGAGAGCGAATATGATCGGCAAATTGGGCTTCCGCGATCAGTTCCGTTAGTTCAGGTAAGTTACCATCACGTTCGATTAGAGTTGGGCAGTCTCCCATGCCTTGTAAAGCGTACTGATACAGAGACCAGACATCATTACTTACGGCTTCATCATGACTGTCAATTTTTAGCGGTACTTGGGGATTATCGTCTAAGGTATGGCCAGCCAAATGAATTTGTTTGACCGCTTCCATTGGAAAAGCATCAAGATAATCAAATGGAGAGCTGCTTTGATTGAAACAGGACACCTCAACATTGTTTATGTCTAGCAATAAACCGCATCCGCTTCGCTTTACCATGCTTTTTATGAAGTCTATTTCGCTATATTCATTGCCTGCAAACATTAAATAGCTAGAGGGATTTTCAATAAGAATTTGCCTTTGCATACGTTCTTGTACTTCCTCTATGTGTTGGCAAACTCTATGCAAACTGGCTGTGTCATAACGAACTGGCAGCAAATCATTATAAAAATTTTGCTGATGACTGGACCAGGCTAAATGCTCAGAAAAATAGACTGGTTGAATGTCATCTACGAGATTCGCCACCTTGTCTAAATGGCAAAGATCAAGCTTTTGCTCGCCGCCAATCGATAAACCGACACCATGTACCGTAATATCGTAATCTTGGCGTATCTGACGTAAATAATAGGCAGCAGGACCACCTTTACTCAGGTAATTTTCCGCATGAATTTCAAAAAAGCCGATTTCTGGATGTTGTTGCAGAATAGCTTGATAGTATGCGGGCTTTAGGCTGATACCAGTCAGAGAAGCAAAACAAGCAGCCGTGCTGTCGGCTTCTTGTTTTGCTTTGGTCTTATTGGATAAGAAATGTGACATGATTGAAGCGATTAAAACGCTTTCAATTGACCGAAACCGGTTGGCGATGTTTTAGATGACATTTCTGTGCAGGTTCCAGCAGGTACTAATTTCCAAGCATCAGATTGATAATCCGTTTTAGAAGTGCCTGCGCAAGAGGTGCCAGGTCCAGCAGCACAGTCATTTTGTCCTGCAAGTGCTACGCCGTAGCATTTTTCCTTACTAGCTGCTTGTGCTGGCATAGCCACAGTAGATAATGCAATTGCAGTGCCTAGAGCAACGGATAGAGTAGCAGTTGAATTTTTCATTGTTAAAGCCTCATTGGTTTGGATTAAAAAGACATATTGTCTTTGGGTTACAGGGTTTTGACGTAGACGGCTTTTCATTTCTTACAGTCAAAACACAAAATTATTTTTTTTCTTCGCTTGAGTGGCCTTTAGAGTACTGTTTAGCTAGGCTACGAATGTCTTGCATCTGTTTACCAAATTCCTTGCAGGACGAGCACATAGCGGTATGAACACCCAGCATGACTTTTTCTTTGGTGCCTAATGGACGATCAAGCTTTTCCGACAAAAGCTGTGTCGCCTCTTTGCAATTCATCATTATCCAGACTCCTTTGTCTGATACCAATTATCTTCTAAACACTCACGCAAGCGTAAGCGAGCACGGTATAAAGTAACATTGAGACTGGAGACACTAATGTCTTCATTATGGCAGATTTCTGGTGTTTCCATTTCTAAAAACTCGCGCATCATAAAAAATCGCCCGTATTTTTCTGGCAGTGCCGTTAGACAGGCATCAAATATTCGCCAAAAATGTTCATTTTCCACGTCATGATCCGGGTCATCCCATTTCTGCGGACGTTCACTTTTTTGCCAATGCCCATTTTCTTTGAACAAATGATCCATGAGTGCATCACCATGCAAGTTTGGCCCGCTCTCAAGTTGACTGGCGGCAGTAATACGTTTTTCTTTGCGCAACAGATCAATAAGTTTGTTTTTTAGAATAGAAAATACCCAGGTTTTCAATGCGGCCTGCCGACCAAATTTGTCGATATTTAGGTAAGCAGACAGCATGGCTTCTTGCACTGCGTCTTCTGCTAACTGTGCATCCTGAACCTGTAATCTAGCGAACTTTAGCATTTGGCTACGTAAAGCTTCCATGAATTCTGGGTCATAAAACAAGGCGGCATTTGGCGCCTCAGATGCACTTAACGAAGGATTTGCCTCAATCATTTCAACCTCTTTTCCCTATTATTAGACCTAGTGAGTTCATATTTCTTACAAGTTTAGCGGTATTATCAATCGATTTTTTTCGCTTCTTGTTGCGCTTCGGCTAAATATTCGTCTTTTAATTTAACGTAGTTTAAGCACGCGTATTGGAAATATTCTATTTCTTTGACATTGAGAGGACGAATTTGTTTCGCCGGTGATCCCATGTACATATAGCCTGATTCCAAACGTTTCCCGGGAGGAACCAGAGAACCTGCGCCAATAATGACTTCGTCTTCAATGACAGCACCATCTAAAATGGTGGTGCCCATCCCCACCAAGACTCGATTACCAATAGTGCAACCGTGTAACATGGCCATATGACCAACGGTAACATCGTCACCAATGGTAAGTGGATAACCTTCTGGTTTGTAAGTACTGGCATGGGTAATGTGTAGGCAGGAATTGTCTTGAATGCTGGTGCGCTTACCAATACGGATGCGGTGCATGTCACCACGAATTGCCACCAAAGGCCACACAGAACTGTCATCATCGATAAACACATCGCCAATAATAACGGCTTGATCATCGACCCAAACGCCTTCCCCAAATTGTGGTGTATGACCACGAAATGACTTCATTACCATGCTGACTCTCCTGATGATTTCCCTTTTATAAAGGTAACTATTAAGACAATAGTCTTTCATGCATTGAAAAACTGCAAAGACCACTTATCTTAGTAGGTAGTCTTTTATTTTGGCTTGGCGACCAATATCGATCAGAACGCCAAGTCGTTAATTTATTGTCAAAAAGGATACCACGATATGTCACAATCTGTGTGGGATGCGACCAGCTTACCGAACTTTTCTGCGGTAGAGGTAAGTCGAATAGAAGCCGAGCTAGATGCCATTCTAGAGAACAACCGAACTCAAATAGCGGCATGTGTTGCCGGAAACAGCCAGCCAACTTGGCAAAATATGGTATTGCCTCTGGATCAACTAGACGATGATTTGAGTAACTTTTGGTCGCCAATCAGTCACTTGAATGCCGTGCAAAATACCCCAGAATTACGTGCCGCTTACAATGCTTGTCTGCCAAAATTAACCCAATACTACACAGAATTGGGTCAAAACAAGGCCTTATATCAAGCTTACAAAACGTTAGCAGACAGTCCTGAAGCAGCTAATTTGTCTGTCGCTCAGCAAGAAACATTAAAACAAGCGGTACGCGATTTCGAATTGTCAGGTGTGGGACTCGAAGGCAAAGCAAAAAAACGTTATGGCGAGATTAGTCAGCGCCTGTCTGAGCTGAGTAGCCAGTTCAGTGAAAACGTATTAGATGCCACTCAAGCTTGGAGTAAACTCATTACCGACGAAGCTGAGTTGGCGGGCTTGCCTGAATCTGCTTTAGCGCAAGCCAAACAAATGGCGCAGGCTAAAGAGCAAGAAGGCTGGCTATTTACTTTAGATTTTCCTTCCTACTTACCTGTCATGAGTTATTCAGACAATGCCGCTTTGCGCGAAGAAATGTATCGCGCCTTTTCGACACGAGCATCGGATCAAGCGGATGCAAGTTATGATAACGCACCATTGATCGATGAAATTCTGGCTTTACGTCATGAAATGGCGGAAATCTTAGGCTTTGAAAATTACGCAGAATTGTCGGTTGCCACCAAGATGGCAGACAATGGTCAGCAAGTAATCGACTTCTTGCAGGACTTGGCCAAAAAATCTAAACCGGCTGCGGAGCAGGATTTAGCGAACCTAAAAGCCTTTGCTAAAGAAGAGAAAGGCGTAGAGACATTAAACGCTTGGGACATGATGTATTACGCAGAAAAACTGCGTCAGCATAAGTACAGTATTTCTCAAGAGGCGTTGCGTCCTTATTTTCCAATGAACAAAGTCTTGTCCGGATTGTTTCACGTGGCACAAACTTTATTCGCAGTGGACATTCGTGAAGAACAAGAGTTTGACCGTTATCACCAAGACGTCAAACTCTTTACCATTAGCAAAGAAGGTACTGATATCGCGCGTTTCTACTTGGATCCGTATGCCCGTGAAGGCAAACGTGGTGGTGCTTGGATGGATGCTTGTCGTACTCGTCGTCGCTTGAGTGATACGCGTTTGCAATTACCTGTTGCCTACTTGGTATGTAACTTCACGCCACCAATTGGTGAACAGCCCGCTTTGCTTACGCATGATGAAGTTACTACCTTGTTCCATGAATTTGGTCATGGTTTGCATCACATGCTGACCCAAGTGGAAGAATCAGCCGTATCAGGTATTAATGGTGTGGCGTGGGATGCGGTGGAATTGCCTAGCCAATTTATGGAGAACTGGTGTTATGAACCAGAGGCACTAGCCTACATTGCGGGTCATCATGAAACAGGTGAACCACTACCGCAAGATTTGTTGGATAAAATGTTAGCGGCGAAAAACTTTCAATCGGCCATGCAAATGGTGCGTCAGTTGGAGTTTTCACTGTTTGATTTTACATTGCACAAAGACTACCAGGCAGGTGTCTCTGTTCAATCCGTATTGAATCAAGTGCGCGACGCTGTTGCCGTAGTGATTCCGCCTGAATTTAACCGCTTCCAAAACAGTTTCTCGCATATCTTTGCGGGTGGTTATGCGGCAGGTTATTACAGCTACAAATGGGCAGAAGTCCTGTCGGCCGATGCTTTCTCGAAATTTGAAGAAGACGGCATCTTTAACCAAGATACGGGCGCACACTTCCGTGATACCATATTGGCTAATGGTGGCTCGCGGCCCGCAGCGGAATTGTTTGCTGCTTTCCGAGGTCGTGAACCCAGCACAGAGGCTTTGCTGCGCCACAGTGGGATTGCCGCGTAACCGTTAAATAATGCAGCATTGAGTCGCTTGAGTGATGGCTTTGGCGACTCCAATGAGGATATAAGATGACAGTAAAACGCTTTATTGCAGGGGCCGTTTGCCCACGCTGCAATGAAATGGATAAAATTCGCGCTTGGCGTGATGATGTTGCAGAGAAGCAACATAGAGAATGTGTGGCTTGCGGTTATCAGGATGAGCAATCCACTAATGTACAGGCGCAAGCGCCAGAATTACCTACGCGAGTGAATAAACCACACAGCAGTGCACCACAGGCAGAAGAAATGGTGATTAACTTCATTCCCAATCCGGGCGATACTAAGCACTGATAATGGCTCTGCTAAGGTGATAAAAATGGACTCTATTGAGTCCATTTTTTATGGGGCATTGTCTGCGTATCCTCTACCAATGGCACTAAAGGGTAGCTTGAGCCCAAGCTCAGGAACTTGTTGGCCAATCCAAGCAGGAAAGGTATTGCTGTTTGGGCCCGGAAATACCTTGTATTCGTCTTTCCAAGGATAAGCCTTTACCGCTTGAGCAACTTGAGGGATAAGAGTGCGTGCTTGCTCGCCTTGAATCGATAAGAGTTTTTCAGGTTTGGCGCCAAACCAATAGCGATCTGGTGTCGAAGTTTGGTATTCGGAGAGTGCGGGTAAACCACGATTCACTCGCCATCCTACAACTTCATACACCTTGTAGCGGTCAGCATCTTGTTCTTTCGTCGCAATCCAAGTATGCACCGCAAACCACCCTCTCCAGCTATAAGCATCGGCGGCATAAACTTCGATGACGGCGTCTTTTTGGATTTCTGGAGAAGGTGCAATGCCGGCTGGCTCACGACTGGCAGTACGCCAACTGTCATTGGAACAGGCGCTGACCAAGCTGGCGAGCACTAATAAACCAAATTGCTTCATCATAATTGTCTCCTTGAAATGCGTCGAGTTGCTTGTTAATAGAGCGGTTCCCTAGGGCAGAGTTCCCTGAATAATGGGTGTTATAAAAAAACAAAAATAGCAACAAAAACGCCGACTCATTGGTCGGCGTGGTAGAACAGCCGCCTTGTAATAAGGCGCTTTATTTACGTTTGAAATAGCGAATTAGTTCATTTCCGTAACGAAGTCTTGTTTTGCACGACGTACTTTTTTCAGATCTTTTAGCCAGTCACCTTCTGCGGCACGGTAGCCTAATGGTAACAAGACGACAGAGCGAAGGCCGCGCTCTGTTAGGCCCAGAATCTCATCCACTTTAGCTGGGTCGAAACCTTCCATAGGTGTGCTGTCGACACCTTCTTCTGCTGCTGCAATCAAGGCAGTACCTAGGCCAATATAGGCTTGGCGAGCAGCGTGTTGATAGTTGGTTTCTGCATCACGTGGGGGGTAATTGCTTAGTAACATTTGACGATAGTTTTCCCAGCCTTCGTTCTTGAAGCCACGTTCATCGTTTACTAGATCAAACATAGTGTTGATACGTTCTTCTGTGTAATTGTCCCAAGCGGCGAAAACCAAAAGATGAGAACCATCGGTGATCTGAGCTTGGTTCCAGGCATGTGGCAAAATTTGCTCGCGCAATGCTTTATTTGTGACCACTATGACTTCATATGGTTGCAGCCCGCTTGAGGTTGCTGTGAGACGAATGGCTTCCAAAATGCGATCGACTTTTTCTTGCTCAACTGCTTTGCTTGGGTCCATTTTTTTGGTCGCATAGCGCCAGTTTAATTTATCTAATAGGTGTGACATCATGAATCCTTATTAATAGAGGTTTGAATACAAAAGATATGGGTCCAAACTGGCGAAACTGCAAGATGCGCTTTATGAACAAATTGTGGAAGTCTCATCCATCATTCGGCTATCGCTGTCACGTATTCTGTTAAGGAAACCGAAACCCTTACAAAGATTGGTGGCTTCTTTTTTTATTCAGAGGAGTATGATCTGCTAATCAATCTCTTTTTTCTTAATGAATGACCAACTAAGGAGTCATGCTTGGTCAATACTTTTCGCTCTCTTGCCAATCCAAATTATCGTTTGTGGTTTTGTGGCGCAGTGATTTCGAATATTGGTGGCTGGTTGCAACGTACTGCACAAGATTGGTTAGTAATTGCAGAATTGTCTGATAAAAATGCCTCCGCTGTTGGCTTAGTGGTGTTCCTGCAATTTGCACCGCAAATATTCTTGCTACCCATTACCGGATGGACGGCTGATCGTATGAACAGACGTAAATTATTACTGATTACTCAGACATTAATGGCATTCTTGGCGTTGCTGCTGGGTTTGTTGGTGTTATCTGGAAATGTTGCGTTATGGCAAGTGTGTTTGTGTGCATTGGGGTTAGGCTGTGTGGCAGCGTTTGATGCGCCTGCAAGACATGCATTTGTATCGGATTTGGTCAGTGAAAAAGCATTATCGAATGCGGTTGGTTTGAATGCAGTTTCTTTCAATAGTGCGCGCTTAATTGGCCCTGCAATCGCGGGAGTTTTGATTGCTTTGGTGGGGAGCGGCTGGGTATTCATAATTAATTTTGTGTCTTTCCTTCCTTTGTTAGTCGCTTTAATCTTAATGAAACCGCGCTTGGCAATAACGGCTGAGTCAAATATGGATAGAAGGCCTAATTTGTCTAATTTTTTGGATGGTTTCCGTTATATAGGTCGCCACGGTGAAATGACCGTGATTTGCATTATGTCTTTTCTCATTTGCTGTTTTGGTATGAATTTTTCTGTGTATTTATCGTCCATGACTGTGCATGTGTTTGAAGGGCAATCGGATCAATACGGTTTGTTGCTGTCTATGATGGCCATTGGTTCTATAACCGGTGCCATAGTGACCGCCAGCAGAAAATCGTCACCGTCTTTTTATTCGATGATTTATGTGGCGGGTTTTTATGCATTGAGTTGTTTTGCAGTTGCCTTAAGTCCAACTTTTTGGTCCTTTGCTGTGCTGCTAATTTGTTTAGGTTTGGGGACGCAACTCTTTACCACATCCACTGCGTCTTTCATGCAGTTGGCGACAGCAAAGATTTATCGTGGACGTGTTATGTCGGTGGTATTGGCCATTGCCATTGGTGGCACTGCGCTAGGTGGCCCTATAATGGGGTTTGTGGCGGACCAATTTGGCGCCAGAGCGGCAATCGCTCTATGTGGAATATCGGGTGTGTTGGCGGTAGGGATAGGTGCTTGTTATTATCATCGAAGTGCTAACAAACCAGCAAAATAATAGCGTAATTCAGATTTTTACCTATTCTATAAGGGCTGAATGAGCAGGGTTAGTTTATTTGGAGACCATTATGTCGCAACATCTTGTATTAAGTTTTATTGGTGAAGATAAGCCTGGTATTGTTGAACGTTTATCAGAAGTGATCGCTCGACATCAGGGCAATTGGTTAGAAAGCCGCATGGCGCATTTAGCGGATAAGTTTGCCGGTATTCTTACGGTTTCTGTGCCATTGGCTGAGCAAGATAATATGATTTCGGCGTTACAAAGTCTTCAACAAGTTGGCTTGTATGTACGCGTGGAAACTGCGCAAGCCAGTGGTTCAGAATCTTCTACTTTATCGCTTTCGGTAGTGGGCAATGATCGTCCCGGTATTATTAAAGAAGTCTCGCAAGTTTTGCATTCCTTATTGGTCAATGTGAATGAATTGACCACAAGTTGTGAGCCCGCGCCAATGAGTTCTGAAATGTTATTCAAAGCCGAAATGGTGTTGTCTGTTCCCGCGAGTTTGCCCTTATCCGAATTGGAAGCGGCATTGGAAAACATCAGCAGTGACTTAATGGTGGAGTTGTCGGTAAATCAGTTTGGTTAATGACGGCGAATCCCTCTTTTTCAATTTTATCTTGCTGATGGTCTAAAAAATAAAATCAACAGCGACGATTAAGAGTAACAATGCCATAAGGCGATTGATCCAATTCATACGTTTAGGGGCAGTGGCGACGCTTTTCATTTTAGAGCCTATTAGTAAGTATAAACTGGAGGCACCGCATGCCATGCTTGCGAGAATCATACTCCAAATAAGGATGGCATTGCCTGTGATGTTGGCTTGAGGAAACAGTACTGTGGTAATGGGGACAATGACTACTAATGCCTTTGGATTGCACGCTTGTAAGACAAAGCCCATCTTAAAATTCAGTCGGTTAGCATCTTGTGCTTCTAGATTAAAATGACGACTCGCGTAGAGAATTTTGAGTGCCAAATACGCTATGTAGAGGCCGCCAGAAACTGCGATAATTTTTTGTATTGTGGGTGTAACGAGTTCACTGCCTAAGTAACCTAGCGTGAGAAATAGGAAAAACATGGCTAAGCCTACGCCCAGACAAAAGCGAAATGCTTGCCATCCTTGATTATTGACTCCGGCAAAAAGTGCAATAAAGTTTACTGGCCCAGGTGTGTACATAATAGTGAAGGCGAAAACGAGTATTTCGAGCATAAGAAACCCTCAAATTGACTTTGATAAAAAAGAAATGAAGTTGGAAACCGGTTAATTGGCGAGCAAATTGTTCCGGTAGCGTGACGGCGTTGTGCCAAAGCTTGGTTTGAAGCAGCGATTGAAGTAGCTTAAATCACTAAAACCAAAATGATACATGGCATCGGCAATTGGCATTCCCGATGCAATAGCTTTTCTAGCTTGGTTAAGGCGATAATTTTGCCAGTACTTATGGGGCGTCATACCAAAATAATCACGGAAACAACGAAGAAAATGGTATTTGGAAAGATGCACCATTTTGCTTAGCTCGTCTAATGAAATGTCTCCCGTCAAGTGACTATGAAGGTAGTCTCTTACCTGCTCAAACAAAGCGTCTTTTCTATGTAGACCTTTATTTTTTTCTATTCCTTGCTGTTGAGCAAGCAACTCAGCAAAGTCATACAGAGCCGATTTGTATTGGATGGTAGAGGTGTTTTTGGCTTCGACCAAGTGAGACAAATGCAGAATCTGATGTCTTAGTGGTTGATTATTTTGTACGCATTGTTTGATGCGAAAGTGCTTTGCATAAGGAACGCCAGCGCTCTCTAACATAGGTGTTAGTTGATCAGGGTGGATATAAAGCATTTTATAGTGCAGTGTTTCATCGCCGCCTGAGTGGCCGTCGTGTGCGTCATCTGGATTGAATACAATGACATTACCTGGGTGGCTTTTATGATGTTCACCTAAAGCAAAAAAGTCTTGGCGACCGGAAAGAGTAATACCAAAGGAAAACTCTTCATGGGCGTGAGTGCCGTAGGAGAAATCATTCATCGCGGCGCTCAGCAAAATAACTTCATCGTTCAATTGGCTTTTCGCAAATTGGAAGTGATTATTGGTTGCTGCCATTCTATTTACCTTAGTTTAGTACTGAATAGAGTCTAGCTTATTCTCTTTAACGGGATATGTATTGGACAAAATTGCGCAATTAGGGCGTCACAGCTGCTCAATATGTTGCAAACACCAATCAGCCTTGTCTAACACAGCCTGTTGCTGATCGGTTGTTTGCTTATCCCAATTGCCATATATCATGCCAATGCGCGGGTTCTTACTCAGCCAGTCTCGATGTTTGACCATAAAACGCCAATACAAACTGTTGAGTGGGCAAGCTTGCTCGCTGATCTTTTCTTTCACTTGGTAATGGCATGAGGAGCAATAGTCACTCATTTTATGCGTGTAGCTGCCACTTGCTGCGTAAGGTTTAGAGGCAATCCAACCGCCGTCGGCAAATTGACTCATACCACGAGTGTTCGGTAATTCCACCCATTCGATGGCATCGATGTAAATGCCCAAATACCAATCGTCTACTTGCTGGGGCTCAATGCCTGTCAGCAGACAAAAATTACCTGTCACCATGAGGCGTTGGATGTGATGTGCGTAGGCAAATTCGAGGGACTGATGAATGGCTTGCGATAAACAATTCATCTTGGTCTCCCCTGTCCAAAAATACTCAGGCAAGTCTCGTTGAGCATCGAGGGCATTTTGTTGGCGATAGTCTGGCATGTTTATCCAATACATGCCGCGTACATATTCTCGCCAGCCAAGGATCTGTCTGACAAAACCTTCGATTTGCGATAAATCTATTTTAGGGTTTTGGCGAAATTGCCCTATAGCGGCTTGTATGACGTTCATAGGGTGAATCAATTTACTGTTGAGCGCAAAAGATAGGCGCGAATGATACAGGCTCCATGCATGTTCGGATTGGTCAGTCATGGCATCTTGAAAACGTCCAAAATTGGGCAACAGATGTTGGCAAAAATAATCCAATAATTGATGGGCCTCACGACGTGTTACAGGCCAACTGAGGTACGATCCTATTTGCCCAAAACAAGGTATCTGGTGTTGTTTGAGGCGCGCCACAATATCGTCAACAGGGTGCTGAAAACACAATGGCTCTGGTATGTCGGCTAAATCCTGTTTTTTTAACTTGTTGCGATTATTGGCGTCATAGTTCCATTTGCCACCTTCTGGTTGGCCTTCTGCCGTCATTAAAATATCAAAGCGTTGGCGCATTTTTCGGTAAAAGTGCTCCATGCGTACAGTGTGTTTGGCTTTGAAATGATGGGGAATTTCCGCAAATGGTAATAAAAAGTGCTCAGTATCAAAGCTCTCTACTGGAACAGAAGAGGTGTTTTGATAATCCTCCAATTGTCTGAGTAAGCGATATTCATCCGGTCTTTGATACTGAATAGTCTGAGCACCTATTTTGTCTGCTTGCTGGGTTAGTAAGTCGCTTAGGCTGAGCCCTTTTGTATCGTCCAAAGTGAGATGGCAGACCTTATGTCCTGCTTGTTGCAAGGCATTAGCAAAACCTTGCATGGCCAAAAAGAAGGCGGTGATCTTTTGGATGTGGTGTTTCACATAGTGGGCTTCAGAGTGCAATTCGGCAATCAGATACAACACACCAGAATCGGTCTGTTTAAACCAAGAGTGGCTGGCGTTGAGCTGATCGCCCAATATCAAACGAAGGGTGTGAAATTGGCTCATTAAGACCTCTTATTTTGAGTTTTGCTCTTGGTTTTACTATTAGGTGAACGAACATGGGTGGCTAATATTCGTTGTTTTTCTGCGCTTACTTCAGGCCGCTTTCGAAATCCCCATAAACGTTCACGAGCGGATTTGGCCGCCTCTTCTAAGTTGAGTATAGGATGCGGATAGTCATTGCCAAGTTGACAGTCATAGAGGGCTTCCTCCATTGGGGACATGTGCCAAGGCGTATGGATCAGTGGGGCAGGTAGCTGATTTAATTCTGGCACCCAGCGACGGATAAAGTCCCCCTCAGGATCTTGGTCTTGTGACTGTTTCACCGGATTATAGATGCGAATGGTATTAGTGCCCGTCACCGAGGCCTGCATTTGAAACTGTGGGTAGTGAATGCCGGGCTCAAAGTCGAGAAAGAGCCTAGCGAGCGGCTTCACGCCCATGCGCCAATCCAGATTCATATGGTGACAAAGAAAACTCACCAGCATGGCACGCATACGAAAGTTGATGTAGCCCGTGGCATGTAAGGCGCGCATACAAGCATCTATCATAGGGTAGCCTGTTTTACCGAGATACCAGCGTTCAAAGTCCGGCCAAATTTGTTCGTCATTGCGATAGGGAAAAGCGTGATAAGCCTGATTGACGGGTTGATATTCCATGCGGCACTCGCTTTCAAACTTCTGCATAAAGTGGCAATGCCAATGCAATCGTGAACTCAAAGCAATCAAGGTGCGTCGCCAGCCTTTGGTGTGCCAGCGAGTTAATAGGTCTTGATACACTTCTCGCAAGCTGATGTTGCCCCATGCCAAATAGGGCGAAAGTCTGGTGCAGGCGGAGCGGCTGGTTAGCGGGCTGGATAAGGAGGAATAATAATATTGCCCACGTTCCTCATAGAAGCTGGTCAGAGTTTTCCAAGCAAGTGTGCTGCCACCGGTTTGCAAGCCTTTTTGACTCGTTTGCCAAGGTTTTGGGATAGCAATATTAGGTGGAGTCATCTGGTGCCAAGAGGCTTTTTCTAGTGCCGTTTCGGCAATGGGTTGGCGCATGACTTGTTGCCAAGCTTGATCCCAAGTATCCCGATTCTTCAACCCTCGAATCACAGCACCGGTTGGAAATTCATGCCAGCTTATTTGCGCTTTTTGGCACCATTTTTTTATGGCAATATCCCGTTCAAAAGTTAGTCCTAAGCCAATTTCTTCACTGCTGTATAACGCCTGAAAGGAGGTTGTTTGGTGAAGGCTTGTTAAGGCTGCTAACGCTTCTTGATAATCAATGTAGAGCTTGGCTTGGTAAGGTGTTAGCTGAGTTTGCATGTCCATTAAGGACTGCCATACAAAGCGCCAGTGACGTTCATCATAGTGTTCGTCAGCGACCAAGCTTGGTTCAAACACATAAAATAAAATGACCGGACGCTGGCTGTTGATGGCCTGTTGTAAAGGCTCATGATCGGTTAAACGCAAGTCACGTTTAAACCAAACCACTACGGGCGCTAAAGACGTTTCAGGTAAGCAGGCTTGGGTCATAAAACAGCGACTAAGGTGTTGGATAGAGAGGCCAATCTGCCGCGTCCACAGAATCCAACTGATGATCAAATTCGTCACCTTTCCATAGACGAATAAAAGTACCATCAGGATCGTATTGTGCGGTTTGTTTATCGAGGTTAAATCGGCGGCCTCCGCGCGGGTCGGCCCCGACTCCTGCAATGTACTGCCAGTTTCCCCAGTTTGAGCCAACATCATAATCAATGAGTTGTTGCTCAAAATAGGCCGCACCATAACGCCAGTCCACACCCAATTCATAAATCAAACAACTGGCAACCAATTGACGTCCACGATTACTCATAAAGCCCGTTTGATTAAGTTGCTTCATGCAGGCATTGACTATGGGGTAAGGTGTATTGCCTTGGCACCATTTACGAAAGCGTTCTGGGTAATAGGACAACTTAGGAGCCTGTTTGGTCACCCCATTTGGCATAAACAAATGCTTGCCGTGGCATGCGGCATACCAATGGAAATATTCGCGCCACAACAGTTCAAAGAATATCCAGTAGCTTGATTCGTTGGAACCACGGTCTGCCTCATACTGGCGTAACGCCGCCAGCACTTGTTTAGGGGATACGCTGCCTTGTGCTAACCAAGCGGAAAACTTGGTGGAGTTTTCCCAACCCGATAAGGCATTACGAACTTCTTTGTAATGTTTGGGCAAATCTGTGGTGAAGTAGTCTGTTAGTTGCTGCTTAGCAGCGTCTTCGCCTCCTATAAAAGGTCCTTGTGATAATATACTTGTTGCTTGCCAAGGCTGGATTTGAGCCAGACTAAAGATTACCGCGCTGGGCAAATCCTTTAATTTGGGCATGGGTTCGGCAATCTCCATGGTTTCAACAATGCGCCGAAATTTCGAGAAAGTAGAAGGTAGATCGGCGATAGAGAAAGGAAATTGCCATGGTTCGAATAGTGTTTGAGCATAACTGGTATGGAAATGCACATCTGAAAAAGCCTTTTCTAGATGGCGTAAACTGGTTTGTTCATTCCATCCGCCGCAATGATTTAAAAAAACGTGGGAAATGGGAAGTTCATTGAGTATCAGGGTCAGGCTGTTTACCGGATCCAATTGACTAACGTAGAGAATTTGCCCAAGGGCATCTAACTCTTGAGCTAAATTGTCTAAGCCTTGTAATAAAAAGGTACGGCGCAGTTTAGACATGCCTTGGGTGGCATAACGTGAGGGGCGTTTATGTTCAGGTGCATCACAGTACAGGCAAACCAATTGATCTACTTCTTGTGCGGCTCGCCACAACATTTTTTGGTCTGCGCAGCGTAAATCCTTGTCAAACCACACTAAGCCCATTTTCATTGTCCATCTCCTTTTTTAGTATAAAAAAATTTACGCAACAGCTGATTGTTTGGATTCTTGGAAGCAATAAAAAAGAGTTTTCACAAGAGTAAAACCTTATGGAGTTTAGGGTTATAATGCGCCCTTTCTAATACGAATTAAGTAAAGGTTTTAGCCAAAATGAGTCTGCCAAATTGCCCAAAATGTCATTCTGAATACGTGTATGAAGATCAAGCTATGTTGATCTGTCCAGAATGTGCCTATGAATGGAATCCGCATGAAGTGGAAGTGGACGAAGATGCTTTGATCATAAAAGATGCCACAGGCAAACAACTTCACGAAGGCGATAAAGTGACCTTGGCAAAAGACTTAAAAGTGAAAGGCTCATCTCAAGTACTGAAAATTGGTACTAAAGCGACCATCAAACGCCTAGTAGATGGTGATCACGATATTGATTGCAAAGTGGATGGGGCGGGCGACATGATGTTGAAGTCTCAGTTTGTGAAAAAAGCCTCCGCTTAAATCGACAGCTCAAGGCAATAAAAATGAGCATATTTATGCTCATTTTTATTGCCTGTAATAATTTTGTGCAAAATTTTTCTCATTTCTCGATATTTATGTCTATATTTGAGCATAATATTGCGCAAAAGGAGCAAAAATGACCGACTCATTCACCCCTTCTCAGCAGAATTTACTCATCGATTTAATACGGCAGCATATGCTAGAGGAATTAACTCAGGGCCAGTTACTCAAGTATTTACGCAAACAATTTCTGCACATGAATCAGGGGCAATTCGCCGTGCTGGTGGGTGTCAGTCGTCGAACTTTGAGTGACCTAGAGCAAGACAAAGGCAGTCCAGCCCAAGCAATCGTCAATAAGGTGTTTGCCCCTTTTGGCATTAAAACCAGCTTAGCACCGGCGGATCCGATGCTGGCGTGTTATTTGTTTGTGGGTAAGGGGCAAAGTCAATGACTGATATTTACACCTATGGCGCTAATTTGATGTACAAATGCCCGCCACATTAGGACTTCTCTAAAATTGAGTGACTACCGTAACGCCTGGTGTATTTGTCGTGTCCATGCTGATTAATGCGTTAATGGATTCTGCTAAGCTGATGGTGCGCCCCAAGAGCTTTTCTGGTGCCAACTTCCCTGATAGCATCATGCTTAGCATGGCGTCGTAGCGATACGCTTGCATACCATGACTGCCTATAATTTCTAACTCATCCGCGATGACTTTTGCCATTGGCATAGGCGGAGTGGCATGATCGGCCAGCAACAGACCCACCTGAATGTGCTTGCCTAATTTACGCAAGCTGCGTACAGAATTGAACGCGGTAAGTGAATGACCTAGAGCGTCCAGTGAAACGTGTGCGCCGCCTTTGGTGATCTCGATAATGGCCTCCGCCACATCGGCGACTTGGTTGGCATTGATGACGGCGACCGCACCTAAAGTGCGAGCCAATTCCAGTTTGCCTTGATCAATATCTACTGCAATAACATTGGCTCCTAGTGCATTGGCTATCATGATGGCGGATAAACCAACACCGCCGCAGCCATGTACTGCTACCCATTGGCCTGCGCTGACTTTTCCTTGATCTACCACTGCCCTAAAAGAGGTGACAAACCGGCAGCCTAGGCTAGCCGCAGTGGCAAAATCTAAGTGTTCTGGTAGTGCCACTAGGTTGATATCGGCGTGGTCTACCCTAGTGTATTCAGCAAAAGATCCCCAATGAGTGAAGCCCGGCTGAGTTTGGTTTCCACATACTTGGTGATTGCCTGAGTGACATTCCGCACAACTACCACAAGCATTGATGAAAGGAACCGTCACCCTGTCGCCGACTTTAAAGCGGGTAACATCTTTGCCTACTTCCGCGATAATGCCAGCAAATTCATGACCTGGTACGTGTGGTAAAACGACATCAGTGTCGTGTCCTTGCCAACAATGCCAATCACTACGACATACACCAGTGGCTTCGACTTTAATGACCACGCCATGTGAGGCTGGGATTGGATCAGCAACCTGCTGGATACTAGGTAAAGAAGAAAATTTCTCGATCACCACTGCTTTCATCATTACACCCTCTGAATAAAGTATTTGAGAAACAGTCTAGACTCAAATGAGGAAATTGCTTTGCTATTTGTGTATCGATTTGGCACTTTATTAGCAGTTTCTTTTAAGTATTTATTAATTTTAAAAAGGATCTTTCTTTTGGCGAAGCTCGACAAAGTTGATAAACAAATATTGTCTCTCATACAGCAGAATGGGCGCATATCCAATGCCAAGTTAGCCAATGCTGTTTCTATGAGTGAAACACCTTGCTGGCGTCGCTTAAAACGGCTTGAAGAAGAACAGATTATTACCAGTTATCAAGCAAACTTAGATCGGCGTCGTATGGGGTTTGGCGTCATGGCTTTTGTACAAATTTCTTGTACTAGTCACGATGAAGAAAGCACCCTTGAATTTGAGCGAATAATTGCGAACTCTGAATACGTTTTGGCTTGCCATAACACCACAGGGGAAGCGGATTTTATGTTGCAAGTAGTGGCGAAAGATTTAGACGATTACAGTCGTTTCGTAGAGCAGAGTTTGCGCAAACTTCCCGGCGTATCTGCGATTCGCTCTAACATTTCATTGCGTGAGGTGAAGTCATCGAGTCGTCTCCCTATAGATTTCTCCACTTATGAATAACTACTGTGTAATGTTTTGTGTAGTTATTCATGGTGAATTTTAGTAGATTTTCATAGTAAAAATAAGATGTTTATAGGCTGTTTAGGCGATTATTTTATCTATTATCCGATTGAGTTCGTTGGGTTTGATTTAGTAACGACTTGTTCTGTATTTAGAGTGAAAAATTCGTATTGCTTTTACTTTTAAGCAGTAAGATTCGTTTTTTTATCTATCGGGAAGTTAATTGCAGGAGTACATATGACATTGACTGCTTTCTTCAGAAAACAGTCAATAGGGGGACTGATGGTGGGCATATTCTTTGTCTTTGCCACAGGCCATGACAGAATATAAAGGTTTGCCTTATGCTTCAGGTGAGCGAAATTAGTATAACATTTACTTGTAGTAATACGGTGTAGACGATATACGATATAGAATTCTGCTGATAGGCAGATTACCTATGAGAGTGCCAAGCAATATGCTCACTAGAGCAATCGTTAGTCCTAGGCTCCAAGCTTCATTAAATAAAGGTACGGCTAAGCTGCTGGCAAATACCGGGACTAACGCCATCAAGCTGCCCATTCGTGTTGCACCAATTAAATGAACAGCGCGACCGTAACATACCATTTGTATGGTGGTTGCCATGACACCTTGATAGAAAGCTTGCAGGCCTACCATTTGCCACGTAGCGTCCAGAATATGATGTGGCAAAAAAAGCACATAGACAGGAGCGAATAGGCTAAAAGTCACCGCAATGATGCCCAGAGTGGCTTGCCAAGGAGCAAATTTCCAACGTCTTAGTAATACGGTGAAAATGCCCCAGAAAATACAAGCCAGTACAAAGCTACTGTCCCCTAACCAATATTGACTGCCAGACGTAAAGGTTTCTATTAATAACGCCATGATGCCTAAACTGCTAAGAAAAATGCCCAGCCATGACGCTCTTGAGTGGCGCTCCCCTGCGACAAAATAAGCAAACACGGCAATCATAATAGGCATTAAGCCCGGAAGTAACAAAGCAGCATGGGTTGCTGGGGCATTAGCAAAGCCATTAAATACTGATAAGGCGTAGGCTAATCCACCAATTAAACCAAGCACCAACATGCGCCATTGCAGAATCGCGGCTCTGTGTTGCCAAATAAAAGGAGAAAATAATACGAAGGCGGTTCCAAAACGCACCATCATCATGTCTGGTAGGGCTAATGAAGCCAAACTACCTGCTTTGGATACCAATATAAACCCTGTCCAAATCGCCACAGCGGCCAAGGCATAGGCGAGGCCTTTTAGCGGCAAAGTATCTTGTGTCATTTTGGTATCCTCATTTGTTTAACTTTTAATCAGTTTAGACTATATTAGACTTCATTAAAAATGAATAATTAAGAATATATCGTTCATTTTAAATGAATTATTGCTGGTGTAATTGGGGGGCTTGCTATGGAAATTTCTGACTTGATTGTTTTTAAAGCAGTGGTAGAGCATAAAGGGGTAACACGGGCCGCAGAAGCTTTGCATCGCGTGCCTTCGAACATTACGGCACGAATTAAGAAATTAGAAGCTGAGCTGAACATAGACTTATTTATCCGTGAGCATAATCGCCTTGTGGTGACGTCAGCGGGTCTTCGGCTACTGGAATACACTCAGCAAATTTTGCAACTACAAAAAAACGCTATTGCAGAATTAACGCAATCTGAACCTTCGGGCTTATTAAGGCTAGGTTCCATGGAAAGCAGTGCGGCATCCTACTTGCCTTCTTTATTATCTAAGTATCATGTTCGCTATCCCGATGTGCAGGTGGAGCTGATGACTGCTGCATCAGAGCCCTTGATTGATAAAGTATTAAAGGGCGAGCTGGACTTAGTGATGACCTCTGATCCACCGAATGATGCGAGACTGTTATGCTCCCCTTTTTGTGAAGAAGAGTTGGTGCTCATCATGCCGCAAGTTTGGCAAGATGAACAAAGCTTACCATCACCATTGACCATGGTGAGTTACAACAAAGGTTGTTCCTATCGTCAAAGATTGGAAACCTGGCTAAAACGACATGATGTAAGATGTGAACGCGTCATTGAAATTCCTAGCCATTACACCATGTTGGCTTGTGTGGTGGCTGGCATGGGTATAGGCATGGTGCCGAAATCTCTGTTATCACTTCACCAAACCGATGGTTTAGCCAACCGTCAAGTGGACAAGGATATTGCGCAAGCCACTATTTATTTAGTGGCACGCAAAGACAATCCTGCCAGTGCCATCAGTGCTTTTGTGGAGTTAGCAACGACAGTTTAGTCTGTAGCTTGTTGTCCTTTATGATAGTTTTGTGAACACTTAAGTCATGAAACTTCACATTGATTGAATGATTGAGCGTATCCCGAATCCAATTTTTGATGATAGAGTTTCATATAAGTCTGAAATAGCTAACTCATTCATTTGTCATTAAAAAGAGGGATTTTTATGTCTTCTTTTGACCGTCAATCCGCGAAGGAACTTTTACAGCAAGCAGTACAAAAACAGGGGAAACTTTTAAACATCATAGGCTTTGTCTTTATTGCATTAGGCATTTATGCCCTCATTGCCCCCACTACTTTTGCGTTGGGTATCGAGAAAGTGCTTGGTTGGACCCTGTTCTTCGCCGCAGTAACCTACTTTGCCCATGCGTTTTTAATGCGTCGCTGGCAAGGTGTTGCGTTTGATTTATTAAACGGACTGATCCTTGCGCTGGTGGCTTTTATCCTGCTCAGCAATCCATTAAGTGGCGTCATGAGTTTAGGTCTTATTATGGCCGTCTTATTTGGCTTTGATGGCGTAATGAAAGGCATTCGAGTGTTTAAAGGCGAACTGAACACCAGCTACCAAGTCGCTCTAGCTCTCTCGGCTTTGTTGTCGATTGTGATTGCCCTGTTGATGTTGTGGGATTTGCCAACGGCAGCACCGATTTTTCTGAGTGTGATTGTTGGTATTAATCTTATTCTGAATGGCTTTGGCTTATTGGCCCTTGTGAAAGCCTTTCGTTAATCTCCTTGATTCCAATCCAAGCGGTACTTTCGACTCTCATGAGTTGAGCACCGTTTTTTTTTACCACTAAAAGAGCAAAAGGTACGCTCAGCACTTATGCCTAAAACTTCTGCATTACTTTTTAGAGAAGGCAAAGTGATTCAGTCTTGCTTGGTAACAGTGACCCATCTAAATCACACTTCTTGCGCACACCTATTTATCTTATGGGAATAAGGCAAATAGATACATTTTGTGAAAGAAGCATGGAAATAAATGGAAAAAGCGTAATTTTTAACATTTCGAAGAAAAGCGGTTGATAGTATCAAACACGAATATCTTGAGTTTATTCAGGATATTGGTGTTTACAGTCATACTTAAAGATCTTATTGAGATCATCAATTGGGAAAATAGGAAAGAGTGAATGAAAGTAACTAATCTAATGAGTATTGTGGGTATAAGCCTGTTTACCAGTTGTGTTTTTGCGAGTGAGTCGAATGTCGTTTCAGACGAAGTCATTAGCGAACAGCGTAGTAAATTGGCTGAAAGTAGTTATGGTAAAGGTTATGGGCCTCAAGCCCCAAGGGATATTGAACGTAAGTTTGGGCGAAATATTCTGACCTTTGGCGAAGCCCCTGTTGTTACCAAGATGAACCTTTGTAATATTCATTTCCATAAAAACGCGGAGCACAAAGGTGGAGAATTTACTACCTATGCTGGCAATGGTGATGGTGAAGGCTACCAAACTGGTTACCTATACAATGGCAAGTTAACGGCTCAAGAGTTGCGGCCGATTAAAGGTGGTTCTGTGTGTAAAAGTAAGCACAGTAAAGTCTCACCAGGCGATACCATCGAAGTTCACTATGTTTATTCTTCAGCGCAAGTAAAACCTGGTCCGACCTTAGGATCTTGTATCAGCGAGGAAATTAAAAACCCGCAGCTACGTGTTGAAGCGCAAGTGTACGTTGTTGTTAATGACGATAATGCATTGGATTTTGGAAAGTTGACAGCTTATGGTGAGCGTAATGGTTTTTATCAAGCCACGGATATTCCGAGCAATACTGGAAAACCTATAAGCTACGCTGGTTCTACCACAGGACCTGGTTACAATGAAAAGGCATCGCCTTATCAAGTTACATGGAATGTTCGTCCTAAAGTCCAGAAAGTTAGCATCTCCACAGTTGGTGACTGGTGTGACAGTGACAATGTCTTCAAAGAAGACCACGCCCATGGGGTGAGAAACTTGGTCACGAATCCAGACTTGTTATCCAACATGTCTCACTAAATTGATCAGAATGCCATTAAAGCTCTTAGGATGAGAGCTTTAATGGCATGTTAATTGGTTTACAGAGAGCATGGTCACTAATACTCGGCTGTAACCTCTCTCAATTTACATAGTCCAGATATAATTTACATAGTCCAGATATAATGAGTATTGAGTTACCGCGCCAATTAGATTCCAGATTATCTAGCTGATTGAAAGAGAAGTTTTTTGACATTTGTTGGCGTCATTGCGGAAATAGTCAGCAAGGGCTGCTGTTAGTAGTGATAACGACACTGAACGATAAATAGCTGATTACCTTCTACTTTATAGACAAGTCTGCGCTCTCGATCAATACAGCGTGACCAATAGCCAGACCAGTTATGCTTTAATGGCTCCGGGTCGCCTACCTCTTCAAAGGGCTGAGGTGAAATAGCTTTAATTAACGTATTAATCCGCTTAAGGGTCTTTTTATCTTTTAGCTGCCAATAAAGATAATCTTCCCATGCGTGTTCAGCCCAAGCTAAGATCATTCTTCAATTAGATTTCTTTTTGCTGCATTACCTGCTTCTATTTCGGCAATGGCTTCGTTCAAGCGGGAAGCGTTTTTTGGGCTTGCCATCAAATAAGCTGTTTCTTCATATGCTTGAAAATCTTCTAAGCTAATAAGTACAGCAGGTTTGCCGCCCTGAAGAGTAATGAGAACAGGTTTATGGTCGTCATTCACTTTATCAAGTGTACTGGCCAGATTGGTTCTAAAGGCTGAATAACTTAATGTATCCATAAGCTACTCCTCCAACTGAGTAGCTAAAATTGTACTTGTACTTATTTTTGTACGAAACAGTTTGTTTCTGGAGTGCTAACAGAATTTTGCGATAAAAAAACCGCCATCTCGCTAAGCAAGATGGCGGTTTATATGGCTTCTAGTAGTCCGCTTAGTTGCGGATTAGGTAATCGAATGCACCCAAGGCAGCGGTTGCACCCGATCCCATGGAAATGATGATTTGCTTATAAGGCGCAGTGGTCACATCTCCAGCGGCAAAGACTCCAGGCATTGATGTCTCGCCGTGTCCGTTTACCACAATCTCGCCACGATTGGTCAATTCCAAGGTATTTTCGAGGAATTCACTGTTTGGTACCAAGCCGATTTGTACGAAGATACCTGCCACATCCACTAGATGAACCTCGTCAGTCTTACGATCAGTGTATTTCAAACCAATCACGCGTTCACCATCGCCTAAGACCTCAGTGGTCATGGCATTTTTGATGATGGTGACATTGGCGAGAGACTCAGCCTTTTTCACTAACACATCGTCGGCACGAAGTGTGTCGCCAAATTCCAGCACAGTGACATGCTCAACAATACCTGCAAGATCAATAGCGGCTTCGATACCTGAGTTACCACCACCAATAACAGCAGTTTTCTTGCCTTTGAACAAGGGGCCGTCACAGTGTGGGCAGTAAGCAACACCCTTACCACGATATTCTTGTTCGCCCGGTACGTTCATTTCTCTCCAGCGAGCACCCGTTGCTAGAACGACGGATTTACTTTTTAAAACCGCGCCATTCTCCATTTCCACTTCGATTAGGTCTTTTTTCTCTAGGCGCACGGCTTTTTGTGTCTTCATGACATCAACATCATAATCTAATACGTGTTGTTCCAAACCGGTAACCAGTTTTGGACCATCGGTGGCTTTGACAGAAATGAAGTTTTCAATGGCCATGGTATCGGCTACTTGACCACCGAAACGCTCGGCTACTACACCAGTGCGAATGCCTTTACGCGCTGCATAAATGGCAGCGGAAGCGCCAGCAGGACCACCACCCACTACCAAAACATCGTATGGGTCTTTTTCAGACAAAGCGGCTGCTTGTTTATCCGCGGCACCTGTGTCTACTTTGTTTAGAATTTCGTCTAAGGTCATACGGCCTTGACCAAAGTGTTCACCATTTAGGAAAACCGCTGGAACGGCCATGATGTTGCGCTCATCTACTTCGCTCTGGAACAAAGCGCCATCTATCATGGTGGCAGTGATCTTCGGATTCAGTACTGCCATAAGGTTGACCGCTTGAACCACGTCAGGGCAGTTGTGACATGAGAGGGAAATGTACACCTCGAAGTTCAGTTCAGCGTCTAATCCTTTAATTTGTTCTAGGGTCTCTTGTGCTGCTTTAGATGGATGGCCACCCGCTTGTAACAAAGCCAACACAAGAGAAGTAAATTCATGGCCCATTGGAATGCCTGCGAAGCGAACACGAGGCGTTTCGCCTTTTGGTGCAATGGCCATTTGAGGCGCACGACCGTTCGGGTTTTCATCAATAGTTAGACCAATTTTTCCTGTATTTAATGCTTCAATTTCTTGAGCAAGCGAGATTAACTCTGCTGATTTGTCATTGCCATTTGAGGACACAGTAATCTCAATCGGATTAACGATATTTTGAAGGTACGTGCCCAACTGTTGTTTCATATTTGCGTCTAACATAGTGTTTAATCCGTTTTAACCTTGAGGATTACTGTAAAATTCGGGCGCAGAAATCCATGCCTAACAAGCTCGTCTTGAGGCGATTGCATCCGAAATGTTTGTGTTGAGGGCCAAATACCAAGACTGGCTAAGCCCAAGGTTGGACGCGGCGCGCCCAACCATTAGGAGAGTCGTCTTAGATTTTACCGACTAGGTCTAGAGATGGCGCCAATGTCGCTTCACCTTCTTTCCACTTAGCTGGGCATACTTCACCTGGGTGAGCAGCAACGTACTGAGCGGCTTTAACTTTACGCATTAGATCGTCTGCGTCACGGCCGATGCCTTCTGCAGTGATTTCCATTGCTTGGATAGTACCTTCTGGATCGATCAAGAAAGTCGCACGGTCAGCAAGACCTTGGCCTTCACGCATTACACCGAAGTTATTAGTGATGCTGCCATTTTGGTCGCCTAGCATGTAGTAGTTGATTTTACCGATAGTGTCAGAGCTGTCGTGCCATGCTTTGTGAGTGAAGTGTGTGTCTGTAGAAACAGAGAATACTTCTACGCCTAGCTTTTGTAGCTCTTCGTATTTGTCAGCCACATCACCAAGCTCAGTTGGGCATACAAATGTGAAGTCAGCTGGGTAGAAGAAAAATACTGCCCATTTACCTAGTACATTCTTTTCAGTTACTTCTACGAACTCGCCTTCTTTGAAAGCCGTTGCAGTGAAAGGTTTGATTTGAGTGTTGATCATTATCTATCTCCTAATGTGTTTGCGTTACCAACAGGGGGCATATTAGGAGAGAATGAGAAATTAATAAAATTGTTATTATTTAGTATGTCGATTTAAAAAAGCTATAGTCGGTATAGAAAGAGCTTCCTATTTCGTTTTGTAACTGCTTTCTTTATGGCCTTCTATTTAATGTATGCGCTGTTTTGATTTAGCCATTCAGGCTTTGAGGCCATGATAATTCATGGCCTCGCCCATTAATTTGCAGAAGGTTTATCCTTATGAATTTGTGGATCGGTACTTTCTGTAGGACCAAAAATGCCTCTTTGCCAAATCAGTAAGCCACTTAGTATGGTATCCAGTTCGCTTTGTAAGGCGATTTTAGCTTCCTGCTGAGTGCAATTTTCTTCCAGTTGTTTGGCCAATTCGCTTAAATAATGCATACCCAATGTTGCCGCGATGGACTTCAGAGTGTGGCAATGACGTCGAGCGTCTTCCATGGCCCCTTTAGCAACGGCTTGTTCAAAGAGTCCTATAAAGTCTTGTTGTTTCTCTGTAAAACGCTGCAACATGCGGATATATAAATGGTGACTCAATGCGTGCTTTAAGCCGATATAAGTATCCAGTTGAGGCATGTCCGGTAAAGGATAAGCGTTGAATTCACTGATTAATGCAGCATTTCTTGTCGGTAAAGACAAAGTATGAGACATGGATGTATCCGAGGATAGCCATTTTGACATGGTGTTGAACATAGAATGAATGTCGATTGGCTTAGTAATGTGATCATTCATACCTGCTTTATGCACCTTATCCATATCCTTATTAAACGCATTGCCAGTTAACGCAATGATGGGTAGCTGATCGAACTGATTGTCTTGGCGAATGATTTGTGTGGCTTGATAGCCATCCATGATCGGCATTTGACAGTCCATCAGCACCAAATCGAAGGCTTGTTCTGCTATCTTCTCTAGCGCTTCTGCGCCATTGGTGGCTAGACTCAGATCGACTTGATGTTTTCTCAGCAGTTCCGCTGCCAATTCGCGATTGATATCGTTGTCCTCAACCAATAGGACTTTTGCACCGTACAGATAGGGGTAATCGGTTGCCAAATATTCCTCATCACTAATGGTGACAGGATTGCCGTTGGTGTCTCGGTGAGACAAAGCAATGGCATCAAATAAACTGGGTAAGGTCACAGGTTTGGTTAGAAAGCCTGTAATATTTAGATCTTTCTCCGCCGCATTAGCTTTAACACTATTCATTCTGTGAGTTGGTGCCATGATGATCACAGGTGGCGCTTCGGCTATGCTTGATAAAATTTGACGGCTGGCTTCTACACCATCAGTTGCAGACAGCTGCCAGTCAATAAGAATCAGTTGATAAGTCTGACCTTGTTGCTCTGCTTTGCGTATTTTATCAATGGCTTGATGGACATTTTTAACAGCATCGCAGCCCAAACCAAGGGTATTCACATCGGCAATCAGCATGTCTCGTGTGGCGTTATTGTTATTAACTAGCAACACACGCTTGCTATTACTTTGTTCTGAGGTCTGATAAGCACTTTCAGTGGCTTCTTTGCTTTGCTGTTGTTCTGACCCTGAAGCTTTGACTGCTTGCTCTAATGGGATTGGATAAGAAGGCGAAGGCGCTTGTGTTGGTTGACGCTTGGTAATGTCACGCCAGATGCACAGAATGGCTTCTTGATTCTGATAGGTCACGGTAACCAATGCCATATCAGCATAAACTGGCTTGTGTTGTTCGCCTTTGAAAAGCCACTCAGTTTTACCTCTACCAGTTTCTTTGACGGCATCCAACAAGGCGTAGTGTTCATCCAAGGTAGCTTTGCCATTAGCTTGAATGGAAGGCGATAAGCTGGCAATGGATTGACCATTTAAACTAGTGTGTAGGGCTTTGAACTTGCTTGCAGCCGCTTGGTTACTTTCCACAATACGTTCATTGATCATGATCCAAGCAGGGTCTGGCGTCATGTCAAACATAGAGCGGAATCTGTCCTCGCTTTCTACGGCCTGTTTGCTTTGTTTCCAAAGGTTACGAGTAATGAGCCAAGCAAGAACGAAGATGATCAATAAAGCCACCAGACAAATAACGCCAATTTGCTTGGTCGCAGCTTGCCACTCTTGATCTGCTTGCTGTTTGAAACGATGCGAGGCTTGTTGTACTTGCTTAGTTATTTGATCAAGATAGTTTTCAATCGGCAAAAGGGTATTGTCTAAGGCCTCACCCAATAATTGGGTTTCTTGTGTAAATGACATTTGTTGATACAACTCGCCCATCAAACTTTGTGGCGTAAAGACAAAACTCATGTCGTCCTGAGAATACTGATACGCATTGCCATAGAGTAGAGTCTTTAATTCCTCTAACTGACGAACAAGGCTGTCAGCATACGCTGGGTACTCGGTTTGAATGGTGGTAATGGCGTCTTGAAGCATCAATATGGATGGTGTAACCAGATTATCACTGATTTCGTCTATTGCCATTTTTTGCTCACTATACAGCAAGGCAAATACACTGGAATCCAGCATAGCAATGCTTTCTAACGCTATGACCAAGGCCGTATCTAGTGGGCTGTTGCGTAAACTTTTATAATATTGAAGTAAGCCATCCTGTGGATTCGTAGCAGTATCGCTCGATGTATAAAGTTCGCTGGCTGCTGTTTGGCGATATTGATTATTGAGAGCATTTGCTAAGCTGCGCAAGGCGTCTATTTTGAGTTGAGCTTTTTCAACTAAGCTTTGGAACTGACTTTGAGAAACAAAATTCCCCTGTCTTTGGTGCCAATTTTCAATCTTCTGAAGCAAGCTTTCCGTGTTCATCCCTTGCTGTTGAAGTTGTTGTCCAAGTGCAAGAATGTCTTCATATTGAGTCGCGTTTGCCAACAGATTATCGACAGTGATCTGGTATTCTTTTAACCAAGCTTGGTTGTCCAGCTCGTGTGCGTAGTCTTTATCAACAAGGTGCTGCTGAATGTCATTATATTTGTCAGGGACTATGTCTCCTAGATGTGCAGTGGAACGCAATATGATGTTTTGCTGTTCCGTTAGGCTTTGTTGCTGAACTCGCAACTTAGACATGGTGCTCATCATAATGAATGCACTAACCACAGTGGCCAACAGAATAACACCAGTCATTATCCAGACTAACAGTGAACTCGTATTTTTAAAGCGCTTCTCTATTTGCATATTCATAACCTGATCAACAATCGAAATCAAACACAGTAAAGAGGGAGCAAAAGCCTTAACGTGATTAACTTAGGAACAACTCACCTCATTCAATATTGGGATAAGGTTAATTGAAAGCCGAGTAAAACTCAGACGGAGATGTGTCATGATGTGTAAGATTGACCGACGGAATGTTGCGCACTTTTACCCAGCTGATACGGAATGTAAAAAAGCAAAAGAGGATGGCCTTTAGTTAGCATCATTGTTACATCGAGGCATTAGGAGGTGATTTTTCTCTTCAGCATGATCGACTGCGATGAGAGCAATGGAGTTGAAGATTGGATTGGTTTGTACCACTAGAGCGTCCTAATGATTATTGTTTTTTGATTGCTATGAATAGTTTGGTAGACCGGAAATAAAACCGTGACTGTTTTTGGAATCTGTAATGCATCTTGAACTTATACCTGCGGTTTAAGTTTTATAATTTTTAGTAGATATTAGTAGGATATTTATATCAATTCCCCCCCAAATGAAAAATGATTTTTACAATCAAAAAAAGACTTATTGATTGCTCTTAGTGTGAGTTTATTCAATATGACGTATGTTCACTTATTGTAAATTAAGTGATAGTGTGGTTTCTTGAAAAATCGTATTGGTTTAGTTGTTAAGGTTCACATACGCATAATCGAGTCTTAGGTGTATCTTTTTAAGCAAAGGCAAGTAAATTAGGAGGTTAGAGATTGAGAGTTGTTTTGATATTATGTGCCGTAATTTTAGTCTCTGCATGTACATCTCGTTCGGTGGACAGCTCCATTTCAAATGAGGAGGATTTGACAAAGAAGGCGATTATAAATAATAAATATTCGATGAATTTTAAGGAGCAGATGAGCCTTTATTTTTATTCTGAGAAGTTAAGGATTTCTTGTGGAAAGGTGTTTTTAAATTACAGTGGTGAAATTGGATTTTCAAAAAATAAAGGAAATCTTGTTGATAATGTTGAGAGTATTACAACGAAATATAAAGAAATCCTTTCTAGTGAGGTGAGCTTTTCTCGGCCATTATTTTCACCAATATATAATGAAAAAATTATGTCGGCGCTTGAAGAAAAAGCCAGAGTGTGCAGAAGGAAATTATATGATTATATTGCCGCATTTGAAAGCAAATTTTTGGGTAGTGGTAAAGATGCGCATAAAGAGAATGTGGCAGTTGATTTTTTTGTCGCTTATACAGAATTAATGTCCTCATTATATGCTTTTGAATACAACTCTTATCAAGGTAGTTTTATTAAGCTATCAATGGTTGAACATATAAAATTGATGCATTTCTATTATAATATGGTTTATATATTATTTGAAGATGTTCAAAATGGAAATATTGGTGATATAGAGTTTGATGATGAGGTGTTAGTAAAACAAAAAAACAGATTGGAAAAAGATTTTAATATTATGGCAGGCTATATGCTAATTATGGAATTTCAAAATAAAAAAAATAATAAAGATTATGAGGATAGAATGAATGCATTGAAAGATAGAATGAATGCATTGAAATATGAGGTTGGTAAAAGTGTAGATCAATATTATTCGATTATATTAGAAGAATATGCTTCTTTTAAGGAAGCCAAAAAGCAAGATGAATTAAATTCTGATCATTACATTTCGCTATTTCTTTCTGTAATAAATCAAGATAGAGAGATTAATCCAAAATTCCTTGAGTATCAAAAATTAATGTTAAATTCATTTCTCAATAAAAATTAATTTTACTTTTCAGTTTTTTATTTAGTTGGATTGTTTTGTTCTGTTTGACCTAAGACTTATGTTTTTTTCAATGCTTGAGCATTGTTTTGTAGATCTATTTTTTTCACTTTAGAGGAGATAATTAATGAAAGGAAAAATATTATTATTTGATGATTCAAGTCGTACAGGTATTATTTCCGGAGATGACGGTAAACGCTATGAATTCGATATAGAACAATGGAGAATAAAATCATTTCCTAGCGTGGATATGAGGGTTGATTTTATAATTAATGAGAGTTTTGCAACAACCATTAATCCAAATACTAATCCATCTAAAAAAAGCTCTTCTAAAAAAATGGGCGCAATACTTTTTGCATTTCTTTTAGGTGCATTTGGTGCTCATAAATTTTATCTTGGCTATAAAATGCAAGGCGTTATAATGTTATTAACGTCAATTATTGGTTATGTTTTTATTGGAATTCCAACACTGATAATGATGGTTATTGCATTTATTGAATGTGTGATATACATATTTAAATCTAATGAAAGCTTTGAGGAAACTTATATATTAAATAATAGAGGATGGTTTTAAATTTCAATGAATTTAATAGATAATTAAATGTATCTTTTTCAAATTTTATAAAAATTGGCTGGATTTAACTAGGATTTAACGTGCCACCCACCTCTCGAAGCCAATCATATTAAGTGATTGGCTTTTTAATGAAAGTTGATGTAGCAGGACAGGCAATTTAGCAAGGCACCCAGCCTATGACATTCATTTTTCAATAAGTTAAGACTCTCCTTTGGACGCATAATTTAACAAACTACCCACCTTATTAAGCCTAGTACTTGGAATTGTCACAGAAACTTTATTAACTAGAGCATTAGCCATAATTGGAACTACTTCAGCAGCTACCACATTACAAGATCAAATAGAGATACTTAAAGACTCACCTGAATGCCAAGAAATGAGTGATTCATTGAAAATACAGATGATAGCTTTGTTTGTTACATATTCGCAAAATGGTGTACTAGATTCAGGTGGAAAGCAGATACATGATGTTAACCCAGAGGATAATATTCTTATTTCTCCAGCAGACTCGCCTTTGGCTACAGAAGACCAGAGTACAGCGTTTCCAATTAACGAAGAAACGGGTGCGATTATTCTATTCTAACTGGATTGGATGGAAGCAAAATAGAAATAGATCTGATTTCAGACGGTTATCAGCCAGCAGATACTGATCTATTGGGTCTTCGCTTGGTGTATAGTGAAGAACATGGTGATGTTACAAAAGGAGTAATCAAGTCTAGTGAAACCATAGGACTACCTGTTGAAGCCGTTATCGGGACTAAAAAAAAGACTTTTAAGAGTTGATATCGAACCTAATGGAAAGCTGCAAATACAGTCTGGTAGTGGGAAGGGATCGATCGTTGATTTTAGTCCAGATTTATCAAAGCCCTTAGCTCCTCAAATTAATAAGGCATTCAAGCGTCTACCGAAATCCTCTAGAGATCAATTGATTAAAAATGCTGAAAAAGGCTTAAAGCGCCTCCAAGAAACAGGAAATATGTAGTGTATTCTAAATATATTGTACTGATAGATAACAAAGTCCCTCTTCCTAGTCGTGCATCTATAGTTAATGATGCTTGGGGAGAAAGTATTCCAGTTTCCTTTGTTCAGGATGCGGAGGTATTAAATGATGCCTCTTATTTAGATCTTAAGGTGAACAAATGGGAGGCAAACGGTAAGTGGTCTGAGATGCAAGAACAGGAGCCTTGGATTAGGGTTGAGACATATCGTGACGAACGAGTTAGAGAATTTTTGGATGAAAATCAACTGCGCTTAACTGTTAATAATAAGAATTGTTTTTTAGTGGCTCTTGAGTTAGATGATGGGTGGCAAGAAATCGATCAAGTTTTGTTAGCGTGTGTGGTAAAAGCATTAGTGAAAATTCAGAATATTTATGCTTACGACGATGTGAAGGGATATATTGATTGTGGTGATTATCTTAAATCATTGCCGTCAAAAGAATCTGTTAGAAAGTCTGTTTTTTTGGAAGAATAATTGGGGTCACCCTGAACCTGCTACAGTTTAATGGACATTTTTAATCAGGGACAATAAGTCCTTTAGGAGTGTTCTTATGACAACAAAACGTAAACCTTATAATGCCTATACCAAAGAGTTTAAGTTGGAAGCGATTCGCTTAATGGAAACATCTGATAAACCAGCTGCGGATGTCGCTAGAGAACTTGGGCTAAGGCGAAACCAACTTTATAAGTGGAAAGAGTAATAATACAGGACAGGCATAACTTAGTTCTTGGATCGGGATTGGTGTGCTCACCTCCCTATTTAAGAAACCGCAAACATGGTCTGGTTTATTTGGTAAGTCTAAGGTTACAAAGGAAGTAACAACTCAATTTGAAAAGAAAATCGAGAAGCAAATGGGTAAGCGAGATTGGGATAAGGACAGCGTTAACAGTACGATTGAGAACCCAAATAAAACTGTTTCGACAAGAGATACACGATGGAACAGTGATGAGCCCGCTACAGCTTATATCCCTGAGGATGGACACTATGTTGTGCGTAATGATAATGACGGTACGATTGTCCAGATTTCAAATGTAAACAAAGCGGACTGGAAACCTCCTTTTGAGTGACATGGATATGATGGAAGTTGACTTATTAAAACCATTTAATGGTAAAGGTGTTTTTTGCGATGGTGAATTCATTGTGTATAAGGCACATTGTGCAGCTTTTTTACAGGCTAGCAAATCTGCTGGCTTTGCGGTTATAGGGATTGAAGGTTTCTACTTGCTAAAAGATGGAAGCGTGAAACCCAATCTAGACGAGATTGCAGACTTTTCTGATATCAAAAATGGGGATAGGCTCGGCGAGTACATTGAAGCCTGTTTTGAGGCTGCTAATCGTTTCGTAGTGCATATGAACTCTATTGGAAAAAGCGATGGTTATTGTTTTATATTGACGAACTCGTGAAGTTAGCGATTTTTGTAAAGTTTTAATGTTACAAACAACATTTAACATGACACCCATCTTAAGTTTTTTCCTGCAACAAAAGAAGGATTACAAGACTTTATCAAGAGTTTGAGATAATGGATACGATTGAAATTATCAGAGATAGTTTAAAGACTGTTGTCTATGGTGAGCATGGCAAATGGTTGGAAGAAAACAAAAAAGATACTGAGTTAGGTTATGGAGTGTTCTTGTGTGATAGGTTTTCCATTACTTTGTGTCTTTATACGAAAGGACTTTACTATAAATCTGAAAGTGCTGATTCAGCCAAAGAACTTAAGATTACATATGATGATATTAATTTGGTAGAAAGTTCTTTAACTTTGGATAAATATTCAGAGGCATCTCGGACAGGTAATTATTTTCAATTGATACCTATGATTTTGAAGTGTTCTTCTGGTTTATATGAGTTAATGGTACCACTTATTGTATATTCAGGGGTTCTTGTTTCCTTATGTGAATGCAGTAAGGAAATCTAGGGAACATTCGAAAAAAATTCAAAAAACCACATTACCAAAACTTGTGAGTGTTGATGGAGGGATACCCGCTTATGTTTTACCAAACCAATCCTTAAATGGTCTAAGGCCTGAAATTTTAAACTCTATGGCGATACCAAAATGATGAAGAAAGAAGCAACTATACTTGTTCGTTTTCTTAGTGCCGCTGAAGGTGGTCGCCAATCCTCGATTGGTTGCCTTTTGATGATTGATGATACTCAGGCGTTTGATTGTCGATTCATCTTGGATGGAACTACGGTTTTTGAACTTGGCATGGAATATGACATAGCTGTTAAATTTCTTAATCCTGAGAATGTTCTCAGCCACTTAAATGAAGAAGATGAGATCTCTCTTTGGGAAGGCAAAAAGATAGGTGCCGGAATCGTTAAAAAAATTTTCTCAGACTCTGAAACTTAAATGTTATACACAATGTAGATAAATCCTGGAAAAACATAATAGAAGGGAAAGCTCAGAAAACCGGAACTCCCGGACATCAATTCAGAAGCTACAGAGAAGCGGTAAGAATGGCCAAGTCTGGCCAATATGAGAAGGTGCGCCTTACAGTACGACCTCAGGGGTGAAAACATCCCCACGGCGTTTACCGGACGTTATAGGGAGAAGGACTGATGGTCTTATCGATTCCGTTGAGTTTCCATCAAAACTGATAACCCTGCTTTCCTCTATCAGCGTAATTTAGATGCTATGCAACAATTGCCATCAAGTATGAGAGGAAATGTCCGAATTGCACCCATACAATAACTTTTAAGGTGTATTATTATGAGAAAAGGTTCAGCTAAGTGCATAGTTTTTTATGATTGGGAGACCAATAATACAGGACAGGCATAACTTAGTGGAATGGAAATGATTTAGAAAAAATAGATAATAGAGTACCAAGTTCAATTGTTTTATTGGATGCAGCAAGCGAACCAGAAAATTGGATCGGGATTGGTTTGCTCACCTCCCTATTTAAGAAACCGCAAACATGGTCTGGCTTATTTGATAAGTCTAAGGTTACGAAGAAGACAGTCGGTCGTTGGATGTCTTCTGATGAATTGGCCAAGATGAAAAAGACGGGGAAAGCGCAGGAAAGTTATTCTGGTAAGACGCATGTTGCTGACCCTGCTAATCCTGAAGCATTTTATAAAACAAACCAAAGTTGGAAATGTGTATGCCGAGTTTGATATACCGGCACCCTCTTTGAAGATAACTAATGAGGGTTGGGCACAGATTGTAGGTCCGAATTCTGCCACGGGTAGGCTTGCTGCTAGAAAAGGGAATCCAGTTCCACAAATACCGGATGCAGAAAACATAGTCCACAAAGCGACAAAAATAAGGTGATTATGATGCTTCAGAAAGTTTTAGATTGGCTTAACTCTGACGCAAATGTATTTACGATGCTCGGTTGTATATTTGAAATTATGCGTGCACCTGAGCACGCAGACACGCAGAGCATTACGGTTGATTTCGACTTTAACAGTTATTTCTGTCGGCTTACTTTTTGGGATTCGGGCCAAGGGCACATCGAGATATTGAATGGTGATAGTGAAGAAACTGTCATGGATGAAAGCTTTGATATCGAAAGTGTGCTCGGGCAGGAAAAGCCTTTTGAGGAAGTGGTAGCTAAGTTATCTAGCCAGATTTGATGTTACAGAGAACGCAGCCAGAAAACAGGTTATGAAAGAGCAAGAGATTCCAACCAGCCAACAGCCCATTTCGCAATCTAGAAATGCATCAGGTCGCGAATATCAATATGAAGTTTTTAAGCCTGGTGGTGGAACTCAAATAAAATCAGTCCAACAACAAACTCTTGATAGGAGTTATCCAGGCCAAAGTCACTGGGAAGCTGGCACAGTAAAAACAGATCCGCTTACTGGCCAAGTCCGAATGAATGACTATGGTCGACCTAAATTGGGTAATGATAAGTCTAAGGTAGACTATGATAACTAACGTTAAGAATAAGCGTGAATATTTAAGCAAAATTGCTTCTTATCTGTTAGAGCTTGGAATACCTGCAAATAAAACCGTGAGTAAGGATGAGTTATCGTCTGTAGACAAAGTAGATGAAGTTCGGGCTGGAACATCGAATCTAGTAAATTTACCTGCCGAAAAATTTAAGGTAGATTTTTCTGAAAAAGATGATATTCGGTTTGGTAGCTATATTCAAGGTTTATATGACACTAATAATGAGCAAGTATATCTCTGGACTAGTAAAACAAATATTTGTGGTTTGTATAAAGTTGGCAGTATAAAAGATGTTAACTTTTCATTTCCTTTTGGGCTTAATGATGAAGGAATAATAGTGTTTTTATCAGCTGATTTGAAAGACAAGTTGCTTTTAGATTTTTCTATTGATCCTAACGGTAACAAGGTTGTTGAGGTAGAAGCTCAGGGATTAAATTGGCCTAACGTAAAATATTAAATGAGAAAAGGTTCAGCTAAGTGCATAGTTTTTTATGATTGGGAAGGTGAATATAGCCTCAAAGATTGGCTCGCAATAGCTTTCAAATTCTTCCAATTATTGGGAGTTCTTCCAGATCATGTATTGCTTGGGAGTCAACCAGATAAGACCAAAGCTTCGTCAATTGAAGAGTTAGAGAAAAAAGTTTCAATTGGCAAATCTCTACCTAAAGTAGTGGAGCTATTCCTAACAATTCCAGGTTTTAAGCAATTAGCATTTGGTTGGTCGGTTTTCGCTTCAATTAATTCTTACCAAACTAAAACAATGATGTTTTGTTTTGATAAAGAATTGGATGGCTCTTGTCAGGATTTGTTAGATGAGATTATTGCTAAAGTCACAAGAACTAGTGCGCAAGTCTATGGAATAGTATATGAGCGCCCCTTTTCAAAAGGGCCTGATATGTATGCATACGGAATGTCTTCTGGTCTTGGCTATAGCGAAGAAGAAATGAAAGAAGCTGACAGCATTGGAGCTTGGATGAACGAAAGGATAGCTTTAAATCGTCATTTGAAAGGGCATTTTAGAGACATTTATTCAGTGAACATATTATCTCAGAATCATGTTAATTCATTGATTGAAGGAATGACTTTAGCTAGATGGATTGAAGAAAATAAAGTCGGGTCGCTAAAGCCATTATCGGACAAGGTGTACTGTTGGAGTGTTCCGCAATCTCAGATAGAGGATGCCAGAACGGCGATAAAAGAAAATTCGTTATTGATAGTGGAGTGTTGCAGATGAAATGCTTAACGAAGTGGAACGCTTGATACTGTCAGATCCACAATAGGAGAATATAGATTAATGGTATACAGACATTTTACTAAGACGAAAATCATATTTTTATGTTTGTATAGCCTATACATAGTGGCGATTTATTATGCAGGATATACTGAGTTTAGTTTTGCCTCAACGTCATTTTTTTCACTGAGCTGGTTTATTATGAACCTTTGGGTCACATCTTCATATATTATAGGTGGATGTATAGTGATTTTTCTTGGCTTTTCTAATATAAAACGCTGGTTAGTTAATTTGGCATCAGTAATTTCTTGCAGTGTTTTGCCTTTTAATGTTCTTTATTATGGGCAAGTGGACTCAGGAGGTACTGGACTTGAAGGGATTATATTCTTCATATTCAATACAATCCAATTGTGTTTCATTTTCATATTTATAATTGTCATATATTTTATCGGGTTTGTTGTTCGATTATTTGGGACTACAGGCTCAAGTCAATGTTAATTACGGAATAATACAGGACAGGCATAACTTAGTTCTTGGATCGGGATTGGTGTGCTCACCTCCCTATTTAAGAAACCGCAAACATGGTCTGGTTTATTTGGTAAGTCTAAGGTTACAAAGAGTGTACCTAACCCAGGAGGCCGATTAGGAAAGCCTAGTACCAGACAGCATATAGATGATGTTGCTACTGAAATGGAGAATAGAGGCTTTACGATTACTGGCAGAGTTAATCGGCTTCCAGAAGAGTATTTGCCAGGACCTGGCGGTGGTCGAAAAGGCTCTTCGTTTCCAGATATCACAGCCACCAAAAATGGACGTACAGTTCGAGTCAACACAGTTGATACCCGAGCAGATGGCATAACCCCAACTATTCGTGAAGCAACAAACGCGGCTAGAATCAGATCGCAAACCCCAGGTGACCATTTGTTGTTGATACCAAAACCATAAAGGTCACCCATGGCAAAGAAAATCATAAAGGTCACCCATGGCAAAGAAAATCATAAAGGTCACCCATGGCAAAGAATCAAATTTCATTTTTTGCGACGCAAAATGATTTGTTGTTAGTTTTAAACGATGTTCGACTTAAGGTTCCTTACGTTTTTTCTTTTCAGGAAAAAAGCGAGGAACCTAGCGTTTACGAATCACCTGAAGAGATAGAAGATTTAGGATTTATTTCTGTGGGTGATCAAAATCAATCAGAGTTGTATTTGTTGATAGCGCCAGGCGATGAGCCAAAAGCAAGATCTGTAGAACAGAGAAATGGAGACATTAAAAGATTTTATGACCAAATGTCTCATCCAAGAAGTGTATCTTTTAGAGCGGGAGGACTGCTTAATGATTCGTCTTGTATTATTGCTGGCCAGGTAGGAACAGTATCGGATGATGAATGGTCAATAGCCTTATATAAGGGCATTGTCTCATCAATTAAAAAAAGGTTTACAAAAATAAAATCTTTTTATGTTGGTGATGAAGCAGCCAAAAAGCTAGATGAAGGTTATAGGTTAACAGCCAATATTAAATCGCCGGTTGATTATGATCTAACCCGTTAAATCTCACGCCCGCTTTCGCGGGCTCTTAGAGCTAATACAGGACAGGCATAACTTAGTTGAACCAGTCGATGTGCATGAAGTTCAACCGTTGAAGTTCGGTGGTTCGACGACCGATCCAGCGAATAAGGTAATCATCGATAGAAGCTTGCACAGAAAACAAGTAACCCCATGGTGGTACAAATTACAAAAAGACGTTGGAAGTTAAATTGCTGTGGACGAAAATTTAAAGGATCTGCTTGATGATTTTTCTTTTGAGGGAGGAGCGTCTAGCGACGCTCTTGCCGAGTTGGCTGAATTATCGTTATCAAATGATTATTTATCTGTTTTTTCTGAATTAAATGGTGGAGAAGGCTTTGTTGGTGAGGTGTATTTAATCCTCTGGAAGGCTGAAGAGTTAATTCCGTTCAACAAGGAATATGAAGCTGAAAAATACGCGCCAGGGATATTTCTATTTGGCTCTAATGGTGGTGGGGAAGGTTTTGGGTTTGATACTCGAAGTAAACCCTATAAGGTTGTTGAGATTCCTTTTATTGGAATGGATCTGCAACATGCTACACCAGTAGCTGATAACTTCACTCACTTGCTAGAAAGAATGAGAGATTCTGATGGCTCGCTACTCTGATACCAGAAAGCAAAATAGAAAGCAGCTCAGAGGCTTAGAAATATTTGAGATTACTCCTATCATTGTTGGCGGCAGTCCTACTGATCCTGAAAACAAAACAGCCTTAACACGTGAGCAGCATATAGAAGCATGTCGTTATTGGAACAAAACGATCAAAGAACTTCGCGATCAAAAAAATAAAAAGATTAATCAAGCCCGCATTCGCGGGCTTTTTAATGTGCCGTTTGTTGAATCACAGTATCTAGCATCTCACTCACAAATTTCTGTTTAGCCTTGGGCAGCAAGGCGACTTGTTCAATCTGACGTTGAAGTTTGGGCATTGGCCCTCTCTTAGTCGCGGTATCTTTAAGTCCCACCAGTTCATCCACGCTGACCCCGAAGAGCTGCGCCAATGCTGGCAGCATCGAAGCGGGCACTTTCCTGAAAATAATACAGGACATGAAAATAATACAGGACAGGCATAACTTAGTTGTACCAACTCGCCTGAAAAACGCGTTTTCCAAATCAAAACCGCTCAGTCTACTTAGAAATATTTCACTGATACGAGTTTCCATGAGTTTTTCAATAACAAATAGAAATGAGGCGGATAGCTTGCTAGTCTTCCCTTTAATTGGGTGTCTTGTATCGTCTACTTGCTACGCGTGACCAAGTTATGAATGCCGCCAAACAGATCTATAAAGACCACCCCGATATTTTGAAATCATTGGGCTTATAAGGTCTGGCATGAAAATTACACATAATATTGCGCTTTCAGTTGATGAAAGCGCAAAACAAAAATTTGAAGCGTTGGGCATTCAGTTAAATGTTGGTTTTTCTAGTTTTAAGATTGACGAATCGGATCCGCGTTGGGCTGAAGTTGATGTATTGGCTAGGTCTCTGGAGGCGGTTGATACAGCAAAAACCGATTTTTCAGCGAAAGAACTAAATGATTCTGATTATTTGCGTCTAGTTGGTGATTGGCATCATGGCTACCCTGAGCCTTCAGAAGACTTTGGTTATTTGTCCGAAGTTTATTGCTTGGATAAATATTGCTCTGAATGTGGCAGTGGTTTGATCCAGAAGAGTCCTTTTAAGTTCTCTAAGGAACCGAAGTGGGGCACTAAAGATATATTGCAATTGAATTGGGTTTTTGATGAGTTTTTTGTTCGACCTGATACCTGGGAGAATTTGTTTAAGCCTTTAGGTGTTGAATGTCGAGAGGTGCTTCATGCTAAGTCAGGAAAACCACTAGAGACTGTCGTTCAATTAATTGTGCCTGAAGAGGATGTATCCCTTTCATTAAAAACGGACACTCCTGGTCAGGTATGTGCCAAATGTTCAGTAACGAAATATTTGCCTATTGTGCGTGGATTTTTTCCTGCATTGACAGGAGTTGTAAAAACGCCAATTTTTAAAGTGAAGGATAACTTTGGTAGTGGTGCAGAATCACATAAGCCAGTTCTTATAACTAAGGATTTATATTCTGTGTTAAAGCAGAACAAGGTTAAGGGTGTAGCCTTCTATCCGTTATTGAAGATTGATTAAGTGATAATTTAAGCCCGCAAACGCGGGCTTTTTAATGTGTAGCTTGCTGTATCACCGTCTCTAACATCTCACTGACAAACTTCTGTTTAGCCTTGGGTAACAAGGCGACCTGTTCAATTTGCCGCTGAAGCTTGGGCATTGGCCCTCGCTTAGCTGAGGTATCCTTAAGCCCTATCAGTTTATCCACGCTGACTCCGATAATAATACAGGACAGGCATAACTTAGTGGAATGGAAATGATTTAGAAAAAATAGATAATAGAGTACCAAGTTCAATTGCTTTATTGGATGCAGCAAGCGAACCAGAAAATTGGATCGGGATTGGTTTGCTCACCTCCCTATTTAAGAAACCGCAAACATGGTCTGGTTTATTTGGTAAGTCTAAGGTTACAAAGAAGACAGTCGGTCGTTGGATGTCTCCTGATGAATTGGCCAAGATGAAAAAGACGGGGAAAGCGCAGGAAAGTTATTCTGGTACGACGCATGTTGCTGACCCTGCTAATCCTGAAGCATTTATAAAACAAACCAAAGTTGGAAATGTGTATGCCGAGTTTGATGTACCGGCATCCTCTTTGAAGAAAACTAATAAGGATTGGGCACAGATTGTAGGTCCGAATTCTGCCACGGGTAGGTTTGCTGCTAGAAAAGGGAATCCAGTTCCACAAATGCCGGATGCAGAAAACATAGTCCACAAAGCGACAAAAATAAGGTGATTATGATGCTTCAGAAAGTTTTAGATTGGCTTAACTCTGACGTAAATGTATTTACGATGCTCGGTTGTATATTTGAAATTATGCGTGCACCTGAGCACGCAGACACGCAGAGCATTACGGTTGATTTCGACTTTAACAGTTATTTCTGTCGGCTTACTTTTTGGGATTCGGGCCAAGGGCACATCGAGATATTGAATGGTGATAGTGAAGAAACTGTCATGGATGAAAGCTTTGATATCGAAAGTGTGCTCGGGCAGGAAAAGCCTTTTGAGGAAGTGGTAGCTAAGTTATCTAGCCAGATTTGATGTTACAGAGAACGCAGCCAGAAAACAGGTTATGAAAGAGCAAGAGATTCCAACCAGCCAACAGCCCATTTCGCAATCTAGAAATGCATCAGGTCGCGAATATCAATATGAAGTTTTTAAGCCTGGTGGTGGAACTCAAATAAAATCAGTCCAACAACAAACACTTGATAGGAGTCATCCTGGCCAAAGTCACTGGGAAGCTGGCACAGTAATGAATACTACAGGAAAGGCATAACTTAGTTGACTGGCTAAAAAATACACTGTAATTTTATCCAGTATATTTCACGTTGGAAAAGGAGTTTCCAAATGCCTAGAGCCCGATATCAACAAATCAGTTTAGACAGCACCCCTTACTATCACTGCATTTCTCGATGTGTGCGTCGAGCCTTTCTTTGTGGTGAAGATTCCGTTAGCGGTAAGCGAATTCAGTAGGACACCCAACATAATTTGACGACTTTTCTTTATAGAGAATATTTCTTATGGAAAAGAGGTTTTGTCATGCCAAGAGTCAGAAGTCAGCACATTTGTTTATAAGATACGCATTGTTGTCACTGTACTTTCCTTTGCAGAGGAGAAACTTAATGCCGATTCTTAAGCGTCTGAATATTTCCCATCAAAACTGGTTAACCATTGCTACGAAATTCGAACAAAATACTCATAGCGTAGTAGGTAAAAAAGAGAGTTTACAAGGTTATAAAAATGCCCAACCGAGGTCGAGACCAAATCAAAAATGCTGTCAGTTACTGGCCTAGAAGCAATACTTGAAATCAAATGTCCTCAGAGTAGACGTATAATGTATATACGACATACCAACTCGCCTGAAAAACGCGTTTTCCAAATCAAAACCGCTCAGTCTACTTAGAAATATTTCACTGATACGAGTTTCCATGAGTTTTTCAATAACAAATAGAAATGAGGCGGATAGCTTGCTAGTCTTCCCTTTAATTGGGTGTCTTGTATCGCCATTATTGTTTAAGTGTCTATGAAGCGGGGCATTATCCATGTGGTTGGAATGGTGCTTACCCTGATGGCGTTCTTGTTATTATTTAGAGTCGAAGCGTTAATGTTATGGGTGATTTAGAAGGTAACCGCGAACAAAATGCCAATATGGTAAGTTATATATTTTCGGTAATAGGAATTAAGTTTGAGGAAACATCAGAGTTACAACGGCAATTATTGGCGGCATTTGCTTTTGGTATGGTCTATGCCGATGGTCAAATTAAGGGGGTAACTCCAGCAGAGGTTCATGGATTGGCAATATCAATGTTACATGATGCATTTAAATATAGTCCTGAACAAGCCGGTGAATTCTCCTCACTCTTAATTGAAGCAGCATCAGATAAATCGGTTCACAGTGTTATTAACGCTGTCATTCATCGTGGGATAAAAGGCCACTATCAGTGGGAACAAAAACAGTCTTCACTATTAAAGGAAAACATAGAAGAGATCTTTAAAGAAGTACAAAACGGGTAACTTGAAGTCTCCGTTCTTCCAATGACTTTTTACTTCTTAGCTCTATTAGTCTCGACTTGATCTGACAATTCTACTTGAAAGGCAACAGCGATAATAGCGATAATAATAATACAGGACAGGCATAACTTAGTTGTCCACGGGGGCATATCACCCTCCTGGTTCGTAACAAGAGGTTTATAAATGCTTTGCGTGGAAAATTTTATGGACTCTGGAATTTTTGGTTCGCTGGTTCGAAAGAGCTTCAATTTCTTAATTTCTGAATATGGCTTTTCAGTAGTAAAAGAAGATGGCTTTCAAGTTCGATTCGAAAATGATGACGTGTTTTTAACTGTTCATTATGATGCAAATAGGTCGTATGAGTTAGATGTCGAAATTGGACAGTTGAAGGTTTTGTTTAACGGAGAGGAAAGGCCATTCAATTTAGGTGAAGTTCTGCGAACAGAAAGAGCGGCGGAGGGAAGAGGCTATCGCGCTTTGCAAGCTTCGGATTCAGATGCTCTCGAATCATGTATAACTAAGTTGGCTGCTCTAGTTTCATTAAATGCAAAAGATTATTTGTTGGATAACAAGTTTAGCTTTAAGCGTTTATCTAATCTCCGAGAAGAAGAATGCAATCAGTATGAGCTGAAAATGAAGTTAGAAGGTGTTAGACGAGAAGCCCAAATGGCGTGGCAAGATAAAGACTATGCAAAGGTGGTTTCTCTTTATAAACCTGTTGAAAGCATAATTACTGAAGCAGAGAAAAAGAAGCTTAGTTTTGCGGAAAAGCATAGCTAAGCAACTTTGTTTTATTCTAAGAAGCAGTGAATAATAGAGGACAGGCATAACTTAGTTGACTGGCTAAAAATTATACAGTTTCCAAATGCCTAGAGCCCGAAATCAACAAATCAGTTTAGACAGCCCCCCTTACTATCACTGCATTTCTCGATGTGTTCGTCGAGCCTTTCTTTGTGGTGAAGATTCCGTTAGCGGTAAGCGAATTCAGTAGGGCATCCAACATAATTTGACGATTTTTCTTTATAGAGAATATTTCTTATGGAAAAGAGGTTTTGTCATGCCAAGAGTCAGAAGTAAGTATATTAGTTTATAAGATATGCATTGTTGTCACTGTACTTTCCTTTGCAGAGAGTTCCTATGTTCGTAGGGCGTGTTTGTGTGGAGAAGAGTATCTGGTGCAAGCTTTGCGCACTGCTGTTACTGAGTTGAAATGCATTGAGTGGGCTTGTTCTTATCTTTTTGATTAAATTCTAATGGAAAGCGGATAGGAGAGGTAAAAGCAGAAAAATCTGATGGATTTTTCTGCTTTTATTTTTAGATGGATTAAAAATGATTACTTGTTAACAGTACACATAGATGAGCAAGCATTGACGGTATTGTCATTATTATTCTTACCATCATCACATTCTTCCGTAGCACTATTTACTACGCCATCGCCACAATAGCCTGGCAAGGTACAGTTTTGTGCACAAGACGCGGTGCCATTAATATTGCCGCTATCGCATTCTTCAAATTCCTCAACGACGCCATTACCACAGCTATGAACAGCCCAGCCCATGTCGATTAAAGCTGGTATAGTCGAGCGAATAGATCGTTGAGCGTACTCTAAACCATTCACGGTATTAGGTTCCATGATATTTCTAACGGTGCGATTATTAACCGGCTTAGGGGAAACACTGGGTTTCCAATGGAGTAGTATAGAAGCTGATCCTAAGTTCAATCCGGTATGGACGAAGGGTCTGCCGGACTCATCGGTTCCCATTAATTTGTTGGCTTGTTTCTCTAAGCTATACGTAGTATCACTCGGTAAAAGCTCGATGGCAGATTGTAAGTTCTTATAGTCTGACAAAGGCATGGTAACGACGGGGATAGTAATATCAGTAAATGCAGAAACACGGAAGGTTTCTGCAGCACTTGTAATAATAGCTGATGCACCTTGATTCTGAGCTTTAATAATAGTGTCATATTGGGTGCCATCGTAACCAAATTCTTTACGAGCACAGCCATCGGGAAGTAGGACTATTTTGCCTCCAAGGTTTCCGCTAATGGCACAAGTATCAAAATTGACAATATTAATTTGTCCAACAATGCCGCTCTCTGGGAGTGCTCCAGTGGTGACCACATTGCTGTCAATTTTAGGGATGTTACTCTCCTGAGTTGTTTGTGGCACCAACTTAACACTTGTGTCTAATATATTTGAGGCTTGCTGGCGAGTTATACGACCATTAAAAACTATGTTAGAAACAACCTTCTGAGCTTCGGTACGCTGATCATTGTTAAGATTTGAATAATAATCCTGTTTATCTTTGACCCACAACATACGTTCATAAATAAAAGGATTACTATCATTGGAAGGTCTTTTCTCAAAGCCCATTCCATGTGTCATTTCATGCATGATTAGCTGAACAAAGTCGATGGCATTGACGTTCTTTTCGTTGCTATATAAGCCATAGTTGAATTTTTTATTACATGAGCCATTTAAGTATTTTGGATTGATTCTAATCCAGATGTCCGCACTGTTATTTGAAGTATCGGTTTGCAATAGTTGGTTAGCCAATGACGAAGGGTAAAGAGTATTGGCAATTTGATTCTTGCCATTTTGATAGCTGTACGCATAGGAGGCGGTTGCATAGTAGTCACAGTTTGTATCGCTATCGTAGAAGACTATGTCAATGGTTTGATTGATGCGTAATTCTGACGCTATGATGCCAAGAGCATATTTAAACGCTTTCAGCCTTTGTGCTCCAAGTGTTGACTCGGTATTTCCATTGGTTGTTGAAAGCTCGTCCGGTGCCGCGGTGCTGGTGAACATACTGTGGTTTTCATCGAATTTAAAAATGCTACTAGCATCGATAATTTGTTCAACAGTTAGCGTTGTGGCATTGGTTAGACTGGAAAAACTTACTAGTATCGCAGTCAAGATAAAATTGATGAGTCGGTTTTTTAAACACCTAGGGTGTTTGGTGGTTGATTGTTGTTTAGTTGATATAAACATCCTGTTTTCTCCATGATCCATGGTTAATAATGTGTGTATTTGATAGGAAGCTGTTTTTTTATATAGAAGCAAAAAATGAATTTTCCATGTCTATACTTTTTGCATGTCTATACAAATCTACCCACAACTAAAATAGAACATATTTATTTCAAATAAAACACACTTTTGTGAATTAAATTGACCGTCCCTATAAAATGGTACTTTAAGCATTAAGTAACCTGTTATTTTTCTTATAAAAAAGCTATTTTTAGACACAAGCCGATGAAAACAGTGGTTCAAAGAATCGGGTGCAAAAAAGCTGAACTCAAGTCGTTTTAGTAAATTCTGATCACGGGCGCTTAACATTGCCCTGATCGCATGGTCAGGCATGCTTTTTCGTTAGTCATAATTTGCTATTTATTTTAATTTATATATATTTCAATGGGTTAGAGAGCTATTTGAGGTCTTTTAAGGTTCCCTCCTTTAGTTTCCTTTAAACATCGAGCCGGTAAAGTCTTAGCAGGTGTCAACTGAGAAGGCTAACACCCGCTAAGATAGATTGCTTGGAATGGCTTAACGCCATTGCTGTAAACGGGCCATTTGCAGGTGTCTTTCTTGTTCGGCTTGATCGATTGAGATGGGGGTAAATTGGATCACATCGCCGGGCTTCTTCTGTGCCAGTAAAGCTCCACCAAAGCGTGTTATGCAGCCCATTTTGGGGTAACCACCAATGGTTTGTCGGTCGCGAAGTAATACTATGGGTTGACCATCTTTGGGGATCTGCACTGAGCCATAAGCAATACCTTCTGAAATGATACCTTTGGCGTTGCCCTGTATGGCATTGCCCTCTAATCGGTAACCCATGCGGTCACTGTTTTGAGAGACTTTGTAATCACTGGAGAAGAAGTGCGCTCTTTGTAAATCCGAAAAGCTAAGATACTGATATCCCAGCACCAGCGGAATGTCGGATTGGCTGTAATCCGGAATGGCGGCGCGTGGTACGGCTCTTTGCTGGTGTTGATCACTTGCTTGAAAAGGCAAGATATCGTCTTTTTGTAGCTTATCACCTTGGCCGGTTAAGCCACCAATCTTCTCACGCATTACGGTCGCCACGCTGCCGAGGGTGGTTTCACATTGAAAGCCCCCTTTTACCGCCAAGTAAGCGCGTAACCCCCAAATGGGTTGCTGAAAATTCAATACATCGCCCTTCTTCACCGCATAGCTTTGCCAGGGTGTCAGGCTTTTGCCATTTAACGTGGCACCCAAGTCGGCACCAGTTAAGGCAATGCTGGTATTGGCTTGAGCTTCTAAACTCAGTAAGCCAAAGGTAATTTCCAATTGCTGGGCATTGTCGTCATTGTCTAACAAGGCATTCGCCCAACGAAAGGCCAATTCATCCATGGGGCCGCCAGTGGTGACGCCTATGGCTTGATGTCCATAACGACCCAGATCCTGTAATAAGGTGAGCATGCCGGGTTTGATTACTTTAAAAGCCATCTAGCTTGCCCCCTTGTGCTAAAAATTCTTCACGGGAAATGGGTTCAAATCGTATCTTGTCGCCCATAGCAATCAGAGCGAGGTTCTCGCTGCCCCAATCGACTAATTTGATCGGTGTACGACCTATGACTTGCCAACCACCTGGGGTGACGCTGGGGTAGACTGCGGTTTGGTTTTCCGCAATGGCCACACTGCCAATGGGTACTTTTAAACGGGGGGTGGTTTTACGGGCAATGTGCAGTTGTTCTGGTGTATTGCCAAGAAAAGCAAAGCCGGGTGTAAAACCTATGGCGAATGCTCGATAGGTTTGCGCACTGTGACATTGGATGACTTGCTCATTGGTCATACCACAGTGGGCGGCGACTTCGGCCAAATCTGGCCCAACATCGTCACCATAGTACACGGGAATAATGATGTCGCGCACATCAGCCAGTAAGGCATCCTTGGGGTCTAGCTGAAGGATGAGCTGACGAATGGCTTTGCAAATGGCAAAACGGTCAAAATGGTCACCATCGAATACTACCAATAAGGTGGTATAAGAAGGAACCAAATCAATGATGCCGGGCAACTTGCTTAATTTATGACTGACTTGGGCGATGCGATCCGAAATGGCTTCGCAGATGGTCTGGCTAAAGGTCAGTAGACAGGCATTATCACTGACCATGTCCATGTCAGGTAATAAGGGGGAAACGGTTTGGCTCATGATGTTGTCGTGTTGTTTTGTTGAGTGGCATTGACCAGTTTACGAATGCGTTTTACCGCATCCACGGCATGGGCTCCGTCACCATGCACGCAAATGGTGTCGGCGTGAATGGCCAAGCTTTTGCCAGATGCTGTGGTTAGGGTGCCGGTTTCACATAATTGCACTACTTGTTGTTCGATGAGTTCGAAGCTGGCGTGAACGGCATTCGGCAATTTACGTGGCGTGAGACGACCTTCGTCTGTGTACAAACGGTCAGCAAAGGCCTCAAACCAGACATTCAAGGCGTATTTTTGAGCTAACTGTTTGACTTGTTCCGCCTCAGGAATCGCCATCACCATCAGAGTCAGAGATGAGTCTAGTTCACTCACAGCCTGCATCACGGTTTCTAAAATCGTAAAGTCGGCCATCATTTGGTTGTACAAAGCACCATGAGGTTTTACATAGCTGAGTTTGACCTCATGAGCTTGGCAAATACCTTGTAAAGCACCGATTTGATATTGTATCAGCGCTTTTAACTCGGCGGGTGCAACGTCCATATTGCGACGCCCAAACCCTACTAAATCTGGATAGGCCGGGTGGGCGCCTAGGGTTACCCCATGTTGTTTGGCCAGTGCTACGGTTTTGCTCATAGTCAGTGGGTCTGAAGCGTGGAAGCCGCAGGCCACATTGGCCTGATCCACAAAGGGCATGATGTGCGTGTCTTCGCCCATTTTCCAAGCACCGAAGGCTTCGCCCATGTCGCAATTTAATTTCATTTTTAAGTAGTCCTTACATTCACTACCGCGAGTCCATTAGTTTTGTGACATGGTCGCTGGTAGATAGGTAACAATTTCTGGAAACACACTGATTAAGCCAATTGCCACACCAATCAATAGGAAGAAAGGCAGAGCCGCTTTGGCCACATACAGAATGTTTTTTCCGGTTAAGGCTTGTATGACAAATAAGTTGAAACCAACAGGGGGTGTTATCTGTGACATTTCCACCACAAGTACGATGAAGATACCAAACCAGAGTAAATCAATATGAGCCGCTTCTACCATCGGCATAATGACGGCAACAGTCAGTACTACTACGGAAATACCATCGAGGAAACAACCCAACACTACGAACAATACGGTGAGGTATAAAATGAGTTCCATGGGTGACAATGACAGGCCACCTATCCACAGGGCCAAGGCTTTTGGAATGCCTAAAAAGCCCATGGCTAGCGTTAAAAAGTGCGCGCCAACCAAGATGAAACAAATCATACAAGAGCTTTTAACCGCACCAAGTAAGCTGTCGATAAAGCTGTTGCGACTTAATGAGCCTGTTATGGCTGCCAGAATAAGTGCTCCAGTAACGCCTAATGCCGCTGCTTCCGTTGGCGTGGTGATACCACCATAAATGGAACCCAATACGAAACCAATCAGACCCACTACGGGCATGAGTTTACGCAATGCTTTGATGCGCATTGACCAGCTGGTGTCTTGCTGACTTTTCTGTGGTAGCTCGTCCTTGTGTAAATAGCCCCATACCATGGTAAAGCCCATGAACAAACTGACCAGCAACAAGCCTGGTAGTGCACCAGCAATGAATAAGCGGGCAATGGAGACTTCTGCCGCGACGCCATAAACAATCAAAATAATGGAAGGCGGAATCAAGAGGCCTAAGGTGCCTGAGCCGGCTAAGGTGCCAATTGCCATGCGCTCGCTGTAGCCTTGTTTACGCAATTCCGGCAGGGTCATACGACCTATGGTAGCCGCAGTTGCGGCAGAGGAGCCAGATACGGCGGCGAAAATACCGCAGCTTAAAATATTCACGTGTAAGAGTTTGCCCGGCACACCGTTTAACCAAGGAGACAAGCCCTTGAACAAATCTTCTGACAAGCGGGTGCGGAACAGTACTTCTCCCATCCAAATAAAGAGAGGGAGAGCGGTGAGTGACCACGCCGTACTGGCTCCCCAACTTGAGGTGGCAAACAACAGATCAACTTGATAATTTTCCGACAAAATCAGTCCTAAACCGCCAATGGTGATCAAGGTGAAAGACACCCAAACACCTAATGACAATAGGGCCAACAGAGCAAAGGCTAATAGAATAGCAATCCACATCATGTCCATTAGATTTCCTCCAGTTCTAGAGCGTCTTCATGCTCACTGTAGCTGGGGGTGTTGCCCTTTAAGACACAGATAAAGGCATCCAAAATAGCCAAGTTTAAGGCGATGGCGCCCACAGCAACGGGAATTTGAGGAATCCATAATGGTACGGGAACATAGCCATAAGAGACTTCATCATAGATATAAGATTCGTACACCATAAAAGTACACGAATAAGATAAGAAACTGATTAGAGCAAGTGATAAGGCGAGAATAATGCCTTCTTGCCATTGACGTGAAACAGGGGAAAAACGCTGAATCACTAAAGTTACACGAATATGGCCGCCTTCTTTAAAGGTGTAGGCCAAACCCAGAAAGGTTGATGCGGCTAAAGCATAACCGGCAAAATCTTCGGCTGACGGCACAATGAAACCGAATAAACGCCCGACAATTTGTGCTAGCAGCAACAAGGTAATGAGAAGGATACAGAACCCAGCCAGCAAGCCGGAACAAAGATACAGTTTTTCTTTTATTTGGTTCATAGTGTTCACTTTTGATAGAAAAGACACCGTCTAGTGGAAACTAGACGGTGTGGGAAGGTCAAATACAGCTTTGAGACGACCTTCAAGAAAACGCTTAGTTTTGGTAACGGGTTAAGATCTCGCCAACTTCTTTTGGCGCTTCGGCTTTCCATTCCTCTATCATAGTATTACCAATGACTTGTAGTTCGCTTAGCAATTCTGGTGAAGGATCGCTTACTTGCATACCATTTTCAATCAACTTAGCTTTGTCATTCGCAGCTCGTTCAGCGACTTTTTCCCAACCTAGGGCTTCGGCGTTTTTCGCCGCTGTTAAGATGGCATTTTGAGTGTCTTTATCAAGACGACGAAAGGCACGCTTATTGACGACGACAATGTTCTTAGGAATCCAAGCTTTTATATCTGTGTAGTAGTTTACGTAATCCCAAGCTTGACTATCCACACCAGTAGAAGGGGAGGTGATCATGGCTTGAATGATACCTGTACTGAAGGCTTGCGGAATGTCGGGTACTTGAATAGTAGTCGGCGTGGTGCCCATTAGGTCGGCCAAACGCGAGGTAGACGGACTGTAAGCACGCATTTTAGAACCTGCTAAATCACTTAGCTTAGTCACTGGCATTTTGGTATAGAGGCTTTGTGCTGGCCAAGCAACTGCGTACAGCATTTTTAAGCCGCTTTTATCCAGTTGCTCATCTACTTGAGGTTTGGCGGCCTCCCATAATTTCTTAGCGTCTTCGAAAGAGGTTGCTAAGAAGGGAATGTTGTCGTGTTTGAACACTGGGTGTTCGTTACCCAAAATACCGATGAAAACTTCGCCTAATTGTACTTGGCCCGTTTTTACCGCACGAGGAATTTCCGTGTGTTGAACCAAAGAGCCACCTGAGTGAACATTAATTTCTAAATCGCCACCGGTTTTATCTTTGATTTCTTCTGCAAATCCATACGCGATTTGTGTGGGTAAGTTGCCGTCACCGTAAGGGGTTGGCATGTGCCATTTAGTGGCGAAAGCGGAGGTAGACAGTATACTGCCTAGAACCAGAGCGGTTGTGAGTTTTTTCATTGTTCCTTATCCTTTCGTTGAAGGTTAGTGTTGTTTTGATTGTGTTATAAAAACGCCACCTCACCTGGGAGAGAAAAGCAGCGAAAAGTAATAGGGTTAGAGCACTGCCAAGTCAGTATCGAGCAAATCCGTTACCAGCATTTTGCCGGGGGCATGGGTGATACAAAATGGCGGTTTGGCATTGCGAATCGCCACTTGAGGCGTAACGCCGCAGGCCCAAAAAACCGGTACTTCACCATTTTTTACTGAGACTGGATCACCGAAATTGGGTTTGCTCAGATCCTCAATGCCAATGTCTTCTGGAGTGCCAAAATGCAATGGTGCGCCATGAGCTTTAGGAAAACGCGTGGTGATTTGAATGGCACGAATAGCGTCTTTTGGGGTGTAAGGACGCATGGTGACCACAGTATTGCCAAAAAAACGACCAGCAGGTGTTGTTGGAATACTGGTTTCAAACATGGAAACATTGACGTTTTCGGTAATGTTGCGCGGGGTTAGACCAGCTTGCGATAAGGCATTTTCAAATGAGAAAGAGCAGCCTAATACAAATACCACCAAATCATCACGCCATAAGTCGGTAATGTCGGCGCGGCTTTCGACTTTGGCGCCATCGCGATAAACATAGTATTCGGGCACATCGTGACGCATATCGATGTCTTTGCCCAATTCGGGTAAACGATAGTCGCCCACTTCAGACACACCGATCAGCGGACAAGCCACCGGGTTTTTTTGACAAAATAAGAGAAAATCACTTGCCCAATCAGCTGGTAAGATCACAATGTTGCCTTGCATAACGCCAGTTGCAAGACCACTGGTAGGTCCAGTATGCGTTTGATTGCGAATGGCTTGACGCAATTCATACGCTTGTTGCGCTAGTGGCTTAGCCGATGGGGTCATAGGAGAGTTCCTTATTTTTGCACATTTTGTTTTTTTCTAGAGTAGTGTCCCTCACAGTGAAAAGTCTAATTGTGTTTTTTTGGGTTATTTGATCAATTTATTTTATCAAGCAGGGTGTTTTCGTATTTTTGTGCGGCTTCTATGGCCAAATCGACGGCCATTTCCGCCAAAGGGTTGAAAGGTTCATCCGAGTAAGAAGCGGTGAATTTCAGATCATGCGGCGTCCATATGGTGTGTATCTTGCGCAATACATTGTCTTCTAATTCCTTGCCAATCATGATGTCTGGTAAAGTGGCGATACCAACAGCATCTATGGCTAGGCTGCGGATGGCGGCCAGTGAGGTGGAAGCATAAAAGTGTGCCGGGTTGCCTTCTAAACTGCGAAACTTTTGTACAATTTCTGCATAGGGTTTGGTGGATTTGGCGTAGGTAATGATAGGCCAAGGAGTGAGTTCTTCGAGGTAAAGCAAACGCTCTGGTAAGGCCAATTGAGGACTGCAAACCCAAGAAAGCGCGAAGGTACACAAGTCATGATTGACGATACTGGGTTCTGAAATAGGTCCCATTAACAAGCCCAAATCCAAGGTTCGATCTTTCACGCCAGCGGCTAGAACCGTGGTGATGTCTACGGTTAATTCCACGTTTAAATTGGGCGATTTGTTGTGCAAGCGTGCTAAGAAATCAGGTAACCAAGTGTTGACTATGGTTTCGGAAACGCCCAAACGCAGCACCCCAGAATAAGCCGAGTCTGCCTCAGCGCGTTTGCGAAGCTGCTCTGATTGAAAGAGGATTTTTTCTATATAGGGCAGTAGTTCTTTGCCTTTTGGCGTCAAAATAATGGGGCTGGACCCACCTTCCCGTTCGAACAATTTCACGCCAAGCTCTTCTTCCAAGCCAGAGATGCGGGCAGAAATGGCCGGTTGGGTGGTATGTAAGCGTTCTGCTGCTTTACGAAAATTACCTAAAGTGGCGACCCAAACAAAGGTTTCGAGGCGTTTGTAATTCAAGGCTGGCTCCAGTACTACGGCAAATCATATTTAAATTTATTCTGTAGCAAGTATATAGGTGATACGACTTTTGCAAAGCTTTTTGCTTGAAGCTTTGTCGTACCGCGTTTATGAGCGCTTGGCGTGTATCTTTTTGATCCCCATTTGGGCGGCCTATTTTACTCGTCATGAGACGTCTCCCTGTTATTATTCACTACTCGATGAATATGGGGCTATTTGTTGAGCTATGAAACGAATTAAATTCTTCTTAAATTCTTCACAGGGTTTGATTTTGAGGAGTTAGTACACACTAATTAGCTAGGTCAAATTTGATGTGTCTTTATAGATGGACAATGAAACGGATAATGTGAATATGAATAAATTGGTGTCTTTGTTGTTAAAGGGCTTGGTGGCAGTCTTGCCAATTGGCTTAACCCTGTATCTTATTTACTGGTTGTTATCGACCGGCGAGTCATTGGCTAAGCCACTGATTCTGTTACTCCTACCTGAAGATTACTATTTTCCTGGTGTCGGTTTGGCAATAAGCTTGGCGACCTTAGTGGCGGTGGGTTTGTTAGTCAATCTGTACGGCATTCGTTACTTGGTTAAGCTGAGTCATAACCTGCTAGAGCGCATTCCCTTGGTGAAATCCATTTACGGTGCTTTTAAAGACGTCATGATGGTATTTAACCTATCCGAAAAGAAAGACATGAAAAGCGTGGTGTCTTTAGAATGGAATGGGGCGCAAGTGATAGGCTTTATTACTGGTGAACAAACGGGAAAACAACTTTTTCCCGATCAAGAGTTGGTCGGCGTGTATGTACCACTGAGTTATCAAATCGGTGGGATTACTTTATACATAGAGCGAGAGCGTTTAACGGAATTGGACATTGGCGTAGAAGAAGCCATGCGTTTGACGCTCACGGCAGGTATCCAGAGTCAAAAAAGTGACTGATTTGGTGATTGCCGAAAACTTCTTTATCATGCCCTCCTTTATGAAACTGAGTGAGCACTAACAGACAATGGCAAACCAAGTCATGGTGATCGGAGCTGGCCCTGCGGGTTTAATGGCAGCAGAAATAATGGCTGCGGCAGGCCATCAAGTGGTCGTGTACGATGCCAAGCCAAGCGCCTGTCGAAAATTCCTATTGGCGGGTGTGGGTGGCATGAACATTACACACTCGGAAGCCTATGATGATTTTATTCAGCGTTACTATGACAAGGCCGACTGGTTATCGAGTGCGATTCGTCAATTTGATAATCAAGCCTTAAGGGATTGGATTCATGGTCTAGGGATAGACACCTTTGTGGGCAGTTCTGGTCGTGTCTTTCCAACCGATATGAAAGCTGCGCCCTTGTTACGACATTGGCTGTCGCGTCTGCGCGAAGCCGGGGTGGAGTTCCATATGCGTCATAAAATGCTCTCCCTAAATTCAACATGCGCTACCTTTGATCATCAAGGGGAAACTGTGACGGCGGATGCGGATGCGATTGTCCTTGCCATGGGTGGAGCCAGTTGGCCCCAACTGGGGTCAGACGGTGCTTGGCAGTCGGTTCTGGCTGATAAAGGGGTTGGCCTGTCGCTTTTGCGCAGTACCAACTGTGGCTTTTACAGTCGCTGGAGCGAGCACTTAAGCAGCAAGTTTGCGGGCAGTCCACTTAAAGGAGTGGCTTTTTCCATGCCGCTTGCTAACGGCCAAATTGTCCACAAAAAAGGCGAATGCATTGTCACCCAAGACGGTATGGAAGGCAGCTTAATATACGCTTTTTCAAAATACCTGCGGGACGCCATTGAAGCGCAAGGTGAAGCCAGTTTGTCCATTGATTTGTTACCCGATGTGAGTGAGCCTCAGCTGGTGGCAAAATTGTCCTCTAAAAAGGCGAAAGAATCCCTTAGTAAATACTTAAAACGCACTACGGGCTTAAGCGGTGTCAAAGTGGCCTTGTTGCACGAGTTGTTTGCTAAAGCAGTCTTATCTAGCCCTGAGTCCTTGGCCCATGCGATCAAACATTCCCCTGTTTCTTTCTACCAAACCAAAGCCATAGAAGAAGTGATTTCCAGTGCCGGCGGCGTGTGTGAAGAGAGTCTTAATGACGACTTGATGTTAAGTAAAATGCCCGGTGTGTTTTGCGCTGGTGAAATGTTGGATTGGGAAGCACCAACGGGCGGTTATTTATTAACAGCTTGTTTTGCAACAGGTCGTTTAGCGGGACAGGGTGTGTGTCGTTGGTTAGCGGCAAAAGCCTGATACCGCTTTCGTTTAGTGTATAAAGAAATGCCCAGCATGACTGGGCGTTTTGATATTAAGCCATTAAGCTTGTCGCTAGGACTTAAGCATTTATTCTTTGCTTGTTGAGTTGCTGTGCTACATGCTGGGTTTGCCAAAGGCGTATTGCACGCCAATTGAGGCAATGTTATCCAAGTAACTGTGCTCAATGTCTTTTACTAAGCGGAAGTCGGTGCGTAGGCTAACATCTTGATTCAGAGCGTATTTTACACCACCACCGGCATTGATTAAGGTGTTGGTACCGGAATCTTTATCACTCACATCCGTCACACCAACCCCTGCTGCTAAATAGGGTGTTAAATTTGTTTGCGTGAATTCAGGTAGGTTATAAAGGCCGTCCACTCGATATTGGTCTAGGTCGTTATCTTGACCGTGTCTTTTACCGTCTGAGTGCAGATAGGTCGCTTCGATCGCTAACGGATTATTAAATTGGTAACCGAGACTGATGCCATATGAAGCATCCTTGTCAGCCGCACGATCATTGTCTGTATTGTAATAGCCTATACTGGGTGTCAGGGTGAAGCCTGGCTTGTTTGGCTCAGCATAAGCCATAGGTGCTAAAGTTGAGGCGACTAGGATGCCACTGAAAAGAATTCGTTTTGTAAATGAAATTGCCATCTTAATACTCCTAATATATGGAAATTAACAACACTCATTGGTGCCGAGTGATCCGCTTCAGATTTCAGATTACGCCCTTTGATAGAGAAATAAAGTGAGTGGGAAATCCTTGAAAATAAAGGGCTGAACCCTGTTTGTGTATTCCTGACATTGGCTTTACTTGGCGAGGGATTTATTTAGCTAAATGGGGAGCAAGTTTGCTGCTAAGGTGTAGCTAATCAGATTTAAATTACACTACTTTTGCATTACTTTGCGGCATTTAAGGCCTTTTTAGAGCGTAGTACGCTAAGCTGAACCGTGCTGGTTATTGCAAAAAAAGCCCAATCAAAGATTGGGCGTGCCGGAATGCAGTTTGCTTTTTGGCAATGATTGGGAGGCTTGAATCTTGATAACTAGGCCTGATTGTCGGAAAGCACCGCAACAACACGACGGTTTGCTTGACGATGTTCGGCAGAATCATTATCGAACAATGGTTTGTCCTCACCATAGCCTATGGCACTAACGCGATTCTCATCAATGCCGAACACTTCTACCAAGACATCCGCAATGGCATTGGCACGCTCCTCCGATACTTTTTGGTTATAGCTGGCGGCGCCAGTATCATCGGTGTGTCCTTCAATGACCACTGTGGTATTGGGATTATCCGTCATAAAAGTGGCTAATTTTTCAACTTCTGGATAGAACTTTTGCTGAACTCTCGTTTGATTGCTGGCAAATTGAATATTCAGTTTAACGGGTGGCTGCGCGGCAACAATGGCTGCTTGTTCAGACAAACTGGGTTCTTTACCGTCGACCGTAATAGGAGGCAGAGGTAAGGGATCCATTTGCTCCGAATTGTCTAGACTTGTTGTGTCTATAGGGTCTGTTTCCACTAATTGACTTGGTTGAGTATTGGCTTGCGTTTCTACTTCGCTGATGCTTTTTGGCTCTGTGATAGGTGACGTAGCCACCACATTTTCTGCTGCTTGGGGGACTTCTTGTTCAGTCTCGATAGGTTGAAAAGGTAAGGTGTGGCTGGCTAAAGTGCTGTTGTTACCGCCGAATGTCATTTGTAAACCAAGCGTTGAGACCCTATCCAGATGATGATCTTCTACGTCGTTAACTAGGCGGAAATCAGCCCGCAAGGCCAGCGTATCTGTCAGGGCGTATTTCAAACCTCCGCCGGCATTGATGTCCAGGTTATTGTCAGGGTTGGAACTGAAGTCTGTGGTGCCAACCCCTGCAGCCAAGTAAGGTATGAGCTTGTAGCGAGAGACATTTGGTAAGTGATACAAAGCATCCAAGCGATATTGGTCTAGATCTACTTTGTTGCCGGTTTGAGCGGATTTGGTGTCGGCATTGAGGTAAACAAATTCCACAGCCCAAGGATTGTCGAATTGGTAGCCAAAACCTAGCGAGTAAGCGGTATCATTTTCTTCATCACGGTCCTTGTCCATATCGTAATGACCAATGCTGGGAGTGAGAGTAAAGCCAGATTGTGGTTGTGCGAATGCAGCTGATGAAAAGGATGCAGCAGCGACTAGGCTGCTGATCATGGTGCGTTTAGCAAAAGTAAAAGACATTATTTATCTCCTAAAAAGTATCTGAGTTATTAGGTGCTTATCACAGCAAGCCTTGTGTTTTTTTCAGAATAAGCGGCTTTTTGAACCCAGAAAAGTCACCCTAAAATACTAGTTAAGGCCTTGAATTACGTGGGCTTTCGCTATAATGACGGAGAATTTACCTAACAAGCATTATCAACACGTATGGTACAAATCTTGAGTCAATAAACAGCTAGAAAGCAGAGAATTAATTACAGGACTTTTGCATTGGAAATGCGGCCCGATTGGCAAAAAATCCCTAATCGAGCCTATTTGAGTGGAGTTACTCGTGAACCAGGGCAAAGTGGGCGCCCACCCCAGCCATGACTCCCGATGCAGATGCGAAGGTGGCATTTTGCATGGGGTTAACGATATCTCCGGCGGTAAATACCCCAGCGACACTGGTTTGTTTCATGTCATCGGTTTGTAGTATCTGTCCCATTGGCGCTTCAACCAAAGCACAACCCAGTTGATCAGCAATGGGGCTGACTATTTGGCTTTTAGGCGCGACGAACACAGCCTCAATTCGTACTGTCCTTCCATCCTCTAAATACAGACTCGTGATGTTAGGGGCACGACCAAGTACTTCAACTACTCTAGATGCTTCAATTCTTACACCTCGCTTTTCCAAAAAACTTGCTTGTTCTGCATCTGGAGCGAACTCCCCTTGAGTGAAGTAAGTCGTTGGCCCCCAATCGGCAAGTAATCCTGCTTGATGAATTGAATGTGGGCCAGTGGCAATGACAGCCAAAGGACGATTTCGAAACTCGTAACCATGGCAATAGGGACAGTGAGCCACGGTGGTCCCCCAGCGTTCTCGCAACCCCGGAATAGTGGGTATTTCATCCTTTAAGCCCGTCGCTAGGATGAGCTTTTTAGCGGATATCTCTTGATTGTTATCCAGTGTCACGGAAAACATCTCTGCACTTTTTTTGGCATTGATGGCTTTGCCTTGAACAAAGGTTACAGTCGAATATTTGAGTAACTGGCGTTGTGCATCTTGCTGAATTTGTTTTGGGGAAACCCCATCTTGACCTAAGAAACCGTGTGACTGACGGGCGAAACGGTTACGCGGCTCACCAGAGTCGATCAAGGTGACATGACGTTGTGCCCTTGCTAACTGCATGGCCGCAGAAATACCGGCAAAGTTACCGCCAATAATAATGACATCTTGCAACATTTTGGAATCCTCAACGTGGTAATAATTATCAAGAAACATCATAAGTTACGTGATGCAGTTTGGTCAACACATGAAACTTTTAATGTTTCATGAAAAACTGCGTTAGAATGCACCTGATGACAATCAAATGAGGCCAGTAATGAGAAAAGACAGTCGCTTATCACGCATGTTACATGTGTTGATTCACATGGATCATCTAGGCGAGCCAGCCACGTCTGAACGCATCGCTAAGATGCTCAATACCAATCCCGTAGTGGTTAGACGTACTATGGCGGGACTTCGAGATAAGGGGTATGTGACATCAGTGAAAGGTCATGGTGGGGGGTGGTCATTAGCCAAAGCCTTGCATGAAATTAGCTTGCTAGATATTCATTATGCCATTGGAGACAGCTCGGTATTTACCATAGGTTTATCCGACGAACACACTGCATGCCAGATTGAAAAGGCAGTGAATAGTGCGATCAATGATGCGTTACAAGAAGCGGAAGCTTTATTGCTGCAACGGTTTGGTGAGGTGACGTTAGATGTATTAGCGAAAGATTTTACGGGCTCCCCCTACCTCACACCAAACCAAAATGAAGCTTAATATAGGCTGTGTTACTCGCGTGTTGTCGTCGTGTATTCGCTTTGGGACACATTCCGGTGCGCTGTTTTAGCTTAACGACCGCTAACATAAACTGACATTTGTGCTGTTTAGCGTAGGGAATAACCATTATAGGCTATAACGTGGGCCTGTTGGTGTGCGATTTTAATCAAGGAGAAGCGCGTGGAGCTCTCAAATTTTCCGATTTTTTATGTGGATGATGTAGCAGCAAGCGTGGCTTTTTATCGTCCGCTTTTCGAGCGAGATCCTGTAGAGCTGCAAGATAATTTTGCGCTATTTGTCAGTGAGTCAGGTACTAAATTTGGTTTATGGGCTTGGTCTGATGTGGAGCCGAAAGCCGATAAAGTGACACAAACAAGTATGGAAATAGCGTTTGAAGTCAGCAATCTAATCACCCTACAAATTTATTACCGCAAATGGACTGAGTTGGGACTGGAAGTTATACAAGATATAAGTTTGATGGATTTTGGTGCCAGCTTCACGGCATTAGATCCTGATGGTCATAGGTTAAGGGTGTTCTGTTACGAGAAATAAGGGTGAAAAGCCCGCCTATGAGCTGGTTTTTGTACTGAAAAGAAGTAAAAATTGATTTTTTCATTAAATTATTTCGTATTTGGAAATGATGGATTAACTGAGCGCATATTGATCAGCTGGCTGCTCAGGCCTAGACTGTGAGCAATTTTATTGGTCAACTCCAAGTGAGTTGCAACCAGTTCAACCAATTTACGAGGTGTTGTTTATGTTACCTACTTATTTTATTTCGCATGGTGGCGGCCCTTGGCCTTACATGCCTGAATTGCGTTCTATGTTAGCGACATTAGAAGAATCATTAGCGGCTTTGCCAGAGCAGTTACCGGAAAAGCCGAAAGCCATTTTGATGATTTCAGGACATTGGGAAAAGAAAAAACTTGCCGTACAATCCAGTGCTGCTCCTAGTATGGAATACGATTATTATGGTTTTCCAGAGCATACTTACAGCGTTAAATACGCATCGCCCGGTTCACCTGAGGTAGCCAAAAGAGCGGCAGACTTATTGATCCAAGCAGGCTTTCCCACCGACTTAGATGAGAAGAAGGGCTATGATCACGGTGCTTTTGCGCCTATGGAGATAATGTATCCCAATAAGGACATGCCACTGGTTCAGTTGTCTTTGAAAAATAACCTAGATCCAGCTGAGCATTTGGCGATTGGTCGAGCCTTGCGCCCACTCCGTGAAGAGGGAGTATTGATTGTTGGCAGTGGCTTGAGTTATCACAACTTACGTCTCTTTGGAGCACAAGCGAAAGAGCCTTCAGCGCAGTTTGATGCTTGGTTGCAAAAGACCTTGATGGCTCCCACGCCAGAGCAAAGAAATGAAGGTTTAATTGCATGGGAGAAAGCGCCGTATGCTCGAGTCAGCCACCCAAGAGAAGATCACTTTATTCCCTTAATGGTGGCCTTAGGGGCAGCCGAAGAAGGCCAAGTGAGTTGTGTGTATCACGATAAAAACGTGTTCGGCGGTGTCACAGCGTCCAGTTTTCGATTTGATTAAATCATAAATTTTTGTTTTGGACTTTTATCATATGGTAATAATCCATGATTTAAATAGTCTTACAAAAAGCCAGCATTTAGCTGGTTTTTTATTATTTATCATGAAGTTATATTCTTTTATGGCTGTAGTGAATGGCATTTTAGTGGCTGGCACAGGCTTTGCTCAATTTTCTCGATATTAAAACAATAATAAGGTGAGTCGGTGAAAAGTTTGAGCTTAGAAGTGGGAAATATTCGTGTTCGTTATCATGATACAGGAAAAGATTTGCCTGTATTAGTTTTGCTACACGGAATTGGTGGGTCCTTGGAGCTTTGGCAATATCAGTTGACCTCCCTTTCTCCATACTTTCGTGTGATCGCATTGGATCTGCCTAATCATGGTTTGTCTGATATAGGTGAGAAAGCCTTTGATGTGGTTGAATATGCAGACTTTATGTGGGCTTTTTTAGATAAGTTGGCCATTTCTAAGGTGCATTTGGCGGGCAATTCTATGGGCGGAGCGATCTGCATTCATATGTCGGCTTCGCAACCGGATAGAGTTGATAAAATGGTATTGCTTAATGCAGCGACTTTAGGAAGACAAACGCCTTTGCCCTTTAGACTTATGTCTTTACCTGTGATTGGTAAACTGTTGGCACGTCCAAACAAAGTGGCAGTTGATCAACAAATTAACAGTATTTTTCTGCACACTAATGCGCTTTCTGACGAAGTTAAACTCATTATTCATCGAAATGTGATGCGAGATGGTGCGCAAAAGGCCTTTTTGAGAACCCTGAATAAAATGGTGAGTTGGACTGGACAAAAGAAAAGTCTATGTCAGCTTAGCTTAGAAAGACTAAAGAGTACCTCTTGCTCAGTGTATTTTGTGCATGGTCGTCAAGACGCTGTTTTGCCATACCAACATTCTAAAAATGCGCATCAAAACACCCCTGGAAGTGAGTTGGTCATTTTGGAAAACTGTGGTCATACGCCACAAATAGAGATGCCCATTGAGGTCAATGATCTTTTCCTACGCTTTTTAAAATAAGGTTACGAATATTTACAAAGTCTTTTCTCTAAAAGGTCACATGTTTGGCAAAGCTCAGCTAAGGTTATTGGTGTTGTCAGCCAACTTGCAAGGAGCATAGCGATGAAACAGGAAACAGACAAAGGTTTAAAGCATCTAACCCAGTTGCTTGAAGACTTAGAACAAATATCACTAGATGATATTGCCTTGATTCCCGAAGAGAAACAGCACCTTATGGTAGAGAGTATTGAAAGCCTGCAAGATCAATTAAAAGAAGTCATGAGTGAGAATAGGTTGTTGCATTAACCTTGCCAACGGTAATTACTGATCTTGGCTGTTTTTTAGAATCGTTCCACATAGTAAAAGACCGGCACTTAAGCCGGTCTTTTGTTTTTCGCCTTTGTTGTTTTGTTATTCCCAAGACCGCAATAATTCATCATAAGACACTGTGATGCCTTGCGGTTTTTCATTCGCCAGTTTGGCTTTAGGTGAACCCGGCTGAGCCAACCAGTAAGCTTCATCGCGAGGCGCATTGAGTTTCGGACCACAGTTGTCTTGAACTTTTGCTCGCTCAAGACGTTGCATCACTTTGTCCTGCGCTGCTGCTAAACCATTTAATGCTTCTTGTGGTGTAGCCTCGCCACTGGCTGCCTGAGAGATGTACTGCCACCAAAGTTGAGCCAGTTTTGGATAGTCTGGTACGTTGGTGCCCGTTGGTGACCACTCTTTGCGTGCTGGCCCTTTGTAGAATTCCACAAGACCTCCCAATTTAGGGGCTGCCTCCGCCATCTCTGGAGAGTTGATGTCCGACTCTCGAATTGGAGTTAAGCCAACGAGTGTTTTTTTCAAGGAAACGGTTTTTGACGTGGTGAACTGAGCATATAACCAAGCTGCCAAACGTCTATCATCCGGTGTGGAATTCATGAAAGTCCAAGCGCCTACGTCTTGATAACCTTTTTTCATGCCGTCTTCCCAGTAAGGCCCAACTGGCGATGGTGCCATACGCCATTTGGGTGAGCCATCTGCGTTAACCACAGGTAAGCCTTTAGCTGTCATGTCAGCGGTGAAGGCCGTGTACCAAAAAATTTGTTGTGCCACACCACCTTGAGCGGGTACTGGACCGGATTCTGAGAAGGTCATACCTTGCGCTTCTGGTGGTGCATATTTGCGCAACCAGTCTACGTATTTGGTGGTGGCATATACCGCCGCAGGGCCGTTCGTTGCGCCACCGCGTGATACGCTGGAACCCACAGGATGACAATTTTCAACACGAATACCCCATTCATCGACCGGCAAACCGTTTGGAATACCTTTATCACCCGCACCAGCCATGGAGAACCAAGCATCAGTGAAACGCCACCCCAGTGAAGGGTCTTTTTTGCCATAGTCCATGTGACCGTATACTGGCTCGCCATCGATGGTTTTCACCTTGTCGGTAAAGAACTCGGCAATGTCTTCATAGGCAGACCAGTTCACTGGAACCCCTAGATCGTAACCATAAATGGATTTGAATTTGGCTTTCAAATCAGCACGGGCAAACCAGTCTGCACGGAACCAGTAGAGATTAGCGAATTGCTGGGTTGGCAACTGATAAAGCTTGCCATCTGGGCCAGTGGTGAAAGACAAACCAATAAAATCATCCAGATCCAAGGTTGGCAAAGTGTAGGCTTTGGCATCGCCTGCCATCATCTCGGAAATGGGCACCACTTTACCGTAGCGGAAGTGGGTACCAATCAAGTCTGAGTCGTTGACATAAGCGTCATAAATATTACGACCAGACTGCATTTGTGTTTGCAGTTTTTCAACTACATCCCCTTCTTGTATCAAATCATGGTTCACCTTAATGCCAGTGATCTCTTCAAAGGCTTTGGTTAAGACTTGCGACTCATATTTATGAGTGGTGAGTGTTTCAGATGCAACATTAATTTCCATTCCGCGGAATTTTTGTGCGGCTTTAGTAAACCAACTCAATTCGTCAAGTTGTTGCTGCTTGGTTAAAGTGGATACGGTGAACTCATCTGTCACCCACTTTTCTGCAGCATCTGAATAGGCGTCAGCCCAGAGGCTGGCGGAATGCAACATGACAGCAAGGGGCAAGGTGGCCAGGGCAATTTTTTTCTTATTGTAGCGCATGATTTACCTCAACATTTTTAGTTATTTGGCATTTAGCCAAGTTTTCCTTAGGTGCAACTTGTTATCCCCAACGCATTAGGATCAACATCCAGATAACGCAAAGAACAGTTGCTATCGCAATACTCGCATCGGTTAATGCAACGAATGCGAGGTGGATAAAGGCGCTGCTGAGCAGGCCAATAAAGAGTCGATCTCCACGTGTGGTTGCCAACGGAAGAAAACCGCGACGTTCCATACTAGGGGACACGAGTTGCCATACCGTCATCCCCACCAGAATGGTGGCAATGCTGATAAAAAATAGTGCAGTGGGCAATGTCCAAGACATCCAAGCCATAATCTTTCTCCTTACACTCGACCAAGGGCAAAACCCTTTGCCACATGGTTACGAACGAAATAGATGACCAACATGCCTGGAATGATGGTCAATACGCCAGCCGCAGCCAGTAAGCCCCAATCCATGCCAGAAGCGGAAACGGTTCGCGTCATAATGGCAGCAATGGGTTTAGCGTCGACCGAGGTCAGGGTTCTGGCCAGTAGCAATTCCACCCAAGAGAACATGAAGCAGAAGAAGGCGGTGACACCAATTCCTGAGCGAATTAAGGGAATAAAAATACGTACGAAAAAACGTGGGAAGGTATAACCGTCTATGTAAGCGGTTTCATCGATCTCACGAGGCACAGCACTCATAAAACCTTCTAAAATCCATACCGCCAGAGGCACGTTGAATAAACAATGGGCTAAGGCCACGGCAATGTGGGTATCGAAAAGGCCAACCGATGAATACAGCTGGAAAAAGGGTAACAAGAATACCGCAGGTGGCGCCATACGGTTTGATAGCAGCCAAAAAAACATGTGCTTATCACCAATGAATTTGTAGCGACTAAAGGCGTAAGCTGCAGGTAAAGCCACCAAAAGGCTGATGACCATATTCATTGAAACATAGAGGATGGAGTTCACATAACCCATGTACCAGGTTGGGTCGCCAAAGATTTTGGCGTAGTTTTCCAGAGTGAAGTTTTCAGGGAACAGAGATAAACCGCTGAGAATTTCGGTATTGGTTTTAAATGACATGTTGATGAGCCAATAAATCGGCAACAACAAGAGTACTAAGTAAAGGATCAAGCCAAAGCGACTACGTAATTGTGCGTTTTGTGCTTTTCGATCAGTGTGACTGTGCACAGGTGCTTGCGTATTGATCTTGGTCATAATAAGCCTCTACTTGTCCTTTTGCATATTCATGATGGTGGTGTAGAAGACCCAGCACACCAGTAGAATGATTAAGAAGTACACCAAGGAGAAAGCGGCAGCTGGCCCTAAATCAAACTGGCCAATAGCTTGTTGCACTAGGGATTGGCTTAAAAAAGTGGTTGCACTGCCGGGGCCACCACCAGTCAGCACAAAGGGCTCTGTATAAATCATGAAGGAATCCATGAATCGCAGTAGCACGCCAATAATGAGTACATTGGTTAGCTTGGGCAGCTGTATGTAACGAAACACTGCCCAGCGTGATGCTCGGTCAATGCGAGCGGCTTGATAGTAAACTTCTGGAATGGCTCGTAGACCTGAATAACATAACAGTGCCACCAGAGGCGTCCAATGCCATACGTCCATTAAAACCACGGTAAACCAAGCGTCGGTTGGGTTTGAGGCGTAGTTATAATCGACGCCAATATGACTCATAAAAGTGCCGAACAGACCTATGTCAGCACGGCCAAAGATTTGCCAAATGGTGCCCACCACATTCCATGGAATCAGCAAGGGGATGGCGATTAAGATTAGTGCCAGAGACGCACCTTTACCTTTGGTTGGCATCATCAATGCCACCATAATGCCTAAAGGTATTTCGATGGCCAAGACAGTAAAAGAGAAAATAAATTGCCGTACTAATGCCTCGTGCAAACGACTGTCTTGCATGACTTGTTGGAACCATTCAGTGCCAACAAAGTAACGGGTATAGGGGTCAAAAATATCTTGTACTGAATAATTTACCACCGTCATCAGTGGAATGATGGCGGAGAAAGCCACGATTAAGAAAACCGGTAACACAAGAAACCATGCTTTATTATTTTCTACTTTAGTTTGCATCTTGTGCCTCCTGCTCAGCTTCAACGAGATAATCATTCACATAAATCTTGGTCCATTGCTCTGGGAAGCTGACATACACTTGTCCAGATGACGGCACCGTCTGATCCTCATTTAGGCGAGCTTTCATGAGTTTTCCTTGGAATAGGAAGGAGAGGATTTTGTAGGTGCCAAGGTCTTCCACATAATCCACTTCTACTTGCAAGGCATCGTCATTTTTACCATCCCAGACATGGACGAATTCGGGGCGAATACCTAATGTGAGTTGCTTCGTTTGCATGCCGATTAAGCGTTTTAATATGGCAGGATTGATATGGATTTGGTGTGAGCCAAAGTAGATGCCATGATGGCCGTTTTCACTTTTTATCAGTTCGGCATCGAAAAAATTCATGCCTGGGCTGCCAATGAAATAACCAACAAAAGTATGCGCGGGGTTTTCAAACAATTCGCGAGGAGTACCAAACTGTACTATCTGGCCGTTGTACATAACGGCAATTTTATCGGCGAATGTCGAGGCTTCGAGTTGATCATGAGTAACGTACACCATGGTGATGTTGAACTGCTCATGAATTTGTTTGAGTTTGCGGCGCAATTTCCATTTCAGCTGTGGGTCGATTACTGTCAAAGGTTCATCAAATAGAATCGCGGAAACGTCATCACGTACCAAACCCCGTCCCATAGAGACTTTTTGTTTTTGGTCGGCCGATAAGCCTTTAGCTTTGCGCTTTAATTGTTCGGTGAGCTCTAAAATATCAGCCACTTCATGGACTTTAGAACGTATTTTATATTCAGGTACGCCAATATTGCGCAGCGGAAAAGCGAGATTGTCGTAGACACTCATGGTGTCGTATACCACAGGGAATTGGAAAACTTGAGCAATGTTTCTTTCTTCTGGTTTCAATTCGTTAACGCGGCTACCATCAAACAATACTTCGCCTTCTGAAGGTTCGAGCAAACCAGAAATGATATTTAATAAGGTCGATTTGCCGCAGCCTGAAGGGCCTAACAAAGCAAAGGCACCGCCCTGCTCCCAGACATGAGTCATTTCGCGAATGGCGTATTCTTTGACGCCATCTGAGCTAGCCCCATAGCTGTGAGCTAAAGCATTCAGTGTGATTTCTGCCATGATTATTGCTCCCTCATTCTTGCCGGCGAATGCACCATCTCGCCTTGACTATCGAAGGCATACAGTTTGTGCGTTGGAAAGTAGACTTTAATGTCCTGATCCACTTGGTATTCGTGCACGCCAGACAGATGAACCACCAGATCAAAATACGAATTATGAACATGCAAAAAGGTCTCAGAGCCGCTGATTTCAGCAAGATCGACTTTGACGGGAAGTTCTAAATCGTCATCTGAGTGCGGTACTAGGCCAATATGCGATGCTCGAACGCCAAATTGATATTGACCAGGGGGCAGATTGCGTAAATCACTGTTGAGTCGGAAGTGAACCGTTTCATCAAAGGTGACCTCTTCTTCACTGACTCGACCCGGCACCAGGTTGATAGGTGGCTCGGAAAACATGGCGGCGGTAATAATGTCTTTGGGTTGGTGATATACCTGAGCTGTTGGCCCCATCTGCAATAATTTGCCTTGGCTTAGAACGGCCGTGTTGCCGCCTAGGGCTAAGGCTTCGTTGGGTTCTGTGGTGGCGTAAATGGCAATGCAATTACGGGCTTTGAATAAGGCTCTTAATTCTTGTCTGAGTTCTTCGCGCAGCTTGTAATCTAGATTGACCAATGGCTCATCAAACAGAATGATCTGGGAGTCTTTCACAAGCGCGCGGGCCATAGCGGTTCGTTGTTGCTGACCACCAGACAGTTGTAAAGGCAATCTGTCCAGATAAGGTTCAATGTGCAACATGGCTGCAGTTTCTCGTACCTTTTGATCAATTTCCTCAGTGTTCATGTTTGCTAAGCGCAAGGGAGAGGCGATGTTTTCATAGACAGTCAGATTGGGGTAGTTGATGAACTGTTGGTAGACCATGGAAATATTGCGCTCCCGGACTGGCAGTCCAGTGACGTCAACACCATTCATCAACACCTTGCCTTTGCTGGGCTTATCAAGGCCAGCCATGAGTCGCATCAAGCTTGTTTTACCGGATAAAGTTCGTCCTAGTAAAACATTGAATGAGCCCGGTTCGAGTGTCATGTTGACGTTGTCGATCCAAGTTTCTCCGTCAACAATGCGTGAGACATTTTGCAGCGTCAGAGACATGTAGAGAACCTTATTTGTTGTTATTGTTTTATGTGACAGCTATGTTCATCTGCACACAGCAAGACGAACATCTGACCATTTATACTTGCTATTACAAGTGTTATTACAAGCCTCATGCCAATTATCTGAAAAATGTCTTAATTTATTTAAGTTGTTGATAGTTAGTAGTTTTATATTTTTCTGTGCCTAGTTTTGCTGTCTTTGAGTGTGTTTAGGGACTGTTCAGGAGTGTTCAAAGTGTTTAGAGTAAAAAAAGCATTTGAACACTTGGTCAGCCATTTTTTGAGCAAAATCCAGTGGTGTGTTGGTGTTGAAATGACATAACAAAAATAATAATTGACGCCCCAGAGAGCATGGAGCCGGATATGCTTGATCGAGAACAAGAAGAGCAAAGCATGATGCGTTCTAGTGACAAGGACAGTGTCGCTGCAACGACCCACAAAGAACAGATTCAAGCGTCTTGGTATCGCTGTGAGCAATTTGGTTTAGATCACAGCAGTCGACCTGATTTTGCGAGCTTGCCCAAGGGGGAGCTCAATGACGTGTTAGATCAGCATAAAAGCTTGCTGGAAACCACAGAAAATGAGGTTTTGCCTTATTACGAAAACATCTTGAGTAACTCGGCTTGCATGATTGTGTTAGCGGATCGACAAGGGCATGTCCTGAATACTTGGGGACAGCCAAGGTTCGGTAGCGCGTCCGATCATGGTTTAGTGGGTGGTAACCAGTGGAGTGAAATGGGCGTTGGTACGAATGCCATTGGTACCGCTTTGATTACGGGGCAAGCGATTCAGGTGGGACGCGATGAACACTTTTTACGTGCTAATCGTTTTATGGTGGGTTCTGCTTCCCCAATTTATAACACACAGAACGATTTGGTGGGTGTGTTGGATATTTCCTCTGATGCTTATCTGCCGCAAGATCATACCTTAGGTATGGTTAAGCTCATGTCTTTGAGTGTGGAAAATAGGCTTATCTTTTCGGCTTTCCAACAAGAACACTTTATCCTCAGTTTTAATACCAATGTGACCAGTTTGGACAGTCATTGGTCAGGCATTTTGGTAGTGGATGAAAATGGCACAATTGTGTCAGCAAATCGTCGTGCTGAAGTGGTGCTGGCAAAGGATTTGGCGTTATTAAATATCAATCAGGTGTTTGATATACAAATGCGTGAAATTAAACATCATCCTGCCAGTTTGCCGTTGAAGTCAGTTGCCTTAGGGCGCTACCAGTTTTACGTTAAAGTGATTCCTCCTGTACAACAAGTCATGCGGGTACCAGATTTTCGCCAAGGCAGTAATTATGTGGCGCCTTCAGATAATATTCATAATAAAAAACAAAAGGTTAATAAATCATTGTCCGCTGCGGATGAAAAGAATATTGAGACCTGCATAGAGGTGCCTGACAATGTTATTCCTTTGCAAGAATTGCAGCATGGGGATTGTCATGTAGAGCGGCTTGTCAAGCAAGCACATAAAATCATGGAAAAAGATATTCCTATTTTGATTCATGGTGAAACCGGCGCGGGAAAAGAAATTTTTGTGCGTAGTTTGCATTATCACAGTTCAAGATCCAGAGAAATGCTAGTGGCGGTTAACTGTGCTGCTATACCTGCTGAATTAGTCGAATCTGAATTATTTGGTTATGAAAAAGGCGCATTTACTGGCGCGCAAACAAAGGGTTCGATTGGTTTAATTCGTCGCGCCCACAAAGGCACTTTATTTTTGGATGAAATAGGTGAAATGCCCATGGCGGTTCAGTCTCGTTTATTGCGAGTGCTGCAAGAAAGAGTCGTGACGCCACTGGGTTCAACTGAGGTTTATCCGGTAGACATTAAATTAGTGTCTGCGACTAACCGTAAGCTTAAGGATGAAGTTCAGGCGGGGCGCTTTCGCCAAGATTTGTACTATCGTATTTCTGGTTTGAATATTGAGTTGCCATCCTTGCGTCAACGACAAGATAAAGCCGCCCTCATTCGTTATTTGCATAACCGCTTGAGACGGGAAGAGCCGGGCCCAGCGTTGAGTGATGCTATGTTGATCTTGTTACAACAGCATCCTTGGCCGGGGAATATGCGACAGCTGGCGCACACTTTAAAAGTGGGCATGGCGATGGCCGATGGTGATGAGCTGGAAGAGTGGCATTTACCAGATGATTTCTTTGAAGATTTAGTCCCCGCCATGGAGCCGCTTCAGGTAGCTCAGGTATCACAAGAAGAGCCACTTGAGCGTTTAATACCGCGTTTATTAACTGAGAATAAGGGCAATGTGTCGCAAACAGCCAAACTAGCAGGAGTCAGTCGCAATACGGTGTACAAATACGCTAAGCAAAAAGCAGAATAATTCTGGACAGTGAATTTTGCATTCGTGCTTAGGAAGGGTTAACGTCATAGGTATGGCTATTCTCTGGGAGGCTTTATGGGCAAGCGTATAAGTGTTTGGTTGTTGATGGCATGGTTATTAACTGCTTGTGCATCAAGCAGTAAAGAGCAAAATGAGACACTTGGCTTAACCCTATTTAAAGCTTGGCATGATGACCATCAAGTGTCGTATATCACCACAGATGTTTCCGATGCAGATATGGCGAAAGCAATGGGAGCGAATTATGCGCCCCGATTGCGTGATGCGATTCCGCGTTATCCCAAACCTCCTCAGGTTAAAACCGTATTAGAGCGAGTTTACGGTTTTCCAAACAAAGAGCAGCAAAATGTGTTTGCGTCTGCACCTTCCCCGCTCGGATATCAAAGTACCGATCGCCATTATTCCCCCCTCTGGTTAATGTATTGGGTGGTCTGGCAGGATCCAGCGCAAGCTTATGAGTTAACCTCAGAAGAGGCCGTTTTAGCAGCGGAAGAAGCGGGTCTACTGACCATTCAACGCAGTAATATAGTAGTCAACTGCCCTGTATTGCCGTTTGAGCCAAGTCATTAAGTTTGTTCTCAAAAGCGGTATTTTTATGGCTAATGGTCTTGCGCTATAAACCCAAATTATATGTTGTTGATGTTCGCCGTTAATGGACGTATATCGTCGTCTAAAGTTTGGTAGTTTGTTACTTATATGGCATTATGCGTTGGATTTACACTTCATTACAAAGGGCTTTGGGCAAGATGGACGTCAAAACTATAAGAGGGAAAAATGCTTAAAAGGTTAGCGGCGCTGTTCCCTTCTAGTAAGCAGATACTGGCTTTATATGCAGTTGGTTCTTTTATCTGTTCAATTTTATTATTTGCACTGTTTTTATACTTTTACCTGCTAAGAGATGTTAGTTTGCGCTCTGATCAGGCGTATCTAGCATTGACTAAGCAAATGGAGATGATCTTTGTTGAGTTGAAACATATTTCAAAAGAAGCTCAGCTAACCTGTAATGAAGCAGACATTAAGCGTCTTAGAAGGGCAACCTTTTACTCACCTGTCTTTAAAGAAATAGGTTTGTTCAATGCGAATTACCAAGTCTATTGTACCAATCTTGGCCCTCGTGATTTCTCTATCTTCTCTAGTATTACTGATCGAATAGAGGCTAGCCCAACCAGTCGAACGGTTTCTTTAGTGAAATCCCATACTTTAGGCGACAGTACTATTTTGATCTTTTATAAAGGCGAGCATGGTATTGGCGTGAATGGTTTAGCGCCTCCTAAGAATTTGGGCAATTTTGTGAATCGATGGTTGCCACCGGGTTATGCCTATGAATTGACCTTAGGCAGACAAATGGTGGTTGGCAATGAAGCGGACATTCATGGTTCCATCTTAGATAAACAGGCTCGTCGCTTTGACGATTTGGCCATGACACTGGCAGTGTATTTGCCTGAACGCTATTACTGGCAGCTCCTTAAAGAATTGTGGCCTTACATTCTGTTATCAAGTGTTTTCGTGTTTTTGTTATTTTGCCTGGTGCGATGGAGTTTTCTATATTATCGGCGTTCATTACCCCAATGCATTAAGCGTGCGATTCTTAGTGATGCAATGGAGGTCTATTTTCAACCGATTATTGCACTGGATAAAACCGCCACGCATGAGTTAGAAGCATTAATACGCTGGTATTCTCCTTATCATGGTCAAGTATCGCCTTTGTCGATAGTGGAAATTTCAGAACGCTTGGGACTGATTGATGATTTAACCTGGATGGTGATTCGCAAGGTGGGTAACTTTTATCGTGATAATCCAGAATTGCTGAAAGACATTCGTATCTCGGTCAATGTGGACCGGCATAGTTTAATTCATGAGGATTTTGCATCTAATTTGGCTGACATCATGACAGAATGGCCTGAGCTTAAAGGACGTTTAGGGTTAGAAGTGACGGAAACCACGGCGTTAAATTCCATTGAATTGCCCTTGATGGTAAGTCGTTTTGAACACATTAAAGCCTTAGATATTCGTTTATCTGTGGATGATTTTGGTACGGGTTATGCTGGCTTGGACTTCTTACGTCGTTTTCCATATGACACCTTGAAGTTGGATCAAATTTTCATTGCCAGTTTGAAAGATGATCAATTTACTCGACAAGTACTCACCTCGGTAACCCGATTAGCCAAAGAGTTAAGAATGGAAGTGGTGGCAGAAGGGGTTGAGCGAGAAGATCAGTTGGAAGCTGTGCGAGAGTTGGGTGTCGAAAGAGTACAAGGTTACTATTTCTGTCGTCCTTTGCCAGCGGATCAAGTGCTAGACTGGTTACGCAAAGAGCAAGACAAAAAATAGCATTGTATTCTCTGTTGCCATCTCTTACCCTTGGCAGCCATTAAGCTTCGTAGAGTACCTAACATGGCCACCTTGGTGTTTCGATTAAAATACGTTCCCGACGAAGAGGCGAATGACATTCGTCAGTTATTGACGGATCATCAAATTGATTTTTATGAAACCAGTGCGGGGCGTTGGCAGATTTCCATGGCCGGCATCTGGGTAAAAGATAAAGAACAGGCTTCTCGTGCGCAGCAATTGATACGTGAGGATCAAATTGCACGCAGCCGTGATATGCAAGTGCCAAGCGCGTTGGATTACCTAATAGGATGTTTGCAACACGCTCGACAAAACCCCATCGAAGCCCTGTTTACACTGTTGGCAATTGGCTTAATTCTGAGCCTGTCTATCTTGCCTTTTATGATTTAATTTTTCGCCAAAACAGACCCTTCGGCTTAGAATTAAGCTGTCCTTTAGCGCTGATCATTTGGACATTTATGGCACATACAATCACCAGTAGCATGCCAAATAAGCTGAGCAGGTCAGCATGGGAACTTTGAATTGATTCTTGCCACCAACCAACAGACACAATGATTTCCGTTAAGATGTAGGACATGACTGGGGTAAGGGCCACAGAAGCGCTGACTTGCACGGTTTTCCAATAACGCATGGCTTGCGCGAAAGCGCCGTAAGCGATGAGCGTGTTTAAACAGCAAAAGGCAGCGAGCAGGGTGTCTTCCAGGTTCAGACTGGTTAGCTTAGTTGGTGATGAAAATGGCATCATTACCAGAGTAGCGTACAGATAAATGGCCAATAAAATATTACTTGGCGAGAGTTTTAGGAACAGTGACTTTTGCAATAAAGCATAGCAAGACCAAGCGGAAGCGGATATTTGCACTATGATAAAGCCGGTTAATAAGTTTGTCTGCTCGCTTTCACCTAATACTGGGTGAAAAAAGGTGATCATTCCTAAGCCAATGCCAACAAAACACAACCACTGTAGCCAACTGGCTTTTTCTTTGAGGAAAAAAAGCCCACCTAGGGCAAGAAAAAGTGGCGCGCTTTGGAAGCTGAGCTGTGCGGATCCTGGCAAGATGTAAGATAAGCTCCATGCGAAGCTGGTGTAATTGATGATCAGAAAACTGCCCGCAGCCAGCAATCGCCCCCAATCTTTTGCGGATAAGCTTTTAAACTCACCGAGTTTGCCCTTCTGCCATTGCCATAATCCCAGTATGATGCCCGCCACACTGAACCTGAGCCAGGTGAGTGTAATAGGGTCGGAAAAATCCCCCGACAGTTTTAAGGCAATGGGTAACATACCCCAAAATAAAACGGTAATACTGCTGAAAAACAATCCATAAAAAAACATTTGACGAGAAGTCAGCATGGCCACTTTCCCTGAAGAATTGGAAGATTCTTTTATGATGGCGTTTCTTGTTAGTGTTATCAAATGCATAATATTTCTAACTATTATGCATAAACCGGATTTTGCTATGTTATCGAACACTTTGCTGCAATTAGACTTAAAAGCCTTAACGGGTTTTTTGTATTTATTGGAAGAGCGTCATGTTGGTCGTGCAGCTCAAAGGATGTCTTTGAGCCAATCTGCTATGAGCCGCTTGTTGATCAGACTAAGAGAAGCGTTTGATGATGCCTTGTTCATTCGAACTGCCAGTGGCATGTTGCCAACGAACAGAGCGTTAGAGTTGGAGGTACCCATCAAACAAATGCTCGAGCAAATGGCCAGTTTGCAAATGACACCGGAGTTTGAACCCAGTACCAGTCGTCGAGTGTTCAGTTTGTTGACCACCCATTATCAGGCTCAAGCTTATGTCCCTGCCATTGCTGAACGTTTTTATCAGGAAGCGCCCTTGGCTTCTTTGCAAACCACTACCATTACAGAAACCAGCTTAATGCGACAAACCGAACATAATGGCGACTTGTACTTGTGTAGTGAGTACATTGAAGTGCCAAATACCTTTAAGCACACTTTATTTGGTCGTGAGAAGTTCCGCTGTATTATGTCAGCCGCTCACCCATTGGCTAAGCAGGATGTAATAAGTCTCGATGAATATTTAAGCTTTCAACATGTATTGGTGAATATGGGTGGTCCAATGCGCGTGGTGAGTGATTCTTTATTGGGTGACCGAGCGAAAGAGCGACGCTTTGCTTTTCGAACGCCCTATTTTATGGCCGCCTTAGAAACCGTATCTCGCACCAACTTATTGCTCAGTACCAGTGGTTTATTACCCAGTCGCTTCCAGCAATCCTTTGGTTTGGTGATGAAGGATTTGCCCTTTGAGTTTCCTGACGTGAAATATTATTTGTGTTGGCCGAGAAGTTCTTCTGGTGATCCTGCAGCCGATTGGTTTCGAGCAATGGCAAAAGAGGTAGTGCAATCTCTTATACCTTATCCAAACTAGATGCCGACACTTCAGGCAATCTGTGGATTTGGTTATACTTAACCATACCCATCTCTAAATAACGGCAACTTTGTGACTCATAAAGCGCATTCAAGTAAAGGCAAAGGCAATAAAAAACTGGAATTGCATCCTCGTAATCCGCATAGAGCGCGTTATGACTTTGCTTTGCTCGCAGATTCTTGTCCTGAGTTATCTCATTACATCCGGTTAAATAAATATGGCAACGAGTCATTGGATTTTGCTGATCCTTTAGCGGTAAAAACCCTGAATCGTGCTCTGCTTAATCACTTTTATGGCGTGGCGTTTTGGGACATTCCAGAAGGTTTTTTATGTCCTCCGATCCCGGGCAGAGCGGATTATATCCACTATCTAGCGGATCTATTAGCGGACAGCAATAATGGTGTGATTCCTCGTGGTAAAGAGATCAAGGTTTTGGATGTGGGGGTGGGCGCAAATTGTGTTTATCCCATAGTCGGGCATCAAGAATATGGTTGGCAGTTTGTTGGCTCGGATGTTAATTCCATTGCGGTTGCCACTGCTTCAACCATAGTGAAATCCAATTCTTGCCTTAAAGAGGCGATCAGCATTCGTCAACAAGCGAATCAAGAACACATATTTGACGGAGTCTGGCAAGCCGATGAACGTTTTGATTTGACCATGTGTAACCCTCCTTTTCATACCAGTGAATCGGCTATGCAACAAGAGTCACAACGTAAATGGCGAGGTTTGAAAGGAGGCAAACCTGCTGGCAGTATGGCAAACAATAAGAGACTGAACTTTGGTGGTACGGCTGCCGAACTCTGGTGTGAAGGCGGTGAAGTAGGTTTTATCAGTCGTATGATTAGAGAAAGCCAAGCGGTGGCGGACCAGTGCTTCTGGTTTACTTCTTTGGTAGCGCGACACAGTAATTTGGAGCGACTGAAACGAGAGCTGCAAAAGGTTGGCGCAAAACAAGTGAAAGTAATTGAAATGGCACAAGGACAGAAAATTAGTCGATTTATCGCATGGAGTTTTCTTGGCGATGATCAAATAGATTATTGGCGAGATTTTTATTGGCAGCATTAAACTGCCAATCTCTTACTAAGGGGCCTTGATGGCCATTGTCGCCTCATTTTGTCCTAAGGCGACAAGCTTGCTATTACTGTCTTTAACCCTTACAACTCAGTTGCAATTTGCGCTGCCAAACGAGCGTTATTAAATACCAACTGGATATTACTGGCTAGACTGTTGCCACCCGTTAGCTCAGCAACGCGAGCTAATAGGAAAGGCGTGGATTCTTTGCCGCCCACCCCTTGTTCTTCCATTTCATTTAAAGCTTGAGTAATTGCTGTATCGATGGACTCTTTATCCATAGCGAATTCTTCAGGAATGGGGTTTGCTATCACAGTGCCCCCCTGTAATTGCATATCCCATTTGGCTTTGATGAATTGAGCAATTTCTTTTGGGGATGCCATGTTGTAATCGACGGTTTGATCGCTCTCACGAGTATAAAAAGCTGGCAGTCTGCTTGTCTGGTAACCCAGAACAGGAACGCCTTGGGTTTCTAGGTATTCCCGTGTTAAGGCCAGATCCAAAATGGATTTGGCACCAGCACAAACCACCGCCACATTGGTTTTAGCCAGTTCTTGTAAGTCTGCTGAAATGTCGAAACTTTGTTGCGCGCCACGGTGAACACCGCCAATGCCACCTGTGGCAAATATGCGTATGCCTGCCATGGCTGCAATGATCATGGTAGCGGCCACTGTGGTTGCGCCATGTTGTTTTTGGGCCACCACAAAAGGTAGATCACGACGGGAGCATTTGGTTACTGACAAACCGGCTTTTGCTAAGGTATCGATTTCCTCACTGCTGAGCCCGGCTTTTAGGCGACCGTGAATGATGGCGATGGTGGCAGGAACGGCACCATGATCACGAATGATTTGTTCTACCTGTTTAGCGGTTTCTGCGTTTTGAGGCCAAGGCATACCATGGGAAATGATGGTGCTTTCTAGAGCAACAACAGGTTTGCCAGACGCGATGGCCTCGGCGACTTCTGGGTGAATATCAAGATATTGATTCATAGAGATTGTATCCATTGGGTGACTTTCTGAACACTGAGTTCAGGGTGATTAGCATGTGGGCTTTCCAGTGTCATGGCAGCACAAGCCAAAGCAAAAGAAAGTCTTTTACTGATATCTTCAAATTGCTCACAGGCGGTTAGATAGCCTGCTAATAACGCATCGCCTGCGCCGGTATCGCTGACTGGCGATGTCGGATGACAGCTTTGTTGATAACAACCAGAAGCATCAGCGAATAGTAGTCCTTGACTGCCTAGGCTGAGTAATACGGATTTTACCCCTTGTTTTAATAGTTCTTGTGCCAATGCTTGTGGGTCTGTTTGTTGACTTTGCAACAAGGCGCGCGCTTCGTCTTGATTGACTTTTAATAGGGTTAATTGATTGAGCAGTGGTAACAGCTTGGGCGCTTTTGTGGCAGAGACAGCATCAGCTATAAACTGTGCTGAAAAATACTCTTTTGACAACCAGTCAAGACAATCTATTGATAGGTTAGCGTCGACAATAATGCTTTGTGCACTTTGTAATAATGAGGATTTAGACGCTAAACGCTGCGGTTCTAATGTGTCTACGATACGCATATCAGCAATGGCTGCTTGTAATTGGCCGTGTTCATTACTGATAGCAAGATAGGTCCCTGTCGGTAAATGGTCATGTCGCAACACATGATGTATGTCGACACCACTTGCATGGGTTTGTTCGATTAGCCAATCACCTCGTTGATCTAATCCAACTGGGGCAATTAAATGAACTTTTTCGCCTAAACGCGCTAAGTTTTCAGCAATGTTGCGTCCTACTCCGCCAGGACTTTGGTTGATAAAGCCGGGATTTGAGTCATTTGCTAGCCAAGTGACAGCACTGTTGCCATTGATGTCGACGTTAGCGCCGCCTATCACCACATAAGCATTTTGTTGAGCCAGCAAATAACCCTTACCTAAAATGTGACCTTGTCGAGTCAGTTGCATAATATGACTGGCGACAGATTCACGAGTCATATTAAGGCGCTCAGCCAGAGCTTTTTGTGAGGCTAAAGGATCTGCCTTGATTGCGTTATAAACGCGTTGCGTTTGTTTTTTCATAGTTATTTTTTAAAACGATTTTTCCATAATCATTTTTTAACAAATGTTTTAATTTTTAACTTATGTTATGTGGAATTCTAAAGCAAGTCTTTTATCGGCTATGGTATTAATCTTGTATACACCCTATTATTCAAGATTACGTCAAGTGACAGATGTTAGGGGATTTTTACTGTGTTCAGGAGCTTTCAGGCGCGACTGATTTTATTTGTTTTGCTGTTATTGGCGTTTGCACAGTTGGGTACAGCATTGGCTGTGTTGTCGTCCTTAAAAGAAGATAATTATCGTCAGGGTGTTCAGTCCATTGACGTGTCTCGCAATGTCTTCGACCTGTTATTGGAAGCGCGTGCCGAGCAATTAACCAAAGGCGTGGAAATCCTCACTTCAGATTTTGGTTTTAAACAGGCTGTTGCGACTAAAGAAACTGCAACCATACGATCTGTTTTGGAAAATCATGGTGCGCGTATTAATGCCGACGTTTCTTTGTTGTTATCACCAAATGGTAATGTCATTACCATGACACGAGAGGAATTAATTACCGACAATACCATTTCCGATTTAGTCTTGGCGGCTCGACGTTCGGGTGGTTCGTCAATCAGCACCACCATTGCTTTTGGGGATTTGGCTTATCAATTGGTATTGGTTCCTGTTCGTTCTCCTAATATTGTGGCATGGGTTGGCATGGCGTTTTTATTGGATCAGTCCTTAGCTGAGGAGATTAAGGGTGTTACGGGCCAAGACATTAGCTTTGTTTATGGTACTGAAGACGGTTCTTTGCTGTTTGGCGGCACAACTCTTACGGCCAATGAAGGGCAAAAATTACTGGATGAAATCCAGCATCCAGTCGAAATATTACAAACCCCCGCCTTTTCTAATGATGAAAAGTATCTGACGCTTTCTGTTGATCTGGGAGTGAAAAATCAATGGGGTTTGATTCATTTACCTTATGATCCTTGGAAAGAGAGCTATAACTTTACGCGTAATCAGCTATTGGGCATTTTTGCTGGTGCCCTTGCGTTTGCCTTATTCCTCGGGGTCGCCTTGGCACGGAATATGACGCGTCCTATTGGTCATCTGGTTGATTTTGCTACCAGTATTGGTAAAAGCGTACAACAAGCTGAGTTGACTGCGCCCAAAATGACGGGTGAATTCGGGGTGCTATCGAACACCATGAAAGCCATGCAACATTCCATTTTAATGCGTGAAGAAGAGCTGACTTATCGGGCTTCCCACGACATGCTGACAGGCTTAAACAACCAAGGTGCGGTGGAGTTATATTTGCAAGGTGCTTTGCCTGCACAAGAAGGTGGGTTATTGCTGTTGAACATACGCCGCTTCCGCGACATTAATAATATGTTGGGGTTTGATCTGGGTAATATTTTACTGGGTAAAGTAGCCAATCGACTGCAAGCATGGGCTCGTCAAGTAGAGATGATAGCTCGCTTAGGGGATGATAAGTTTTTGCTTATTTTTTCTCAAAATATTACTGCTCAGGATTGCTCTGATCTGAAAGAGGTGATGAGTGATGAGTTCGAAATTGAGCAGGGCTCTGAAATTCGTATTGATGTCAGTATTGGCGTATTACCATTGCAACTGGCCACTAAAAACGTGAACACGGCGATCCGCCGTTTAGACATAGTGGCGGAAAAAGCGAAGTCAGAAAGCGATGCCTTTGCTTTTTATCAGCAAGGTGAAGACGAAAGTCATCAGCGCCAATTGACCATCATTCGAGATTTACCCCATGCTTTGGAAGACAATCAATTATTTTTGGTTTATCAGCCTAAGGTTTCTGTGGAAACACAGGATTGTCATGAAGCAGAAGCGTTAATTCGTTGGATTCACCCTGAATTAGGTTTTATACCGCCGGATGAATTTATTGCTTTATTGGAACATGCAGGTGGTATCCAAGCCTTAACAAAATGGGTGCTGAATACCGTACTAGCACAACTTAGTGAATGGTGGCAGCAAGGACACAAGATTCGCGTGGCGATTAATTTATCGGCGCATGATTTGGTAGATGAAGAATTACCGCTGAAGGTGTCACTTGCTTTAGAAGCGAATCAATTGCCAGTTGATGCCCTGGCTATGGAAGTGACTGAAAGTGCTGTGATGGCGGATCGAAATAAAGTTATCAGTGTGTTGCAAGAGTTACAAAAAATGGGCATTCATTTGGCCATTGATGATTTTGGTACGGGTCAGTCTTCGTTAGCCTATTTGCGTGATTTGCCGGTCAATGAGGTGAAAATAGATCGAGCCTTTATTCAGCATATTGATACCAACGAAGACGATGCTTCTATTGCGAGAACCAGTATTAATTTGTCCCATAGTCTAGGTTTTGTGGTTACCGCAGAGGGCGCTGAAAACCAAGCCAGTACGACACTGTTAAGGCAATTCCAGTGTGATAAGATACAAGGCTACTTTTACTCTAAGCCCTTAACTTCCGTCGAATTTTTTGCATGGCGAGCGGAGTTTAATAACAAGTCAAATGGATCAGTTTAATTGCTAAGGTGGAATCCGTTATGTTGCTTTTGATACGAATGGCGCTGCTGTTGGTGTTGGTTTTACTGGTAACCTTGTTGGGAATTGTATTTTGTTTGCTGACCTTGAATTCAAAGAATCGTGTTTATCACCTTGGGCGAGTGTTCGCTAAAGTTGGCCCTTTATTTGGCCTGTCAATTTCTGGGCGGGTATCAGATAAAGCTCATTCTGTGCCACAAGCCGTTTATGTGGCTAACCATCAAAATAATTTTGATCTTTTTACCTTGGCCGTGGTGGTACCAAAAGGCGTGGTCACTGTGGGCAAAACCAGCTTACGTTGGATTCCTTTTTTTGGACTTTTATATTGGGTGAGCGGCAATATTTTGATTAATCGCAACAACCGTAAAAAAGCCATCGCCACCATAGATCAAGTGGTGAACAGTATGAAACGTACCGGCTTGTCAATTTGGATGTTTCCAGAAGGTACACGAAGTCGTGGTCGTGGCTGGTTACCCTTTAAACGCGGTGCTTTTCATGCGGCAGTGCAAGCCGGAGTGCCTGTTATTCCTGTCGTTTGTAGTAGCACTCATGATCAGGTCAAACTCAACCGCTGGAATAATGGAAAGGTCATAGTGGAAATGCTGGATCCTATTTCTACAGAGGGTCTTCACGAAACCGATGTGGTTAAACTGATGAAACAGTGTGAAGAACAAATGCACCAAACTCAGCAGCGCTTGGATGCTGAGCTCGCCGCTAAGGGGTAATTTTATGGATTATTGTTTGCTGTAATTTGCTTTCTAATGTTGCCTGCAACGGATTATCTGACAGATACCATTGTGGATGTTGTCTGGCCTGTTGGAAATAGCTCAACAATGGCTTAATCGTTTCCATATTGCTTGTCTTATCACCCTTTACTTGCACGCTTTGCTGAGCTGCGTGGCCACGTTTATGTAATTGCACAACGGCTTGTATTCCGCGCAATGCCAACAGTCCCAAAGTGACATCATCAAGACAAAGGTAATGGCGCTTGGTCAGTTTGCTTTTTATGGTGTCTTTGTAATGTTTACCAGTTTGCCACCCTGCCCCTAATAAAGCTCCAATCCCCGTAGCTGTACCCAAGCTAAGACCCGCTGACATTACATCTATCCCCGCGCCAATGGCGGCTCCTGTTACAACACCACTGCTGGTTTCTAGCCCCCATTCTTTGAGTGTGCTTTTGGCAAAAAGATCTTGTTGCCAGACCGTATTTTGAATAGCAAGATGCTCTAAATGCACATCGTCTGAGCGAAATTCATAAAGACCTAAAAGGCTTTGGATAAAACCTTGCTCTTGTTGATGGATGACTTGCTCAAAAGCGTCTTGTTGTTGAGCATTGGGTGGGTATTGATTCACTAAGAGTCGATAGCTCGCGGCATTAATAAGCAGTTCAGCAAGTTGGCGAGTGGCGGATTGCAGGCGTAATTGAGCGTCTTGATATCGATGTTGGATAAAGTCTTCTAGTTGCTCATAATCTTCGGGCATAAGACTTTGAATGCTCTGGTATAAGCGTTTTTCATCTTCAAAATAAAACGCCACAGAATCGTATTTTACCAAAGTATGCAGATGACGCTCTGCTAAAACACGACGCCAGTTGTCGATATGAGGTGTTGGGCTGGCGCTGAAATTCAAAATCGGCACTATGGGCTTGTTAGCACTGGCCAAAATATCTAATTCATTTAAAAACTTACCAAGGGGAGCTTGGCGAACATCGATCACATACAGGATGATGTCGGTTTGCAATAACTGAGTAAGTATCTTGGTTTCTTGTTCAAATTCTGTTTTGGCATAGTCGCTTTGACAAAAGTGAGCAAGCCAGTCGCTACCTGAAAACGACTGAAAAGGGGCTTGTTGTCTTAGTTGCCACAAACCGATGGAATCCTCGAACCCCGGTGTATCGGTTACTTGGAGGATGTCCTGATCTGCCAATCTAATGGTCACTGTTTCAACATGGCGTGTGGTGCCGGCCTGATCTTTCACCTCTCCAAAGTCATGACGACGCAACAAGGTGCGAATCAAAGAGGTTTTCCCTGTGTTTGCATGACCCACCACTAAGAGTTTAATCGACATTGTCTATTCCTCTGGTAAGTATTTGGGTTCGGCTAGCTGTAACTGTTTGGCTAGGTCAAGCCAAACAGCATCAAAATGACTGGTCTTGTTTTTCGACAGCACCATTTGGACAGAGGCTTGTTGTGCGGCCAAATTGGTTAGAAAACGCATTGTGCCACGGTCTGGGCTGTGAGCATTGTTAACCAAAAGATAGGTTGCTTGCCCATGAGTAAGTGGCAAGAATGCGTGTTGTTGGCTTTGGTCATTTACTAGGTAGGCATTGACCTCTTTGAGAGTGGCAGGAATCTCATCACTCCATTCATAAAGACCCCATAAGCTGTTTTTTTCAATAGGACAAACGGGCAAGGTTTGTTTTTCATAGTCGGTATTTTGTGGTCGCTTAAGGTGGTCTGGATCAATAATACGCTTTTTATGAGCCTCTTGTTGTACATAACGATTCAGGATGACCTGTTCTTGTATGCTGGGCTTACGATTTAGTAATTTGAAACGATACACCGCCATGCACAAGATTAGCAAAAAGAGTCGTGGTAGTAGACCGTATACGAACAAACTGGCCAGCAAGAAATTGGCCCAGCGCTGTCGTGTGCCTTGCTCTTGAAGTGTGTGATCAATTCGGCTTGAAAGTATGTCGGCTTGAGTCGGTAAATCCAATCCTAACCAATCTAAAGGTGTACTTAACCATTGGGTTAAGGATAAAAAACGACTGTCGCTGAGCAGTGTGGTTTCCCAAATAAAACTCACTTGATTGGTCAGTAAAAGCAGTAATGTCATCAATAATCCAGCGCTGAGATAACTTAACCAAACACCATGAGATAAGCTGCTTGCCAGCCAAGTTTGATTTTGTGGCGGGCTTTGCCAATGCCAAAACGCTTTACTGACCTGTACATCAATGGCAAGCCACTGGCTAATTTTGTGGTGTAAGAATGATACTGTGGCAAGTAAAAAAGGACGCTTACTTGAACTGGCTTTACTAGTTAACCAAACCATACTTGCTAGCCATAAAAAAAGATTAATGCAAGGCAATCCCAGTAGGGTGAGTAATAGCCAATAAATATTGATGTGTTTTTGTTCATTGACGAGGAAACTGCTGGGGGTGACCAATAGCCCAATGACAAAACTTATCAGCAATAAAACTAACATACTGGTACGAAAGTAATTTTTAAGGCGCGCGTATTGCTCAGAATAGCGGCTTGCGGTTGTGTTTTGGTTGAGGTAATTCTGATCAAGTGCTTGCAAGGCTTGATCCAAATCCTTGGCGGATGCAGGCAATGTAAACTCTGAATGCTTTTCTAAGTAAGCGGCTAACGCCAGCTTTTCATCCTGTGGTAGCAAGGTCACACCCAATCTTTTTTCATGATACGAGCATTATAAAGGAAGTATTCCTATCTTCCCTAGGGAGGAAGATAGGAATAAGTCTTTTTCTACGCGAACTTGTTGACAAAAGGCCGAAATAAAAGGTGCGACGCTTTATAAAAGTGTCATAGTGTCCATTTTCATGGTTACCTTGATTGATGCTTCGTAGTTAATGCCTTCACTTGCGCAAGTTTGTATATGCTTGTTCTATATAAACTTATTTTTATTGCAAGGTTCTAGTGCATTAACGCAACCTTTTATATGTTGTAAGTAAAATCCTACAGTATTCGTGTGCGATTTTGTTAATCCTCATTGAAGTACGCAATGGCAAAGACCTAGTATTGCCGACATCGTTATACGCGTTTGTCCTGGAGGTTGAGCATGCGTTTAAATTCTGTGAGGGTGAAAACTTCTTTGCCTGTTATTGTGATGTCTGTGACATTCATCCTAGCGTTGTTTGCTTTAGGATTCATTATTAACCAATTGAAAGCGTCTTTAAATGAGCATACTAATCACTTTGAAAAGGCAATTTCCGTTGTGTTGAATGCCGACCGTGATGCTTATCAAGCCAAATTGGCTGAGCAGCGTATTGTGGCGGGTCTTGGCGATGCTGAAAGTGAAGAAACGGATCGTACTGAAAATATTCAACAAGTGAAAGATCGCTTTGACTTGTACCTTGGATATATGTCAATAGCGCCGGAAGTGATTGAAAAACTGGGTGACTTTGATCAAGCATTTAATGCTTGGGTGGCCGCTTCTAATGCGGTAGTAACATTAGATATGAACATGGCTGGTTATGCTGAGGCTGAAGCCTTATCAAATGATACCTTTGGTGCCATGCGAGACATTCTAGATGTGGCTGGAGAAGCCATTAATGAGCATGCTGAGCAAGTGAAACAGACCTTAGAAAGTGAACTGGAAGCGTCCGTTCGTATTGCCATTATTGTGGTACTCATTGGTGCATTAATAGCCGCTTGGTTCAGCTACAAAACACCGAAAACTCTTACCGATCAGGTATGTTACCTTGGTCAACGTATTCGTGAAATTTCCGAAGGAGACGGTGATTTAACCCAGCGTATCGAATTCAAAACCAAAGATGAGTTGGGGGATTTGGCGGTAGAATTTAACCGTTTTGTCGACAACTTACGCGGCATCATTGCGAACATTCATCAACAGGCCAGTGCGCTTGGTAAAGTGACAGGTCAGCTGAATAATGCTGCAACACAAACTTCAGATATCACTGGTTCTTTGGCAGGTGCCTCGGCTTCCATTGTGAGTGCGGGTCATGAAATGGACATGTCTAACCAACAAATGGCCAACGTGGCACGTGAAGCAGCTGAAGAAGCGAATAATTCGAGTAAACTGACACAAAATGGTATTACCGCAGTGAACAAATCTCATTCTGCGGTAACTGAATTGGTAACCGATATTGAATTGGCTTTGGGGCGTTCTGATGAATTACAAAAGAGCTCGGAAAGTATTGCCTCTGTACTGGAAGTGATTCGCAACATTGCTGAGCAAACCAATCTATTGGCACTCAACGCCGCGATTGAAGCAGCTCGTGCTGGTGAACAAGGTCGTGGTTTTGCTGTGGTGGCAGATGAAGTGAGAACCCTTGCCACGCGTACGCAAGACAGTACCAATGAAATTGAAACCATGATCGAGCAGTTGAAAGTAAATGTGGCGGAATCGTCCAAAGCCATTCAAAACAGTCGCAACAATGCAGACTTCACAGTGAATAACTTTGGCGATGTGACAAAAGCTTTCCATGATCTGCAAGAGTCTTTTGCCAAAGTGCAAACCATGGCAGCGCAAACAGCTCAAGCGACTCAAGAGCAATCTGTGGTAGCGAATGACATCAACCAAAATATGGTGTCTTTGAAAGAGCAAACAGATTCTGTGCAATCTGTCTCTGACAATATTAAAAAACAATCACAAGATATCTCAGAGCTATACCAAGCCTTGGATAAGCAAGTGAGTAGCTTTAAGGTGTAAGCCTGTTATTAAAAATCAACCGCTTTAGCTAATATTGGCTAAGGCGGTTTTTTATGACAGCAACAAAATTATCTTGGCTTTTTAAGCGGCAATGGTGCGGCGGTTTTCACCGAGCGAATAGCAAAGTAACTTTGCAAGTCTTTTACATGGGGCAAAGACTGAATGCGTTTGAGAATGCTTTCATAATCTTGTAAATCCGTTGCCACCACTTCTAACTTATAATCAGCCAAGCCAGACACCAAATGCGCACTGATGACGTCTTCCATTGCTAAAATCGCCCTTTCAAAATCAAGATGATAGTCATCTGCATGATTTCTTAACTTCACCTCAACAAATACTGTCATGGAAAATCCGGCTTTTAAACGATCAATCCTGGCATGGTAACCTTGAATCACACCTTGGGCTTCCAATTGTTTTACACGCCTTAAGCAAGGAGACGGAGAGAGGTGAATTTGATCCGCTAGCGCCACATTAGTGAGGCGTCCGTCTTCTTGTAGGCGAGCGAGTATATCTAAGTCGGTTTTGTCTATATTGGCATATTTCATAACTATAGCTTCTTAATATGAGTATATATGCTAAAAAATAGAGTATAACTGGGTGAAATAGCAAGGACATGTCCGCAGATTTGTAGCGATAATAGATTTTAATATTATCTGGCGAGGTGCGTATGGCTCATTCTGCAACACAAGACTATTCTAAACCTGCTTCCAATTCTCAACCTGACTATAAGATGTACGCAACGGGTTGGGGCTTTAAATTGGGATTGTTAGCGGCCTTTGTCAGTATTTTAATTTGGTCTTCTTGGTTGGTCAGTATGCGTGCTGGTGTGACCAATACCTTAACGCCTTTTGATTTAGGCCTATTGCGTTTTACGCCACCGGCTCTTCTGCTTTTGCCCATTCTGTGGCGTGGTCGAGAAAAGATAAAAGCGGTTTCCCCTATTTTGTTACTTGGCATTGTCTGTGGAGCTGGCGTTCCCTTCTTCTTTCTCAGTGCCACAGGTTTGAAATACGCACCGGCTTCACACGCTGGTTTGTTGATTCTTGGTGCCTACCCTCTTTTTGTAACCTTATTAGCAGTGCTGTTTTATCAGGAAAAAGTCACACGAGCGCGAAAAATTGGCTTGGGTCTAGTGGGTACTGGGGTGATTGTTCTACTGAGTTTGTCCATGCTGACCGCTGCAGAGGGGACTTGGAAAGGCGATTTATTACTGCTGGCGGCCAGTATATTTTGGGCGATTTATACTGTGAGTTTGCGTATTGCTGGTTTGCCTCCCTTGTTATCTACTGCGCTGATGGGGTTTGTGTCTTTCGTCATTTTGCTTTTGCTTTGGTCAACCGGTTTGGTGTCCAGCGGCCTTGCTGATGCTTCTTGGGACATGATTGCGGTACAGCTGGTGGTGCAAAGTTTATTGGTTGGTTTAATGACAGGCTTCACTTACGGCTATGCGGTACAAAAACTGGGCGCTGAAAACATGGCCGCCATCGGTGCGTTTACCCCAGTGTTAGCCTCCATTATTGCTATTCCTATTCTGGGTGAAACCTTAGAGGCTTACTCTATTGTGGGCTTAGGTTTGGTGGCGACAGGTGTATTACTGGCTAGTGGTATATTAAAAAAGCGTTAAGCTAAGAAACGGTTCATCATGCAAGTCATTAAAAACCCTCTTTAACTTGGTAAAGAGGGTTTTTTTACTTTTACAAATTACCCCTATTGGAAATTTGGGGTTATTGGGGTTATATTTTAAGTTCTTAAGATCAAAGGAATGATCGTATGAAAAGGAGCAGAGAGGTTATTCGGCTTCTGTTGGAGGATGGCTGGTATCAAGTTCGTGCGAAAGGGAGTCACGTACAGTTTAAGCACCCAACAAAACGAGGCACAGTAACAGTGCCACACCTGAAAAAAGACTTGCCTCTTGGTACGTTTAACAGCATCAAAAAACAAGCACAGCTTGATGGGTAGGTGTCGACCATGAAATATCCAATCGTATTACATACTGACAATGGCGTAAGTTATGGCGTTACTGTGCCAGATATCCCAGGCTGTTTTTCTGCAGGCGATACATTTGATGAAGCATTGGAAATGGCGGAAGAAGCGATTTTCAGCCATTTAGAATTGATGTTGGAAGAGGGTGAGGATATCCCTGTCGCAAGCCCAATTGCCGAGTTAAAAGACAACCCAGACTTCACTAATGGTGTCTGGGCAATCGTGAATGTGGACATCACGCCACTACTTGGCAAAAGCGAGAAGATCAACGTTACCTTGCCACACTTATTAATCACTAAGATAGATAAGGTCGTCGCCGCCAATCCAAAATATAAATCCCGCTCAGGTTTCTTGGCTGAAGCGTCTAAGAAGGTGCTACAGTTGGTTTAGTTATGTGCTGAGCAAGTCTCTTCCCCTTGTGTCTTGTAAGAGGAAGACGGAATTGGTCTATTTTACCTAAACGTCAGAGATAAATTGTTTGGAATAATGGGAACAGGGCGAAAACAAACCCAGAGGGGTTGCACTGAAAATGCTTTCTCTAGTGGAGCCGTAAAGGGGTTTAAACGATTGCTTAGCTGATTAGCCTCTTGTCTGATTCAGAAGAAATGATTCTGTTCTAGAGAAAGAAATACTTTTGATTAAACATAAGTAAAAAAACCGCTTACCTTAGATAAGCGGCTTTTCATTGTTAACCAACCAATCCTATGAAATAGAATTAAGCATCGATTTTTTTGTACTTGATACGCGTTGGTGTGGCGTCGTTACCAGTACGTTGCTTGTAGTCTGCTTCGTATTCTTGGTAGTTACCTTCGAAGAAGACGGCTTTGGAGTCACCTTCGTAGGCCAAGATGTGCGTTGCAATACGGTCAAGGAACCAACGGTCGTGGGAAATCACTATGGCAGAACCTGGGAAGGCCAATAAGGCGTCTTCCAGTGAACGTAAGGTTTCCACATCAAGGTCGTTGGTCGGTTCGTCCAACAGTAAGACGTTACCGCCTTCTTTTAGCAGCTTAGCTAGGTGCAAACGGTTACGTTCACCACCAGACAAGTGCTTGACAAATTTTTGCTGGTCCGCCCCTTTGAAGTTAAAGCGGCCAATGTAAGCACGGGAAGGAACCTTGTAGTTGTGTACTGTGATCATGTCCTGACCGTCGGAAATTTCTTCCCATACGGTTTTGTCCCCGTCCAGTTCACGCATCTGATCCACATACGCCAATTGCACGGTATCACCCAGTGTCACTGTGCCTGTGTCAGGTTGCTCGATACCGGCAATCATTTTGAACAGGGTAGATTTACCTGCACCATTACCACCAACAACCCCTACAATGGCGCCCGGTGGTACCACCATGTTGAAGTCTTCCAACAGCATTTTATGCTCAAAGCTTTTGCTCACGCCTTCGATTTCAATCACTTTCGAACCAAGGCGAGGGCCAGGTGGAATGTACAATTCGTTGGTTTCGTTACGTTCTTGGAATTCTTTTGAACTCATTTCCTCAAAGCGTGCTAAACGCGCTTTGGATTTAGACTGACGACCTTTGGCGTTCTGGCGAACCCATTCCAACTCGGACTTGATGGCTTTTTGGTGAGACGCTTGTTGTTTGGCTTCTTGCTCCAAACGTGCGTTTTTCTGTTCCAACCAAGAAGAGTAGTTGCCTTCGTATGGAATGCCGTGACCACGGTCAAGTTCCAAAATCCAACCTGCTGCGTTATCTAGGAAGTAACGGTCGTGGGTGATAGCCACAACAGTGCCAGGATAATCTTTCAAGAAGCGCTCTAACCAAGCAACGGATTCCGCGTCCAAGTGGTTGGTTGGCTCGTCCAATAGAATCATGTCTGGCTTATCCAGTAACAAACGGCATAACGCCACACGACGACGCTCACCACCAGATAAGTGCTCAACACTGGCTTCCCAAGGTGGTAAACGCAAAGCATCGGCAGCCACTTCCAAAGCGCGTTCTAGATTGTGGCCGTCTTTTGCTGAGATGAGGTTTTCCAACTCAGCTTGTTCTTTTGCCAGAGCATCAAAGTCGGCATCTGGATCAGCATAAGCTGCATATACTTCATCAAGGCGGGTCAAGGCTTCTTTTACATCGGCTACGGCTTCTTCAACAATGCCGCGCACGTTTTTGCTCGGGTCCAGTTCTGGTTCTTGCGGTAAGTAGCCAATCTTAATGCCGGGCATAGGGCGTGCTTCACCGTTATATTCGGTGTCGACACCGGCCATGATGCGCAATAAAGACGATTTACCTGAACCGTTTAAGCCTAATACACCAATTTTGGCACCGGGGAAGAAAGACAGAGAAATGTCTTTAAGAATTTCGCGTTTGGGAGGAACGACTTTCCCCACGCGATTCATACTGTATACAAACTGAGCCATAATTTAGCCAACTTATTCCTATGATTGAGAAACGCACCACGCTCCTGTGTTAAGTAAAATCTGCAGGCGGATGATGCACTGTAAAAAGTGCCGTAAGAATAGCACATGGGGTGGCAATGGAAAAAGAAAGCAAGTCACAAGAATCCGTGTTTTGCGGACAAAAATCATGACTCAAATGGTGATTACATAAGAATAATCAAGGCAGCACCCAGCACTACTAATATGGCTCCTATCCAGGCGCCAACGGCTGGGCGTTGGCCGGTTGTCATCCATAAGCCGGGTAGAATCAATACAGGAACAATGGCGGACAAGGTGGTTACTATGCCCACGTTGGCATTGCCCACCCCCCATACCAATACGCTCATGCCAATCACCATACCCATAGTGGCTAGGGTTGTTATACCGAGGTAATCTCTAATGTTTAATTGTTGTAGAGGTAGGGCGGTATTGGGTTGGCGATGTCGATAATAGAGACCGTAAGCCAAAATTAATGCGATTGCTCCCGTGGTGACTCGCAAGGCCGAAACCGCAATAGGATCGGCTCCGCTGAGTAAGGCTGGTTTGCTAAGCAAGGTGCCGCTGGCTTGACCTAGTGCGCCCCCTAATGCCATCAGGATGCCAACCCCCAGATGCCCTTTGGTTTGTTCCCAAGCGTGTGCATTTTCCCGTTTGCCAAATAAAATCGCAATAATCACGCCTGTTAAGACGAGGCTGCAAGCAAAGAGTTGCCATCCTGATAAGTGTTCGTTGAGAAACAGCCAGCCTAATAAAATGGACATGGGTGCATTCATGGCAAAGAGCACCCCAGCGCGTCTTGGCCCGAGTCGATGCACAGAAGTAAATAGCATGGTGTCACCCAGAAAAATGCCCACTAATCCAGACAGCATAATGAAGTCTGCGTATTGCCAAAGACTGGAATCAAAGCGTTGAGTGACGCCGCAAATGAGCAGCAAAAGGCTGCTGGCGATGACAATTCGAAAGGTGTTAAAACGCATGGTGCCAAAACGTAAAATCAGTTTTGGGGCCATTAAGCTGGAAAGAGTCCAACACAGGGCGGCTACGAGTCCAGATAATTCCGCGAACGGCATAACTATCCTTATTTTTCTAGTCTGGTGGGGCAAATAGCCTTGCTTAGTGGCTATATAAGAATGGGGTTGGTATGATTTGCGCTGACCCTAACGGACAAACATTTTTACATCAAAACTATGATATTGGAAGCGCTATGCGATGCCCTTTTTGTGGAACTCAGGATACTAAAGTAGTCGATTCTCGACTGGTGTCAGAAGGTGCGCAGGTGCGACGTCGTCGCACTTGTCTTAAGTGCCAAGAGCGTTTTACCACTTTTGAAGTGGCGGAATTGCAGATGCCGAAGCTGATTAAAAGTGATGGCAGCCGCGAATCTTTTGATGATGATAAGTTACGCAATGGCATACTCAAAGCCATAGAAAAGCGCCCTGTTAGTATGGAAGAGGTAGAAACCGCCATTACCCGTATCAAGGAAAAAATGCAGGCAACGGGAGAGCGTGAGTTACCGTCTCGCTGGACGGGTGAGGCAGTGATGGACGAATTACAACGTTTGGATCAAGTGGCGTATGTGCGTTTCGCTTCTGTATATCGAAGTTTTAAAGACATTAGCGAATTTCGTGACGCTATTGATCGCTTGGAAAGTCATACCGACCGTGATGCGACACTAACAGAAGATAAGACTGACAATGAATAATCATGAATACTGGATGGCACAGGCGGTTCAGCTTGCTAAGCAAGGATTGTACAGCACACACCCAAACCCAAGAGTAGGTTGTGTCCTAGTTGATCAAGATAAACTAATAGGTAAAGGCTTTCATCAGAAAGCGGGCGAAGGCCATGCTGAGGTGAATGCCTTAGCAGATGCCCAACAAAATGCTGCGGATAAGATTCAAGGCGCTACTGCTTATGTGACCTTGGAGCCTTGCAGTCACCAAGGGAAAACTCCACCTTGTGCCGATGCCTTGATTCACGCGGGTATTACGCGAGTAGTGTATGGTATGCAAGACCCAAATCCACAAGTGGCGGGAAAGGGTTTGGCCAAGCTCGCAGCGGCAGGTATTGAGGTGATTGGCCCAGTCTTGCAGGCAGATTGTGAAGCCTTGAATCCGGGGTTTAACAAGCGTATGCGCGAAGGTTTGCCTTATGTTCGAGTCAAATTAGCCATGAGTGTGGATGGTCGTACTGCCATGGCATCGGGGGAAAGTCAGTGGATTACTGGAGCAGAGGCAAGACGTGATGTGCAAAGGTGGCGAGCCCAGAGTGACGCCATTGTAACTGGCATAGGCTCAGTGTTAGCGGATAATCCGAATATGACGGTGCGCATTGATCATGATGACCAAGAAACGGACGCTAAAAACGTACGTCAGCCTTTGCGCGTTATTATGGATACCGCCCTTTCCATCGTGCCAGAAGCAAAAATTTTATACCCAAGTTCTCAGGCTTGTTTGTTTGCCATAGAAGATGAAATCGAAGCGGAAAACCTTGCTGTATTAACGCAAAAAGGCGTGATGGTGAAGTTCGCCGAACGTGGTGACGATGGACGTTTGGATCTAGTGGATGCAATGGCGCAATTGGCCGACGCAGGCATTAATGAGGTTTTGTTAGAAACGGGAGCAGAATTGGCTGGTGGTTTTCTGCAGGCAGGCTTAATTGACGAAATTATTCTCTATATGGCGCCCAAGTTGCTGGGGTCTGTCGCGCGTCCCTTGTTCCAATTGCCACTAGAAGAAATGGCTGAATCCATTGACCTAGAGCTGCAATCGGTGCGTCAGGTGGGAGGTGATCTGCGTTTAATTTATCAACCTCTTTATCTTGAGGAAGCCTTTGATGAAGAATAAGTGGATGCCGGATTCACTTTTGCGCTAATGCTCTGACTCATTGCTTTAATAGACTTTTTTATTGAGTGATTAAAAACCTTAAGTTGTCGATAAATTTTCGTTAACTTTGTCGAGAAACCCAAGGTAAATCTTGCTATAATCGCCCGCCAAGATGAATACTATTCTTGCGCTCTTTAACCATTTTGACGAGGGGCGCTATCAATCAGACCGAAAGTGTGCACTCACAAGGTGGCGAGGTCTGGATAACCGAGGCAAAAAATGAGCGAAGTGGAAACTACAAACGAGCAAAACCCAGCACCGCAACCTAAGGCGAAAAAGCCTTCGCGTTCACAAATGCGCAGTGCTTCGCGTCGTTTGGCATTACAGGCCGTTTACCAATGGCAAATGAATCATACTGCGGTGAGTGAAATCGAGACCCAATTCGTGATGGATCAGGATATGGACTCATGTGACAAAACTTACTTCCGTGAGTTACTGCAGGGGGTGACTGCCAGTGCGAAAAAACTGGATGCATTGTACGAAGAGTTATTAGATCGTGCTTTTGCGGAATTGGACCCTATTGAGTTGGCGGTATTGCGTATTGGAGCCTTTGAACTATCAGAGCGTCTTGATGTGCCATACCGGGTGGCGATTAACGAAAGTGTTGAGCTGGCAAAAGGCTTTGGCGCAACCGAAAGCCACAAATACGTTAATGGTATTCTAGATAAATTAGCGCAGCGTGTTCGTCGCGAAGAAATTGCAGCGCGTCGCAATCGCTAACTCTTGGTTATTATTACATTGAATAAAGCCCCTAGCACATTGTATGTGTAGGGGCTTTTTTCTGCTCGTTGCACTCGCTTTATGTGACCAAGATACGTTTTATCAAAGCTGAGATTTTGATTCTGCGCAATCTTCTGTGGTCGGGTTTTGATCTGACAAAATTCTATGTCAGTGAGTACGTTATTTGTACCTTGAAATTTGTACCTTGAAGTAGGGTCTTAATGCCCCAGAAGCTTGTTTCAAACAATACTTGTCCCTAACAATAAAAGATACGCTTGGCATTCTGACTTATGGCACACAATCAGGTATGCTGCTGAAACAGAATGAAATAGGAAAATTGCAGCAGCAATGAAAGAATTTGAGTTGATTCAAAATATATTTCAAACCTCTGTGATGGCCAGTATTCAGGGGCGAGAAGATATTTTGTTAGGCATAGGTGATGACTGTGCTCAGGTGCAAGTGCCGTCAGGGCAAAGCTTAGTGTTTTCCATGGATACCTTGGTTGAAGGTCGTCACTTTCCTCATGATGCAGACCCTGTTGACATTGGTTATCGTGCAGTCGCCACCTGTGTTAGTGATCTTGCTGCCATGGGAGCGAAACCGGCATTCTTTACCTTGGCGCTAACCTTGCCGCATTCTGATCCCCAATGGCTAGCAGGATTAGCAGAAGGCATGGCCGAATTGGCCGAGCCGATTGGCTTGATCTTGGTCGGGGGGGATACGACCAAAGGTCCACTAACGATTAGCCTACAAGTACATGGTTATGTGGAAACGAAGCAGACACCTCTGCGAGCCAATGCACAAGTGGGCGATGATATTTATGTGACGGGGTGTTTGGGAGACGCCAGTGCTGCTCTTGATATCATTAATGGGGAAGCGAAGGTGTCTAGCCAACGCTTTGATTATTTTTATGAGCACTTTTGGCGCCCTGCGCCGCGCTTGATTGCCGGTATGGCGCTAAAGCGAGTGGTGCATGCCATGATGGATATTTCCGATGGTTTGGCACAAGATATTCAGCATATTTTGTCAGCCTCTAAGGTGGGGGCTGTATTGCAAGCAGAGCAGATCCCCATCTCTGCTGAATTACGTCAATGGCGACCAGACGAAGCCTTAGAACTGGCTTTAACGGGGGGGGATGATTATGAACTGTGCTTTACCGCGCCCGCTTCGCAAGCCACTGAAATTGCCTTGATCACACAAACTTTAGGTTTGCCTTGTTGTAAAATAGGACAGATTACCGACTCGGGGTTTCGTATCCAAGGCTACGAGGGAGAGATTGCTGGCTGGCAACATTTTTAACTCGTAATAACGATAAAACATAATTAATCAGTAAGGATTAAAGCATTATGGCAAATTCTGCCCCTGCCTCAGTATGGCGAAATCCCATTCATTTTCTTGCATTTGGTTTGGGTTCGGGTGCGGCTCCAAAAGCGCCAGGCACCTTTGGTACCTTGGCTGCCGTGCCTTTGTTCATTTGGTTGCTACAGGATTTATCAAATGCTGAATATCTCACTGTTCTGGTGGTGACTTCTCTGTTGGGGGTTTACCTTTGTGGTAAGACTTCCAAAGACATGGGAGTACACGATCATGCTGGTATCGTCTGGGATGAATTTGTGGGTTTTTGGATTACCATGTGGATGGCGCCAACAGGCTGGCTCTATATTTTGCTGGGCTTTGTATTATTCCGCTTATTCGATATCTTAAAACCTTGGCCCATTTCTTGGGCCGATAAAAAAGTGCATGGTGGTTTGGGTATCATGCTGGACGATATTTTGGCCGGCCTGATGTCATTTGTGGTGTTACAAGCCATAGTGCATTTTGTGGTTGAGCGTTTTTAGACAATTCGCCTTTATACATAGCTACTTTTTGATCGATAACAGGTTAAGCGACAACCTAATAAAGCAAAAAAGCTCAGGATGATGAATCATCGCTGAGCTTTTTTATCTAGCTAAATCGGCTTAGAGGTGTTGTTTGTTAAGACGCTACAGCATCCGTTTGGCTGGTTTGTGAGGTTTGCATACTGGCTAAAATGAAATAAACCAGAGCTCCTGTGAAGGCGCCAGTAAACCAGCCGTAGTTATAGAACCAACCTATCGCAGGTACGTTTAAAGCGATCAAAGTAATGACCACAGGCACAGCAAAAGCGATGAGGCCCGCAGTATTGAAAGCTGGGTACAAGCTAGATGGTGTGTATAAGGCAACCAAATCTAAGTGCTGACGTTTGATAAGGAAGTAATCCACAATCATGATGCCAGCAATAGGGCCGAGCAGACTGGAGTAACCAAGCAACCAGTTAGAATACATGCTTTCGACACTTACATCCGATTCCAACCAGCCCATTTTTTTCAGCAATTCCCAACCCATTAGTAAGATGCCAACCAGACCTGTTAGCAAAGCACCGCGAGTGTGATTAATGATTTTTGGGGCAATGTTTTGGAAATCATTAGTGGGTGAAACGACGTTTGCCGCAGTATTCGTCGATAGGGTAGCAATGACAATTAATACCATGGCAATGGCGACCCAGAATGGGCTGTCGATTCTACCAATCAGGGAGATAGGATCCGAAATGGTTTCGCCTACTAAAGTGACGGATGCCGCTGTCAGCACCACACCCAAAGCCGCAAAGAAAAACATGGTGATGGGTAGACCAATGATCTGACCAAGCACCTGATCTTTTTGTGTTTTTGCATAACGACTGAAATCTGGAATATTTAATGACAAGGTTGCCCAGAAGCCCACCATAGCCGTCAGACCACCAAGGAAGTACCCCATAAAGCCAGCGTCTTCGGGGCGGTTTGCCGGTGTTGCCAGAATTTCCGTGAAAGATACCTTACCGCCGGCCCAAATCATTAAGCCGATGCCGACGATCAATAATAAGGGTGCCGCCAAGGTTTCTAACCATTTAATGGACTCAGCGCCTTTAATCACCACGTACATGTTTAAGGCCCAGAAAATAAAGAAGCCAATCACTTCACCGACACCACCTAGGCTTGCCCAACCATCTGAAATGGCGGATAGAAAGAGGTGTATGGCTAAGCCACCAAACATGGTTTGAATGCCAAACCAACCACAGGCAACTAGGGCGCGAATCAGGCTCGGAATATTTGATCCTACCATGCCGAAAGAAGAGCGTAGGAGTACTGGGAAAGGAATACCAAACTTGGTTCCTGGGTAGGCGTTAAGAGTCAGTGGAACCAGCAAGATCACATTAGCGATCAATATGGTAAATAAGGCTTCGCTAACGGAAAGACCGAAGTAGGCGGTCAATACTCCCCCTAAAGTATAGGTCGGAACACAAATGGACATGCCAACCCAAAGGGCAGCGATGTTCCATTTACTCCATGTTCTTTCCTTGATTTTAGTCGGTGCAATGTCGTTGTTATAAGCGCTGCTTTCCTGCAGGTCGTCACCGACCTCTAACTCATAAAACTCACCTTGCTTAACAGACTTGCTGCTCATTTTTTGCCACCTCTTCTATTTTCGGTTGATCATTATTATCAGTTTAGTGCTTCATTCAAGGTTCCGGCTGATACTTGGTCAGCCTTGGTTTTCTCTGTCGTTGCGGACAGGTGTTCTGTGCCGTGCTGCTGAGCAATGCGTTCGCTGGCCGCCAGCATAGTGTGCAGGAGTACATTGGCGCCTGCTGCGCATTCTTGTGGTGAACTGTATTCGGCTTCGTTATGGCTGATGCCATTCAAACAAGGCGTAAAAATCATGCCAGTGGGCACCAAATCCGCCATATAACAAGCGTCGTGCCCTGCGCCGGCATAGATGTCCATATGACTATAGCCAAGCTGTTCGGTGGCGGCTTTTACGTCATCCGACGCATTGAATTCCACCGGTTCGAAATACCAAATGTGGTCGCAAATGACCTGAACGTCTTGCTCTTTTGCAACCTTATGACAAATCGCTTCGAGTGCTTGATGCATGGTCTCCAATACTTTGGCATCAGGGTTGCGTAGGTCAGCACTGAAACTTACTTTGCCAGGAATGGTGTTGCGAGAATTGGGCCACACATCCATATAACCGACTGTGCCTAACGCATTTTCATAGTCTTGGGTTAGGTTATTAATCTCTTTTACTATACTAGCTGCTGCTAACATGGCGTCTTGGCGAAGATGCATAGGAGTGGTGCCAGAATGGGATGGTCGGCCAATCACTTCTATGTTGTACCAGCGAATGCCTTGTCCCAGACGCACAATACCAATGGCTTTTTGTTCATCTTCCAGAATGGGGCCTTGCTCAATGTGCGCTTCAAAGAAAGCGCCCATATGGCGGCTACCCAATTCCATGTCGCCCAAATAGCCTATGCGTTTGAGTTCATCACCGAGACGAATGCCATTGGTGTCGGTTTTATTCAGCTCGGTTGCTAAGTCAAAACGTCCAACATAGGTTCCTGAACCTTGCATGGCAGGTTGAAAACGTGAACCTTCTTCGTTGGTCCAGACGGAGAACTCCATAGCGGTTGGTGTTTGTATCTGATTTTCATGTAGGGTGCGCAATACTTCGACGCCAGCGAGTACACCAAATACACCATCAAATTTGCCTCCGGTTGGTTGTGTGTCTAAATGACTGCCTGTTCCAACCGCAGGTAAATGGTTATTTTGGCCTGCTCGGCGAGCAAAAATGTTACCAATTTTATCGATTTCAACGGTGCAGTCGCAGGCTTTGCACCAAGCGACAAATAAGTCTCTCGCCTGTTTGTCCAAGTCGCTTGCCGCTAAACGGTTGCAGCCACCTTTTGCCGTGGCGCCTATCTCCCCCATGGTCATCAAGGCCTCCCATAAGCGCTGCTCGTTAATGCGCAAGTTTTGCATGCTTGTCTCCCATTAACCCCAATAGGTAAAAAGTGAATATCGATAAAAAATGGCGAACTTGTCTTTTTGGTCAGCAATAAGTAGGCCAATTATTAAACAGAGTAGATCTTGGTGATGTGTGGTACACAAATAAAGCTCGTAGCCCACCTTGGTAGAAGACGTAATAAAAATAATTTATCAATTATTAAACAAGGGGTTAGCCGAAAATACTGTGTATGATTCTTGTTTTAAGATACTGTGTCAGCTGGTTTTTGGTGGCTAGCGAATGGGATAAAATACCATTAGATATTGTGTGGACTATATAGGCTGAATAATACAAGGAGAGAACAATTTTAGTGCATTATTTGCACTCTAATGAACAAGTGACTCAATGATTTATAACTTGGATATGAGGTTAATGCCCTGTCTTCAAGGATGATCATTGCGCCGTAAATGTGCTTCAAAGGCACGGATGAGAAGTGACAAGCTAAGAGTCAAAGCGAGATACATAAAGGCGACTACATTGTAGGTCTCGAAGAACTGGAATGTGGATGAACTATAAACTTTCGCCAATTGAGTAATGTCTTGTACGCCCAATACGGAAACCAAAGCTGAATCTTTGATCATGGCAACGAAGTCATTGCCTAATGGGGGAAGAATTTTGCGCATGGCTTGCGGCAAGATAATAAGACGAAATCGCATCCAGCTAGACAAACCAAGAGATTGCGCCGCTTCAATTTGACCCTTACTGACTTCCTGAATACCAGCGCGGAACACTTCAGCAATGAAGGCACTGTAACTGATGGATAATGCTAAAATCGCACGCCATAACATGCTGAAATCACGAGTGCGAGCCTTATCGACCCAGCCTGCTTCAATGGGCCATTGCAGTATCCAGTTATATAGGTTAACCAGTTCACCCGCACCGACAAAGGCAATATAAAATAATAAGACTAGTACTGGAATGCCACGAAAAATTTCCACGTAAAAGCGTGCTATTTCACGCAGTACGCGCCATCGTGAAAAGCCAGCCAGTGCGATCACTAGACCAATTATACTGGCTAAAAGAAACGCGACTAAGGTAACACCTATGGTGGTTAATAAGCCATTACTTAATGCCCCTGCAATTTTTTGATAGCTTTGATCTGCAACCATATTCCACATAAGCACTGTGCCCAAAATGAGCGTGGCAATGAGCCACCATGGTGTGCGATCTAAAGTCTTTTTAAAGGGCATAGTTTAATGGGGTTATGTGATCAATCTGGTTGGTGAATAAAGAAACCGATAATTGCTGAGCTATTATCGGTTTCGCTTTCAACTTGGTTTATAAACAATTTTATTGGTTGTAATCAAAGAACCATTTTTTGTTTAAGGCATCCAAAGTACCGTCAGCTTCCATACTGCGTAATGCAGCATTCACAGGTTCCACTAAGTCAGAACCGGGAGTGAAAATAAAGCCGAAATCTTCTGTTCCCAAAGGGCCTCCGACGATTTTAAAAGCACCAGGATTTGCACCTATGTAGCCACGAGCAGAGGTGGCGTCCATTAAAACACTGTCAACATCACCCGATTTAAGGGCTTGTACCGATGCGCCGAACGTTTCTAATAAAGTAATACGAGGGTTATCTTCGTTGCCATCCAATACATCATAAACGGCAACGTAAAAGTTGGTGGTGCCAGCTTGGGCGCCAAATAATAAATCTTCGTTGGCCGCAAAACTTTTGGCGTCATTGAATCTGTCTTCATCGGCGCGCACTAGCATGAATTGTTGGGACGTCATGTAAGGAATGGAAAAGTCGATTTGCTCGGCCCGTTCGGCATTAATGGTGATGCCATCCATGCCAATATCATATTGGCCTTGCCTAACCGCTTGGATCATGGCATCCCAACTGCTTAAGTGCCACTCTATTTTGGCGTTTAGACGTTTGCCGATTTCGTTCATAGCATCGTATTCCCAACCAATGCCTTTGCCCGTTTCTGGGTCGACAAAGTTCAATGGCGTGTAGGCATTTTCGGTCACCGCTAGAATAGTGCGACCCTGTAGATCGGGCAAAGATGCCGCTTGCGTCAAGCCTGCAACAAGTAGGCTGATGGCCAATGTCATACGAGACAGCAATGAAAGCATGATGAATACCTTATTAAGAGAAGTGATTGAGATGGATTTATCTCATTAAATAAGAGAGCAATTATACACATTTGCCATAAGCGTCACTATGCTAATCCGCTTCTTATGCAAGGCCTCTGGCTGTGGTAAGGTTTTTAGCCTTGTTCTCACCTCCTCTATTCTGCAAAGGGAGCATGGTAGGCGAGTTTTGATTATTGCCGCCTTCTCTAGCATCTAAGCATGGAAAAGCGTATATTCTTGTAAACTTATTCGTCAATATCGGTCTTTTTATTCTGCCATTAATTTATGAGTAACAGTGTTCGCGAACTTAATGCACGGCAAGCGTTTCAAACCCATTGTTTAGCGCAAATGGGTGTGGTGACTTGGTTATCAGGTTCGCAAACTGCTATGGGAAGTGTGTATTTTGATGCACAACCTTGGCAAGCGCATGGCGAGATGAGTTTTGATTCTATGTCTACGCCAGCTGTGCAAGCCAAGATGCCCGATATGAGAGCAGGTTTTGCTGAACGCGTTGAAACGCCTATTGTTAAATTGCCCCCGCAAGAAAAGCAGGAGTCGGTTTCACATCTGCGTCAACAGCTTAATGCAGCGCCTGAGATCATAGTAGAAGATTTGCAGCCCATTGAAGAACGGGCGGTGGATATTGACCCCCAACCTGAGACTGCTGTTACTCAAATCACTCAGTTAAATGTCTACGCTTTTGCACTGGCAGAAAAATTATTAATCATTTCAGATGTACCTATTTTGTTTACACAACAAGGAGAGATTGAACATTTGGCTCTAAAAATGGCTCAAGCTTTGCTCAAACATCCAGCGGATAATTGGCAAAGTTACCATTTAAGTTGGCCAGGAGAATTGAAAAACCCTCATTTTATTATGCGCACGGATTGGCTTTTGGGGTTATTAGAGTCCTCTGTTAAACGTTGGACTCAATCCTTTGTATCGGATGTTTGGTTGGTCGTGGCGGGCGCTAATATCGCGCAGTTAATTGATGATTTACCAGCCGACAGTCCTTTAAAATCGTATCCGACCGCGCGGATCGTCAGTTTGTCAGAGTTACATCGAATTCCAGAGTTGCGGAAGGAAGCTTGGCAGACAATGCAAACGAGCTTTTTTTCGTCCCGTTAATTCAATAATAAAATGTGGCGTTACCCTTATGAATTCAACCTACTTGATTCGTCCCGCTGTTGAATCCGACGTATTAGGTTTAGAGCGTTTGGACACACAATCAAACCCTTACCCTTGGGGGAAAACATTGATTTCAGATGCTTTGGCAGTGCGTTTAAATTGGGTGGTATGTGAGGCACAAAACCCGCAAGCCATTGCTGCTTGGCTGACCGCCTCGCGGGCGGTTGATCAATCGGAGTTAGAATTAATTGTGGTAGATCAGAGTGCGCGTCGTCAGGGCTTAGCCAAAGCTATGACATTAAATTGGTTGCAAGAATTGACAAGCAAAGGGGTAAAAGAGTTCTTATTGGAGGTACGCGAATCCAATGTGGAGGCGATACGTTTGTATGAGAGCTTGGGTTTTGAACTGGTTGGACGTCGTCAAAATTATTACAAGACGGCAGCGGGCAGAGAGGCGGCTTGTTTATATACTTTAAACAGAGTCAAATAATCTTGAGGAAGAAAGCATGACCAAAGTATTGGTTCCCGTTGCGAATGGTAGCGAAGACATTGAAACCATCACCATAATTGATGTGTTACGCCGTGGTGGCATAAGGGTGACGGTCGCCAGTGTGCATGATGATGTAAAAGTGACCTTATCGAATGGCTGTGGTTTGGTGGCCGATTGCTTGATTAGTGAGCAATCTGAACACATGTTTGACGCTATTGCCCTACCCGGAGGTATGCCTGGGGCTGAGCATTTGCGCGACAGCCAAATTTTGATTGATATGTTGGAGAAACACGATATTCAGGATGCTTTGTTAGCCGCGATTTGTGCTTCGCCAGCGGTTGTATTTGGTACACATGGTTTTGTAGTGGACAAGCAAGCAACTTGTTATCCTGGCTTTGAAACTGGCTTAATTGGAGCCGAATGCATTGCCGATGAGCCTGTGGTTATGGATGGCAATGTTTTAACGGCAAAAGGTCCAGCAGTTTCCATGGTATTTGCTCTTACCTTATTGGCCAATTTGAAAGGTTACGAGGTAGCGCAAAAAGTAGCCGATGGCTTACTTTGCTAGGAAAAATATTCCTGACCAAAGGGTTAGTTAAAAAGCATGAAAATAGGCTTTTTTTCGCCCTTTCCAGTCCAATCTTAGGTGGACGATCTGGGCAGATAAGAGTAGAATTAGGCAGATTTTTTGAACGCGAGATTCATCTTGGCAAAAGAGATGAATAGACGGCAAAAACGCAATTACGAAAAAGCGAGATGGGCCGCCGGCTTGTCTCGCTTTTTTGCAACCTGATAGGCTCTAAATGGGAGGTTCCTTTGGCAACATCAGCGATTCTAGCTCTGGAAGACGGCACAATATTCAAAGGCGTGTCGATCGGAGCGAATGGCTCCTCAACCGCGGAGGTGGTATTCAACACCTCTATGACTGGTTATCAAGAAATTCTTACTGATCCTTCCTACGCTCGACAAATGGTCACTCTGACATACCCACATATTGGTAATACTGGTGTCAACTCAGAAGATGAAGAATCCAATCAAGTGTGGTGCTCGGGCTTAATTATTCGAGACCTGCCTTTACTGGCCAGCAGTTGGCGTAAAGAAGAAACCTTATCAGCTTACCTAGAACGTAAAGGTGTAGTCGGTATTGCCGACATTGATACCCGTAAGCTTACTCGTATTCTCCGTGAAAAAGGGGCGCAAGCGGGTTGTATCATGGCTGGTGAAAACATCAATGAAGAAGAAGCCATTGCCGCGGCACGTGCCTTCCCCGGTCTCAAAGGAATGGATTTGGCCAAAGAAGTGACGGTACAAGACACTTACCATTGGACTGAGTCTACTTGGGATCTAGTGAAAGGTCACACGACACCAGACAACGCCGAATTTCATGTTGTTGCCTATGATTTCGGTGTGAAACGAAACATTTTACGTATGCTTGTTGAGCGTGGTTGCCGCTTAACAGTCGTACCTGCCCAAACGCCGGCAAGTGACGTTTTAGCTTTGAATCCAGATGGCATTTTCCTGTCGAATGGCCCTGGTGACCCAGAGCCATGCGATTACGCGATTGCGGCTATTAAAGCAATTCTAGAAACGGAGATTCCTGTATTCGGTATCTGCCTTGGTCACCAATTGTTGGCATTGGCCAGTGGCGCTAAGACGAAGAAAATGAAGTTTGGTCACCACGGTGCCAACCATCCAGTTCAAGACATCAAACAAGGCACTGTGATGATTACCAGCCAAAACCACGGCTTTGCAGTGGATGAAGACAGTTTGCCTGCTAATGTGGTAATGACCCACAAGTCTTTGTTTGATGGCTCTTTACAGGGCATTAGTCGAACCGATAAAAAAGCATTCAGCTTCCAAGGTCACCCAGAAGCGAGCCCAGGGCCACATGACGTTGCGCCTTTGTTCGATCAATTTATTGACAACATCAAAGCCTCAAAAGCCTAAAAGGAGCGGAACGAAAGATTATGCCAAAACGTACTGACATAAAAAGCGTCTTAATTTTAGGTGCCGGCCCAATTGTCATCGGTCAAGCCTGTGAGTTTGACTATTCTGGCGCGCAAGCTTGTAAAGCGCTGCGTGAAGAAGGCTTCCGCGTTATTTTGGTGAACTCTAACCCAGCCACCATCATGACCGATCCAGTGATGGCCGATGCCACTTATATCGAGCCGATTGAATGGAAAACCGTTGAGAAAATTATTGAGAAAGAGCGCCCAGACGCCGTATTGCCAACCATGGGCGGACAAACTGCACTGAACTGTGCCTTGGACCTTGAGCGTCATGGCGTATTGGCAAAATACGGTGTGGAAATGATAGGCGCGACTGCCGATGCTATCGATAAAGCGGAAGACCGTCATCGTTTTGATGAAGCGATGAAGTCGATCGGCCTAGAGTGTCCTCGTGCGGGTATCGCTCACAATATGGAAGAGGCACTGAAAGTACAAAGTGAAGTGGGCTTCCCTTGTATTATTCGTCCTTCTTTCACTATGGGTGGTACTGGTGGTGGTATCGCTTATAACATGGAAGAGTTTGAGGAAATTTGTACTCGAGGTTTGGATTTATCTCCAACCAACGAATTGTTAATCGATGAGTCTTTGATCGGTTGGAAAGAGTACGAAATGGAAGTGGTACGTGACAAAAACGATAACTGTATTATCGTTTGTGCCATTGAGAATTTCGATGCCATGGGAGTTCATACAGGGGACTCTATTACCGTGGCACCTGCGCAAACTCTGACGGACAAAGAATATCAAATTATGCGTAATGCCTCTTTGGCAGTATTGCGTGAAATCGGTGTAGAAACTGGTGGTTCGAACGTACAATTTGGTATGGATCCGAAAACGGGGCGTTTGGTGGTCATTGAGATGAACCCTCGTGTATCGCGTTCTTCGGCTTTAGCATCAAAAGCAACGGGTTTCCCGATTGCGAAAATTGCCGCCAAATTGGCGATTGGTTACACCTTAGATGAATTGCAGAACGACATCACGGGTGGACAAACACCAGCCAGCTTTGAGCCTGCCATTGATTACGTTGTGACGAAAATTCCACGCTTCACTTTTGAGAAGTTCCCGAGTGCTAACGACCGTTTGACCACACAGATGAAGTCAGTGGGTGAGGTCATGGCGATTGGCCGTAACTTCCAAGAGTCCATGCAAAAAGCCTTGCGAGGCTTGGAAACTGGTTCTGACGGCTTTAATCCTCAGTTGGATCTGGCCGAAGAAAACAGCAAAGAAAAATTGACTCATGAGCTGCAATCACCCGGCGCAGATCGTATCTGGTACATAGGTGACGCTTTCCGAGCTGGTATGACGGTTGATGAATTGTATGCAGTAACTGGGGTTGATCCTTGGTTCTTGGTGCAGATTGAAGACATTATCAAAGAAGAAATGGCGCTAGCGGACAAAGGTCTGGCGTATATGACTCATGATGTGATGCGTCGTCTCAAGCGTAAAGGATTTTCTGATGCCCGTTTGGCGTCTTTGTTACAAGTCACTGAAAAATCTCTGCGTGAGCGTCGTTACTTGCTAAATGTACATCCGGTTTACAAGCGTGTGGATACCTGTGCGGCTGAGTTCGCGACGAACACGGCCTACATGTACTCTTCGTATGAAGACGAATGTGAAGCGGCACCAAGTGATAAAGACAAGGTGATCATTCTTGGTGGTGGTCCAAATCGTATCGGTCAAGGCATCGAGTTTGATTATTGCTGTGTTCATGCGGCATTAGGTTTGCGTGATGATGGTTACGAAACCATCATGGTGAACTGTAACCCAGAAACCGTATCCACTGACTATGATACCTCAGATCGTTTGTACTTTGAGCCAGTGACTTTGGAAGACGTATTGGAAATCGTACGTACAGAGCAGCCAAAAGGTGTGATCGTTCAGTTTGGTGGTCAAACGCCGTTGAAGATTGCCCGCGCTTTGCAAAACGAAGGTGTGCCAATTATTGGTACATCGCCAGAAGCCATTGACCGTGCTGAAGACCGTGAGCGTTTCCAAAGCATGATTCAGCGTCTTGGTTACAAACAACCGAAAAACGCAACGGTACGCTCAACCGAGCAAGCTATTGTTAAAGCGGCAGAGATAGGTTATCCGTTAGTGGTTCGTCCTTCTTACGTATTGGGTGGCCGCGCAATGGAAATCGTCTATAACGAGAAAGAATTGACGCGTTATATGACAACAGCGGTGAAAGTCTCGAATGACAGCCCAGTATTGTTGGACCACTTTTTAAACGCAGCCATCGAAATTGACATAGATTGTGTGTCTGATGGTGAGCAAGTGGTGATTGGCGGTATCATGCAGCACATCGAGCAAGCGGGTGTTCACTCTGGAGATTCAGCGTGTTCTTTGCCTCCTTACTCTTTGTCAGCCGACATCCAAGACCAAATCCGCGGCATGATTAAGAAGATGGCGTTGGAATTGGGTGTAGTGGGTCTAATGAACACTCAGTTAGCGGTGCAAGATGGTGAGATTTACGTTATTGAAGTGAATCCACGTGCCTCACGTACCGTACCATTCGTGTCTAAGTGTATTGGTCGTTCCTTGGCACAGGTCGCTGCCTTAGTGATGGCGGGTAAGAGCTTGACAGAATTGGGTTTCACTGAGGAAATTATTCCTTCTTACTACAGCGTGAAAGAAGCCGTGTTCCCATTCAATAAGTTCCAGGGCGTAGACCCAATTCTTGGTCCTGAAATGAAATCCACAGGTGAAGTCATGGGGGTTGGGGACAGTTTCCCTGAAGCCTTTGGTAAAGCTGTATTGGGTGGTGGTACTGTGTTGCCAACGTCTGGGCGTGCTTTTATCAGTGTTCGTGATATGGACAAAGAAGGCGCGGTTGCTGTGGCTCGTCGTTTAGCAGAGCAAGGGTTTGATCTAGTGGGCACTGAAGGTACGGCGAAATATCTAACTGAACAAGGTGTCGATGTACGTAAGGTGAATAAGGTGAATGAAGGTCGTCCGCATATCGTTGATATGATGAAAAATGGCGAAATTGATTACATCATTAACACCACTTCAGGTACACAGGCGATCACGGATTCTTCTTTGATACGTCGTACAGCATTACAGCGCAAGGTTTGTTACACTACAACATTGGCTGGCGCTGAGGCGACAAGTTTAGCAATTGGTTTAACTGGTGAAACCAAAGTCAGAAGATTACAAGATTTGCACTTGGGGAAATAATGAATAAAGTTCCAATGACAGTTGAAGGGGAAGCTCGTTTAAGAGAAGAGCTGAACCATCTGAAAAGTGTTGTGCGTCCACGAGTGATAGCAGACATTGCTGAAGCTCGTGAGCACGGTGACTTGAAAGAAAACGCAGAATATCATGCTGCTCGAGAAGAGCAGGGCTTTACAGAAGGTCGCATTAAAGAGATTGAAGGCAAACTGGCGGATTCTCAAGTGATCGATGTAAAGTCGATGACGGCGACTGGTAAAGTGGTATTTGGTACAACAGTGACTTTATACAATGTGGACACAGAAGGTACGGTGACTTATCAGATCGTAGGTGATGATGAAGCGGACGTAAAAGAGAAGAAAATCTCTTATGCTTCACCGATTGCCAAGGCCATTATTGGTAAGCAAGAAGGTGACGAAGTGTCGGTTAAGATACCAAGTGGCGAAGCTGTCTACGAGATCGAAAAAGTCGAATACATATAAGTTGTATTAAGGCATTGGATAATAAAAACCACCCAAACATTGGGTGGTTTTTTTGTGCTGGCATGAGAAAGCAGAGCCATAGAATGAAAAGGCGCTACTTTTGTAGAGTAAGGCTGTCTCCTATGCTTTTTGATTGGTGACACTTAACAGGTTTGTATTTGAGGTGATGAACTTTTTAAGATCATGTATTTTTAATGGTTTTGAGAAGTGATAGCCTTGGAAAATATCACAATGTAAATCGGCCAGAATTTGTCTTTGCTCTTCCGTTTCCACGCCTTCTACCACTGTGATGATATTCAATCTTCGAGCAATGGCAATGATTCCCTCGACCATGGCTAGAGTGTTGCTGTTGGTGGTGATGTCATCGACAAAACTCTTATCTATTTTGAGCTCATCGATTGGCAATTGATTCAATAAACTCAGAGAAGAATAACCTGTGCCGAAATCGTCTAGGGAAATGCGAATGCCTTTATCGCGAATTTTATTCATTAAATTTTGAATGCCAATGACATCGTCAATAAAGAGGTTTTCTGTGACCTCAAGCACTAGTTCAATATAGATAAATGAGTGCTTTTCTATCAATTCTATCAACCTATCGAAAAATTCATTATGCTGGAATTGACGAACTGAAATATTGATTGAGACAGTAACGGGTAACTTCGTTTCTTTTTGAATCTCTATCATGTCCTTAAAGGTTTGGTCGATGATAAATTCGCCGATTGGCAGCATGAGGCCACAAGCTTCTGCAACAGGAATGAATTTATCTGGCGGTACAGATCCTAGTAATTTGTTTTCCCAGCGCACCAGAGCTTCTACGCCAAAAGAACTGCCATCAAAACTCATTTGTGGCTGATACATCATGTACATTTCATTCTGTAATAAGGCTTTCTTGAGCTCTTGTTCCAGTTGCGAGCGATAATTGTAAGCTTGTTTGAAATCTTCGCGAAAGAAGGTGATGGTATTGCGTGTTTTTTTTGCTTCATACATTGCTAGATCGGCGAAGCGTTTCAGTTCATCCAGATTGTGTCCATCGTCAGGAAAAGCAGCGACTCCAATGCTGGCACTTAATACAAAGCGAAAATCGCCAATCGTAGCCGGTAAAGCCAAATTACTTTGAATGGCTTTGCAGAAGAAGTGGGTAGTTTTTTCATTTTTGTTAAACACAATGATGATGAACTCGTCGCCACTATAGCGTACCAAAACATCTTGTGGGCTGACCAAGGATTGCAGTCTTTCGGCCACAAGGCAAAGTACCTTATCACCTACCTCATGACCATAACCATCGTTAATGGCTTTGAAATTGTCTAAATCGATGAAAATAAGATAATACAGTTTGCCTTTTTTCATTGAGAGCAGTTGTTGATCCAAATAAAACCGATTGTTGAGTCCGGTCAGATAATCATGATTGGCCTGATGTTCTAAGGCATCTTTAATGCGTTTTTCATTGTTGGCAATACCTCTGAACAGCAAATAAATCAGCAGTAAAGAGCCTGCAAAAATGCCAATGAGGATCTGGAGTTCTTTGAAGAACAACCCCATAACATAACGATTATTCAATTTAAGCTCTACCCATAAATCGTATTTGGACAAGTAGCGGCTTACGGTTTGAGTATTTGACCCTGCTTGCATACTGGTGGAAATAACTTCTAATTCGTTTGCTTTGATGTCTTCTATACTCAGCCCCTCATTTTGTTCTAGCGAACGAAAAGCTTGGTCAATATTGGCTTGTGGAATTTGATAATTGTATATGTCAGGATTGACAGGATTTTGCGAAATGACTAACTGAAAATAATTATCTCTGCCTCGATAAATGTAGAGGTCATTGTGATTATGGTGTGTTTTGTTTTCTAAGAAAAAGCTGAAGCCTTTCGGGATGTTGATTACAGTAGATAATACAAACAGAGCATTATTATCTGCATCAAAAATGGATTTGCGAAGCGGAAACGCGATGGTTTTTAATACTTCACTTTGATATGTCCGGCCTAGTACCATCTTGTTACTTCTTAATGTTTGCTCGAAGCTGTCACGATTTTCAGGCTGAGAAAGTAGATTAAAATTTGTAGGAAGTTTGACGCCGGAGGAAGCAACATAGACATTGCCATTTGGCAGAAAAAGACCCACGCCAAGCATGGACTGGTCAACTTCCACAACGGCATCCATGATTTTTTGAATTGTCTCTTTGTCTGATAATAAATCGTAAACAATGACTTCTTTCGCTATCAGGTCAAGTAATACTTCATACTGACGTAAGGTGGATTGAATTGAGTTAGCTGCCAGTGACATTAGTTTTTTTTGTTCGGATGTGTACTCTTCTTGGACAGTTTGATAACTGACGAAACTTGCCCCAGTGAAAAACATCAGCCAAATGACGGCAGTTAGATAGAAGGCTGCCCAGATATTTTTTTTGAGTAAAGTCATTCAAGCCTCGCACAGAATGATCAATTGAATACACGACACACGTGACGGAATAGAAATGTGATGCGACTATTTTCGGGCATCTTCACTGTCATTTCTCGGAAGCATAGGTCTTATTATGAGAGAGCTTCTAGCATCATAGTGTCACTTTAAAAGCTGAGCTTTTATGGTGAGAGCTAACTATAAAAGCTTAGACTATGAGCAACCACTTTGTTTGGTTTGCTTCTGATGTGTTTGTGTAATGCTTTGTTTGTCACCTGTTATTTGCTTTAGTGGTAGCTTATTATTTTTACCTTCTATCTTGTTGCTTGGTAAGTTCTCTGAGATTCGCAGAATGGGTCTAGGGCAGCGCAGGAGCAGTTTGCTCTGTTCATATCTTCTCTAAAGTATCTGTTGGTGAGAAATATGCCGTCATACTACTGTGTATAAATTGCAGTCATCCTGTGTTTTAAAATAGCTTTATTAAGGCTGAAAGTAGCGAATTCTTCTTCGATAAGACTCTTTGTTGACATTGTGGTGATATTGGACGGGAGTGGCATTGATTAAGCGTTTAAATTCTCTGAGAAAATGAGGTTGGTCGCTGAAGCCTAAAATACAAGCTAAATCAGAAAAACACGTATCATTATGATGGTTGATTGAGAATAGAGCCGATTGAAAGCGAATAATACGACAAAATGATTTTGGTGACAGACCAAAGTCTTGCTTGAATTTTCTTTGCAGTGTTCGAGCCGTTACACCAGTCAGTGATTCGAGCTCTGCGAGCCGAACGTTACCGCTTTTCTGCCTGATATAAAGTGCTGCTTGGTAGCTGACGTGTGAACTTTTTGAAACATGGCTATCGCCAAAGTATTCTGCTATCAAATCGGTTTGTTTAATAAAGTCTGATTCATTGACAAGCATGTCAATCATTGCGGAGGCTTTGGGGATTGCCTCAAGTAACTCGAATTGTTGATTGACAAGCTCCTTAGGAGCGATCGCTATTTTATCTGGAATGAAACCGGCGGCAAACCTCACACCGAAATACTTATGATTCGCTTTGAATGGTGTGACTTGTGCTTTTAATGGGGTGCCACAGACCAAAGCCTTTGTTTGACTTTCTGTGCAGTCAAACAGTAAATCAATACAGCCATCTGGAATGGCGTAACTTTGTGTTAAGTCAGATTTTGCTTTGAAGCTGTAACAATGAGAAATAAGACTGTTTTTCGAAGGGCGAATAAAATAAGTATCCTTGCAACTCAGTACAAACCAAGGTTGTTTGGACTGAACGAGTTGATGATGGCGTTTTTCATTTGACATAAAGATAACCTATTTGATGACATGGAATTATGTCCTGACATCTTTGTTATTCTGATTAAGGAATAGGTTGAACTCATGGAACACCTATCGAATTATTAAGGGCGATAGGCGTTTGGTTCTATTCTTCAATTAGTTTTCAAATTACTTTATGAAACTCACTATGGCATTGCCTAGCTTTTCTGGACTTTCTATTGAAGGCACATGGCCAACTTCTTCTAGTAAAATGACATTTTCTAGCTCAAGGAGATTAGCCAGTATTTGCATTAGCTCTGGTGTGGTTGCGATATCTTTGGTGCCACCTAGGAGTTGTATCGGAAGGTCTTTTTTATAAGAAGACAAGGCCGATGTCATATCCATTTCTGCTAACCATGCGCACAATAAGCCATAACTGTAGTCATCTACTTGAGAAAGCTGATTTTCCCAATGAATTTTGATTTCTGGTTGATGGTGTACGCTTTTTTCACTAAACCAGCGAGTAACAAAGGTGCAGGCCAGTTCCGATAAACCAGATTCCGCAACGGTTTGCTGTCGAGACAACCATGCTTCGCTGGTGCCTATCTGAGCGCCGGTGTTGGTGAGTGTCGCACTCAATAATCGGTTGCTGTGCTCGCTGATAAGCTGCTGACCAATCATGCCGCCAATAGAAGTACCAACATAATGGAAGCGCTCAATACCGAGTGAATCGCACTCTGCTAAGAGGGGTTCAACCAGTGCATCTAGATGCAATGAAGTGATAGTCTTGTCTATCGCAGGGCTCAAGCCGTGTCCCGGTAGATCCCACCGAATGACTCGAAAGTTCTCGATTAAATAAGGTAGTACAGGATCCCACACAGTTAAATTCATGCCAAGTGGATGACCAAGCACAATCGCAGGGTTATTAGCATTCCCTTCGATACTAAAAAACAGTTGATTCAATAGGTTTTTGCTCATTAGATATCGCTCCGCTCGATTAACATTGCGATGCCTTGACCCACACCAATACACATAGTGCACAAGGCATATCGACCTTGGGTTCGCTTGAGTTGAAGAGCCGCTGATTGTAACAGACGAGCACCCGACATACCGAGAGGGTGGCCTAAAGCAATGGCGCCACCATTCGGGTTGATTCGCGTATCTTCAATGGCAAGACCAAGCTCTTTCATGCAGGCTAAACCTTGAGCTGCAAAAGCTTCGTTTAGCTCGATCACATCAATCTCGTCAAGACTAATTCCTGTACGTTTAAGAAGTTTCTGCACCGCTGGAACAGGGCCAATACCCATTACTCTTGGCTCAACACCAGCTGTTGCCATTCCAATAATTTTGGCTAATGGCTCTAGTTGGTGTTTTTTCACGGCGTCTTCGTTAGCAATAAGCATGGCTGCCGCGCCATCATTAATGCCTGAAGCATTCCCCGCAGTGACGGAGCCATTCTGACGAAATGGTGCTTTCAATTTCGCAAGACCTTCTAGTGTCGTACTGGCACGAATGTGTTCGTCCTGATCGACAACAATAGGCTCACCGCGTTTTGGTGTGATGGTGATTGGTGTAATCTCTTCAGCAAAACGACCAAGACGTTGCGCATGACTGGCTTTATGTTGTGATCCTAGAGCAAAAGCGTCTTGTTCTTGGCGCGAAATCTGATAGCGTTCGGCAACATTTTCAGCGGTTTCTGGCATGGTTTCTGTGCCATACAAGCGCTGCAGTTCTGGGTTGATAAAACGCCATCCCATTGTCGTATCTTCGATCTTTTGTTGGCGATCAAATGCTTGGGTTGGCTTGCCCATGACGAAGGGAGCGCGAGACATAGACTCAACACCGCCAGCAAGAATTAAATCGGCTTCGTCGGCTTTGATTGCACGAAACGCCGCGCCAACAGCATCCATACCAGAGCCACATAAACGGTTAATCGTTGTTGCGGAAACGCTATCTGGCATACCGGATAGCAAGGTAGCCATACGACCCACATTACGGTTGTCTTCTCCGGATTGGTTGGCACAACCAAAAATTGCATCATCGATGGCCGTTGGATCAAGCTGCTTTGCTTCAGCAAGCACTGCTTGAATGACTTGCGCTAATAAGTCATCGGGACGAATCGCGGCTAATGCACCACCGTAACGACCAATGGCAGAACGTTTAGGGTGACAAATGTATACTGAACTCATTTTAACTCTCCCAGATGGTTAAGCACTGTGTGCTTTCGCAGTACGTTCTTTCAACTCTCTAAGAACGGTGAGTTCTTTCTCTGATGGTTCTGGTGTTGTTGCAAGATCTTTTGCAAACAAAATGTCCCATCCTGTTGCCTCAATCACTTGCTCACGAGTAACCCCCGGGTGAAGGCTAGTCACAACCAGTTCTTTCGTGGCAGGATCCGGCTTTAGAATACATAAGTCTGTAATTACAACGCTTGGGCCCTTGCCAATATTTGGGACGCTGTCGCGGCCTTTACCATCACGTCCAAAGCCAATTGTCGTTACAAAATCCACTTCTTTTACGAAAGTGCGTTTTGAGTGTTTGACCGTGATAAACACTTCTTTGGCATTGGTGGAAATTTCTGGAGCACCGCCACCACCCGGTAAACGTACTTTTGGGTTCGCGTAACTATGAGAACCATTTTTCCCATCTTCTGGGTGATTGGCAGCGATAACCGTTGTGTTTAGGTTGGCAAAACGGTCAATTTGTGCGGTACCCAAGAAGCCAACGTCGATATGACCACCTTGTAACCAATAACGAAACATTTCTGGAACCGATACAGTGGTTAGTGCTGATTCGCACAATTCACCGTCACCGATCGAAAGTGGCAGCACATCTGGTTTGGTTTGTACCGTACCAGATTCATAAATCAGAGTGACATCAGGTGCATGTGTCATACGCGCCACGTTAGCGGCTTCGCTTGGTAATCCTATGCCAACAAAACAAGTCATGTCGCTCGTAAGCGCTCGCGCAGCGGTAATCGTCATCATTTCTGCAGGAGTGTATTGAACCTTTTGAGAAGTAGTCATGTTATGCGTCTCCTTTGGCAAAAACGTGTGAATCTAACCATTGGTTGAAGCTATCGCGATCACGGCTAATGGCATCCCATTGCTTGTAGTAGTTGTTGTCTCTTGGGTAGTAACCTTGTGCGTAAGAAGGGTGAGCTCCGCCTTTTACAACAGCGACGACATCAATCGTCCATGCTGGCAGAACGCAGGCATTCGGTGTGGCTTCGAGAGAATCGACAATTTCTTCAACCGTAACAATACTTCGCTTCGCCGCCAATACCACTTCTTTTTGCACGCCCACGATACCTTCGATCAGTACGTTGCCCGCGCGGTCTGCTTTTTGCGCATGAATAATGCCAACATCTGGCTTGATAGCAGGCACGGCTGCCAATTGTTCACCTGTGAATGGGCAAGTAACAGAAGCAATATCTTTATTAACTTGTGGTAATTCACTGCCGACATAACCGCGAAATACTGCCATTGGCAAACCTGCAGCACCTGCTTCATAGGCATTTGCCATAGCGGCATGACTGTGTTCCACCGTTTCTAGAGGGCGAGGGTAATCCTGTTCAATAGCATCGCGTACGCGATGAAGCGAGCCAACACCTGGGTTGCCACCCCAAGAAAAAATCAATTTTTTTACACAGCCAGCACCAACAAGTTGGTCATAAATCACGTCTGGTGTCATGCGCATTAAGGTCAAATCTTTTCGCTGCTGGCGAATGATTTCGTGTCCTGCTGCAAATGGAATTAAGTGGGTAAAACCTTCTAGAGCGAGGGAATCGCCATCTTGCACTTGCGTGGCAATGGCTTCGCTTAATGTCATGAATTGCGTCATTTTTGCCTCTGGGTTATTTTGTTTGTAATACGAACATAAATACGTAATGCGAACAAAATAATTCATAGAGGATGTGTTGGTCAAGTTTTACCCGATAAAAATTTTAGAAATAAAAGTGTGAGGCAGTGAGAATAAACCAACATCAGGCCATAAAAGCGTATGTTTAAAGACGATTCTTGTGGCGGCTAAAGATTGAATCAGAAATAATGGTGGAATAAATAAACGGATGGAAAAACGAAGAATGAGTGATGAGAAGTTGTCTCCAGATCATCGAGACTATGTCGGTGCGTTAGCAGCTGGTTTGGATGTGTTAATGGCTTTCGATTCTACCCACAAAGCGATGACACTATCCGAAGTCGCTGAACAAACTGGAATGGATCGTGCAAAAGCGAGGCGCTTTTTACTGACATTACATTCTTTGGGGTACATTCATCGCGATGGTCGACAGTTTACTTTGACCCCCAAGGTTCTGGGGTTAAGTTCTGCTTACGGTGAAACAAACGATTACTTGAATGTGGTTGAACATTACCTGTGTGATGTTACCGCTCGATTGGGTGAGTCGTCGTCATTAGGCATTTTGGATCAGCAAGATGTTATGTATGTGGTTCGTTCTCCTGCTGCTCATCGTCTTATGTCGATCTCTCTTAATGTTGGGACTCGCTTACCTGCCGCTTACACTTCAATGGGTCGAATGTTGGTTGCCATGTTGTCGACAAAGGAGAAACAAGCGTTTCTTAAGACACTTAAGCTTGAAGCTTATACAGAACATAGCATTACTGACCTTACTCACTTTGAAACCATGCTTGAGCAAGTCAAAGAGCAAGGATTTTGCATAGTCGATCAGGAGTTGGATTTAGGTCTTCGCTCGTTAGCTCTGCCTGCTGTCACCTACAGCGGGGAAGTATTAGGCGCCATTAACTTAAGTACCAATGCGTCACGCGTGAGCTCTAAAGCTTTAATTGAAGAATGCTTGCCAGTCTTAAAAGAAGCGGCGGAACAAATTCGTTTGCATACCAAATAGCCACTTCTTAAAAGTTAGGAAAAGCGCCCATTTAAACGATTGTCGACAAGCTCTTCTAGAATCTTCATGGTTAAGTCCAGCATTGGCCCTGTCTCGTTTTTGCGGCGACTAAAGATGACAGGGCAAGTAATGGATTTGTCTTTTAAGGGAACGAATGCAACATCCTTACGGCTAATCTGCTTCACTTGTTCCGATACCAGTGCAAAGCCCATTTCTGATGCTACTAACCCCAGTGCTGTTTGTAGATCATTTACCTGCTGAGATACATGGATTTTTAGTCCTCTGCTGGTAAAGAGGGAAGTGCAGATATCGGCAAAGGTTGGGGTCGCTGGATTATTCTTTGGATAAACCACCATGGGGAGCTTGGCTAATTCCTCTAAAGTGGTTTCCTCGTGTGCTAGAGGGTGGTCTGCTGGAAGTACGGCGAGCATGGGTTCCTGAAAAAGGACGGTTTGCTCAATATGTTCATCAGGGATTAACAGTCGACCAAAGCCAACATCAATTTTTCCCGTCTTGAGTGCTTCAATTTGTTCACCCGTTTTCAAGTCGTGTAACTGAATTTCCGATTCTGTTTTTTGACGTAGATCACGAACTAGGATGGTAAGTTGTCCATAAAACACGGAAGGGACGAAGCCAATTCCAAACGTCGTTTTTTGTTGTTCGGACAGGCGGCGAGTGTTTTCTATTGCCACATCGGCTTTCTCAAGAATGGCTTTGGCGTGTTGCCAAAAGTACTCACCCGCAGGCGTAAGAGTGAGCCCTCGAGCGTGACGAATAAAGAGCTGAGCGCCGATATCCTCTTCTAATTGTTTGATCTGACGAGTGAGTGGCGGTTGTGCGATATACAGCTTTTCAGCCGCTCGCGTAAGGTTTTTTTCCTCCGCGACAGCGCAAAAATATCGTAAGTGCCTTAACTCCATCCATACCTCCTAGGTATTGCTATTTACTAATTTGATATTGGTACTCGATTAAATCAAGGCCTAGTGTAGGAAAAAACAATAACGGACGCATCTTAGAATGACACCGAAGATTACACATATTGAAACTTTACTAGTGGATATTCCCACTATTCGCCCTCACAAGCTGTCTATGACTTCCATGGCAGTACAAACCATGGTGATTGTTCGTCTCAAAGACGACCAAGGTCAAGAAGGAATTGGTGAAGGCACGACCATTGGTGGCCTAGCTTATGGTCCAGAAAGCCCAGAAAGTATCAAAACAAACATTGATCGCTATTTAGCACCACTATTAATTGGTGAGTCTACAGACAGTGTGCGTTACTTGATGCAGCGCTTAAATATGGCCGTCAAAGGTAACATGATAGCCAAATCCGCATTACAAACAGCACTTCTAGATTTGCAGGGTAAGCATCTTGGCGTGCCTGTTTCAGGCTTGCTTGGCGGTGCTGTGCACAAGCATATTCCATGCTTGTGGGTATTGGCGTCTGGCAATACAGAAAAAGACATTGCAGAAGCAAAAGAGCTGATTGCTGTAGGTCGTCACTGTGACTTCAAATTAAAAATTGGTTCGCGCCCCGTAGAAGAAGATGTTGCTCATGTTGCAGCCATTAAAGCAGCCTTGGGTAACAGTGCAAGTGTTCGAGTGGATGTAAACCAAGCTTGGGACGAAGCTACGGCAGTTAAAGGTATGGCGGCGTTACAAGAAGCTGGGGTTGATCTCGTAGAACAACCAACACCAGCACAGGATATTGATACGCTTGTGCGTTTGTCTAACAAATTCCAAATCCCAATTCTTGCAGATGAAGGCGTAGCTGATGCGAAAGACGTTTTTCAGTTTGCTAAGCAAGGTTTTAACGGTGGTATTGCACTAAAAATTGCCAAAGCTGGTGGCCCCATTGCCGCGTTAGATGCGGCTGTTGCATCAGAAAGTGCAGGCCTTGGTTTATATGGCGGCACGTTACTAGAGGGTTCTATCGGAACGGCGGTAGCCATTCATGCTTGGTCCACATTGCCATCATTGCGTTGGGGTAGTGAGATGTTTGGGCCCCTGTTATTACAAGATGACATCATCAAGCAACCACTGCGTTATCACAACAATGGGGTGGATGTTCCAAATTTGCCAGGACTTGGCATTGAATTAGATGAGCTCAAATTGGCTGAGTATCAGCGTAAAAATCAATGAGGTAAAACCATGCTTTTTAAAGTTGAGATGACGGTAAATATTCCAAAAGACATGCCTTCTGAAGAGTTTGAAGCGATTAAGTTAAAAGAAAAAAACTACGCGCAAAAACTTCAAGAAGATGGTGTTTGGGTGCATTTATGGCGTATCGTCGGGCAATACGCAAATGTCAGCATCTTTGATGTGAAAGACAATGCGGAATTGCACGACATTCTAACTGGTTTGCCTTTGTACCCGTTTATGGAGATGTCTGTAACGCCTTTGTGCAAACATCCATCTTCTATTAAGTGAGAGGGGTAGCTAGTCGCTCTTATCCTCTACTGTTAACCAAAATAATAAAAGTGTCTTTAGACACCCTAAAGCGGAGAAAACGAAATGACTGTTAGAACAATTCAAACAGAAGCAGTGCAAGCGTTATTACATAAAGTTGCTGGTTTTGATAATAACGACGGAAACCCACGTGTTAAGGAAATCGTATCTCGAATCGTAACGGATCTTTTCCAAATGATTGAAGACCTAGACCTTACACCAGAAGAGTTTTGGCACGGTGTAAATTACCTAAATGAATTAGGCACCAATATGGAAGCCGTGTTGTTGGCTCCAGGGTTAGGTTTTGATCACTTCCTAGACATTCGTGAAGACGCAAAAGACGAGCAGATAGGTTTGCTAGGTGGTACGCCTCGTACTATCGAAGGTCCTTTGTTTGTAGAAGGTGCTCCACAAGATCAAACGGTTACTCGTATGGACGATGGTAATACACCAGGTCAAGGTATGTGGTTGCACGGACAAGTAATAGATGAAGAAACGGGTGAGCCTATTGCAGGCGCGGTCGTTGATCTATGGCACGCTGATACAAAAGGGGCTTATTCTTATTTTGACACAACACAGAGTGAGTTTAACCTGCGCCGTAAAGTTGTAACTGATGAAAAGGGTTACTATTATGCTCGAAGCATAGTGCCAAACGGTTATGGCGTGCCGCCAGAAGGTTCTACCAACAAGGTATTAAGTCTTCTGGGTCGCCATGGTAATCGTCCTGCGCATATTCACTTCTTCGCTAAAAAAGACGGCTACAAGCACCTAACGACACAGATTAACCTAGCGGGTGATAAGTACACTTATGACGACTTTGCATTTGCAACTCGTGATGAATTAGTGGTTGAGGCAACTACTGTATCCGACAAAGGGAAAATAGCAGAGCATGGTTTTGATGGCGAATACTTGGATGTTGAATTTAATATCTCAATTTTGAAAACAGATAAAAAAGAGTTCTCTGACAAACATGTACGTGCTCGAGCAGCTATGGCTTAAAGAGGATTTCTGTTGCTAGATAATAAGCCACGAACCTTTTATCGAAGGGGCGTGGCTTGCTAGGTTCTTTGCTACTTGGGTTCTGGAAGATTGTGGAAAAGCTGTTCTAAGAGTTTATTTAAACGCTTAATTTGAGCTTCGGTCATACCCTTAAAGCTTTGTTTGAATATGCTCTGAGTGGCTTCTTCAATATTGTGAACTGCTTCCCAGCCTTTATCTGTTAAGGTCACCCGTGTTACGCGACCATCGTCATCGCATACTTGTGTGTCGAGTAAGCCTTCGTTTTTCATACGATAAACTGTCTTGGTGACAGTCGGTAATTTGGCGATAGCGTGTTCCGCAATTTGTGACATGCTTGAAACGCCTTCTTCTTTGAGAATAAAGAGAATGCGCCAGCTAGGAATGTCTAGGTCAATCTTTTTAAGTGCTTTTTCCATGGCAAGCTGATAGCGGCCATGCACTCGTGCTAACCAATAAAAAGGAAAGTCTTCTTTATGGAATTCCTTGCTGGCAGGGTTATACCTTTGACTTCGAGGTAAGCGCTTTTCTGTGGTCATGAAAAATAATATTCCTTCCAATTTGAATTGAGAGTAATCATTAGGGAAGGTGCGAATACATCTTCTGAACCTCAGTCTTATCAGAGAAACAGCTTACCAAAGTAAGAGTGAGCAGGAATGTTAATACCTTTCATCACTCTTAGTACAGAGAGGCCGTTTCTCTGAAAGACCCGAAGGGCGTGAGCTAAGCTTTCTTTATTCTTTGTTAAGCTGCTTGCCAATATGCTTATATTGGACGGTGAAACTTACCTCGAATAAAAGAGCGTTATCCACACCCTGAAGTCAGTGAACTTGTTCGTACCTTCCCTAGGCAATATGACTCATTGTGGCTTGAGTAATAAGCAACCAGATGTTGCGCGTTACAAGCGTCATATTGTTAAAACAATCAGTGTAATGAGACAAAAAGTCATTAGATTACGCAAAAAGTGTTCAGGAACTCAAGTGTAGAGCTAATATTTGCTTGTTTACATCAATCACTTAATGAATTTACCCATCTTAAAATAAGCTTTTGCTAATTCTAAAGGTTTTGGTTTATTTAGCCAAAAGATGCACAAAGCTTAGTTGCTATTCGCGCTTTTTAGTAGGTGGGGGTGGTGATATTCCGCAAATTTTATTGTTAATAAGTGTGTCAAAGCAGACATAAAGCTATTACTAATCTCGCCCTGCGTCCTTTATGAAAATCAAAATTCAAATTGCTGTCCCTTGATCCAAAATGTAGCAAAAACGCTTTTTGGCATGTGGTATGTGAGCTGATTTAGTGCCAATAAGCGCGTTTTTCAAAAAATGGCATGCCTCTTGTGAACATCCGCCCGAAGAGGCTTACCAAGCTTCCTGGTCATAAAACTCAGCTTTGTAGGGGAATTCTTCTGTCTAAAAAATTAACTGTAATATTTATTTAATATTTCAAATTATTTTTCAAGTTAATTTTGGACTGTTTTTTGCTTAGCCTAGAAGAAGCTATGTCAAAAATGTTCGACCTCGCTAGGATTTTTTTGGTGAATTTGATGCTTTTGATGGCTGTAATTTAAGTTTTTACACCTTTAAAAATGTTGTTTTTTATTTGGTTTTATGGATTTGTTTTTAAAAATTATTGTGTCGCAATATTTAAAATAAATTGATTTAAATCAATTATTTGAATTGTTTTTGTATACTTTAAAGGTCTTTTTGTTTGTTCTTTTTAATGATTTTTTACATAAAAAATAGTTGACAAGTAAAGTAAATGATATCAAATTTAATGACTAGTCACCTGCTGCGTCTTGCTTTCAGGTGGTGCGAGTCTAGGTCATGTGCAGATGACCTGAAATTGTCTATAAAAATAAAAAAAGTACGATTTATATGAATAATATTTTTCACAAATTGCTAATGCCAGTATTTATCCATTCTGTGCCTAAATGCTCATTTGGGGCTAATCAAGTGCCTCAGTCTGATTCTCTTTCACTCACACCTGATGTGACGGGGATGAATTCTTTATTCGTAATAAGTTGTCAAATTGACAGCTTTAGTTTGCCTAATGTGTGGCAAGCAGAGACTAAGAAGTAACAAAACCGTTTTTAATTCAAAGCTCTATGTCTGAAGCTACATAGATATATCAGTGTTGAAGCCTTTATGCCTGTGGGAGGAAATAGCATTTCAGTAATTCGCTGGGACGCTATTTGATAAATTAGGAGAAAACAAATGATACCTGCATATAAAACAGATCATCGTGAAACAATTTACGATGCTTTAGGTACAAAAGAATTTGAGTTGTTTTTAGATGAGATTAGAGAGCGTGCTCGTGCTAACGAGTTTGATGGGCAAACTTTTATTAGTCAGGACGTTATTGAAAAGTTTAAAAAATTTGGCGTATATCGAGCTCTAGTGCCTAACTCGTTAGGCGGCGATGAGCTTACGGCTGCTCAGTTCTGTGAAGTCATTGAAGAGATTTCTAGGGCAGATGGCTCTGCAGGATGGGTAGCGAGCTTTGGTATGGGGATTGTTTACCTATCGGCGCTTCCTCTAGAAACATTAAAAACTCTCTATGCAGATACGCCTGACTTAGTATTTGCTGGTGGGATCTTCCCTCCTCAATCCGCAGATGTGACAGAGGAAGGGTATGAGGTTAAGGGGCGCTGGAAGTTTTCAAGTGGTTGTATGGGCGCTGATGTTGTCGGTGTGGGTATTGCTCCAAAAGAAGGTGACAAAATGGGCTTGCCACGCATGGCTGTTATGTCATCAGACAAGGCGACTATTGATAAAACCTGGGATACCGTAGGTATGGCGGGTACGGGTAGCCATGATCTTGTTGTGGATGGTGTAACAGTTCCTGAAAGCTGGTCCTTTGTTCGTGGCGGTGCTTCTAACCTGACCGAGAAAATGTTTCGCTACCCGTCTCTTTCTTTCGCTACTCAAGTATTGGCTGTTGTTGGTTTGGGTGTGGCGCGTGCTGCACTGGATGAATTGCAAGCGATGGCTGCGGGTCGAGCTTCTGTAACAGGTGCACCAAATTTGGGTCAACGTCCTATTACGCAAGTAGAGGTTGCCAAGGCTGAAGCTGAGCTTCGCGCTGCACGTTCTTTCTTTTATGAGTCTATCAATGAGGCTTGGGCATCTTTAGAGAAAGGCGAAGCTGTGTCTAAAGAGCAGACGAATTTATTGCGTCTTTCTTCTACTCATATTGCACGCGTATCGGCGGAAGTTGCGCGTAAAGTTCAATTGTTATCTGGCATGACAGGCATTTATAAGGCAAGCCCTCTCGCTCGTTTTGTTAATGATGCTCAGGTAGTGACTCAGCATGCCTTCATGGGCGATATCACTTGGCAAAACGCCGGTGCCATTTTCTTTGGGCAGGATCCTCTGCCAGGTTATCTCTAATAGTGACGATGAACGGAGTAAAAAATTATGAGTGATAAAAAGCCACTTCGCGTTTTATTTTGCATGGGTATCAACCAGAACTTCATGGATGCGCCAAGAGACGAACAGTTAGATGTTTGGGCGGCATTTGGTGAGATGTGGAATGGGATTCATGATATGGAAGGTGTTGAAGTAATTGGCAATATGGATGATGACCAAAGTATGGTCGGTCCATCTAATGGTTACCCTTGGACAACTTACTTGTTAGCAGATGTTGCGGATTACGACACGGTTGTTGCCTGTTGCAACCTGTTTAGAGCGACGCCTGTGGGTGATTCTCCATACAAGTTATGGCGCTACGCAAAAGTAGAAGCGCGTGTTGGTAGAGAGTTGATTGTTCAACGCGCATAAGCTGGTGTTCAAAACGTTAGATACCTATTTAGCGACTTGAGTTAGGCCAAAGTTATTGCCAACTGGTCAAAAGTTGAGTGTTGGCAAACTCTTTCTGTGGTGAAGGGGAGGCCTGTCTTGGTCTAGATATGTGGTTCTAAATTGCTGTTGATGTTGGTTAGCCAGTCACTAAGCCAGACAGAATTAAGAGAGAAATATATGAGTGAATTAATTTCATTAGAGAATATAAGTTTAAAAGCGGCTGATATGGTGGAAGAAGGCCGTGTCCATAAAGACCTTTACTCAGATCCTGCGATTTATGAAGAAGAGCTAGACAAGGTTTTTAATAATACTTGGGTGTATGTTGGGCATGAAAGTGAAGTGCCGGATGCGGGTAGTTTCAAAACATCTTACATTGGCCGTCATCCAGTTATTTTGAGTCGTGACCGTAAAAAGAATACTCATGTATTGCTGAATCGTTGTCGTCATCGTGGTGCTACGGTTTGCGAGCATCGCAAAGGTAAAACAAAAGCCTTTACTTGTCCCTACCATGGTTGGGGTTATGGTCTAGACGGTAGTCTGCGTGGTGTGCCTAAGTTGGAAGAATACGAAGGTGTATTAGAAAAAGATGAATTGCCATTAGAAAGCCTACGTCATGAATCTTACCAAGGTCTTGTGTTTGCAACCTTTAAAGACGATATAGAGCCTCTGGAAGAGTTCTTGGGTAAAGCGAAAAAATGGATCGATTTGTTTGTTAAGCAAGGTGGCGGTTATCCATTGAAAGTGTTGGGTGAGCACCGTTTTAATTTTCCAGGTAATTGGAAGATTCAATTAGAAAACACTACAGATGCATATCATTTCCCGATTGTTCATAAATCCTTTGTTAGTTCTCTTGACGATGCAACGGCGGACATTTTTGATTTTCTAGATGGCGAAGGCTTTGTTGAAGATCTTGGTAATGGTCACAGTGTGATGGTGATGATTCCTGAGTTGATTGATTTAGAGGCAGATTTGGATCAGCCGATTCCAGAACGCTTTGAAGCATTGGCTCAAGCGCTTCGTGATGAAGGGCAGACAGAAGAGCAAATTAAGCGTTTGGTTCGTGCGTCTCATGGTACAGGTTTTAACCTGAATCTATTTCCTAATGTCTCTTGCTCCATGGCATTTTTCCGCGTACTGCGCCCAGTAAGCGTCGGTGAGACTGAGATTCAGCACGTTGCTTTGGGTGGTGAGGGAGCGCCTGCTGTTTTCAATCAAAAACGTATGCGTTTGCATGAGCATTTCCAAGGGCCAATGGGCTTTGGTACTCCGGATGATGGTGAAGCATGGGAGCGAGTTCAAAAGGGCTCTATGTCAGGTAAAGACGGTTGGATTTTGGTCAATCGAGGCATGAAAAAAACCTTTACAACTGCGGATGGCAATATTGCAGGTGCTGTGTGTTCCGAAACTGGTATGCGTGGAGCGTATCAGCAGTACAAGAAAATGATGGCAGCAGTTGAGGAGAAGTAATCATGGGCGTAAACACAAAGCTAGTAAACGATGTGACTGCCTTTATTTGGTATGAAGCAGATTTGCTTGATCATAAAGAGTATCAAGAGTGGCTCACGCTTTGGAATGACGCAGGTTTGTATATCGTTCCTACCGACAACAAGGAAACGGATTACGAAGCAACCTTGAATCTCGCGTTGGATGATAAAGATATGCGCCGTATGCGTGTCACTCGCCTTGAAAGTGGCGAATCTATCTCTGCGGATTCAGCGGGTGTGACAGTACGCATGATGTCTCGTGTGCGTGTTTTAGAAGCAAGTGAAGAGCAGGTGGTTGTTCGTTGTGCGATGACACTAAACGAACTTCGTCACGGTAAGTTAGTGACTTACCCCGCTGATATTGAGTACATACTGACGCCAAAGGATGAGAGTTACCGCATTCAACGTAAGGTTGTGAAGTTGCTACATGCTGAAGGCCATTTGCGCACTGTTAGCTTTATCTTCTAATGACAATTTATCGAGGTAAATCTGATGTCTGATTCAGCAAATCCACAAACCGCGTTAGTGACTGGGGCAGGTCAAGGATTGGGTTTTCATATCGCTCAATCTCTTAGTATTGCTGGCTATCGAGTTGTCGTGACGGATAAGGATCCTATTGCAGCACAAAAAGCGGCCAAACAATTAGATGCAACGGGTAAAAGTGTGCTGGCAGTTGGGCTTGATGTTGGTGTTAAGGCTGATTTCGAAGTGGCGCTTGCTAAGACGCTTGAAGTGTTTGGTAGCTTGGAAGTCTTGGTCAATAATGCGGCCATTACTAAAGCAACACCTGTTATGGAAATTTCACCGGAAGAGTTTAACAGTGTCGTGAATGTTAATTTGGGTGGGACCTTCAGTGGTTGTCAGGTGATTGGGGCCTATTTTGCCAATCAGGCTTATGGTCGCATCATCAACATGTCTTCTTTGGCTGGTATTAATGGCGGTACAGCAACTGGTGCGCATTATGCTGCTTCTAAAGGTGCCATTATCACGTTAACAAAGATTTTTGCTAAAGAGTTGGCGTCCAAAGGGGTGACTGTGAATGCGATTGCTCCTGGCCCAATTGATTCGCCAATGGTGAAAGCGCTGGTTCCAGAAGAGAACTTGCCGACATTATTGGGTGCCATTCCAGTGGGTAAATTAGGTGATGCTGACTTTATTGGTGACATGGTGGTGCAACTTGCAAAACCAGAGGCTTATTTCACGACTGGCGCCACTTGGGATGTGAATGGTGGTTTGTTTATGCGATAGAGCTTGTCTCTATCGCCCTGCCAAAGTAAGTCATAAATAAACGCCTTATGGTGATAATAATATAAGTGCTTCCTTGCTTTTGATGGGTAAGGGAGCGCTAGAGAGATTTGGGAGAGGGCATGACTGACGAATTGTTAAAAGTAGTTGTCCAAAAAAGAGAGATGCAAGCTGAGGCTGTAGTCGCTTTAGATTTGGTGGATGGTGCTGGTAATGCATTACCTGCTTTTGAGGCGGGTGCACACATTGATTTGCATTTAGGTGATGGCCTTATACGCCAGTATTCACTGTGCGGTGATCCAGAGAACGATAAAGTATACCGTTTAGGGGTGCTGAAAGATCCGAGTTCTCGAGGTGGGTCGGTTGCTGTCCATGACACTCTGCTCGAGGGGACGGAGTTGATGGTGAGTAAGCCACGTAACCACTTTCCTTTAACGACAGACGCCAAGCATTCCATCCTAATTGGTGGTGGCATTGGTATTACCCCCATGATTGCAATGGCATATGAGTTGTCGAAAACGAATCAAAGATTTGAACTTTGGTATTGCGGTCGATCGTCTGCAACGAGTGGCTTTATTGATGAACTAAAGTCAGCTCCTTTTTCGGACAAAGTGCATTTTCACTTTACTGCGGATCATGGCGGCAAGCGACTTAATCTTGATGCTGTGTTGAGTGGCAAGAGTGAGGACTCTCATGTCTATGTCTGTGGGCCAACAGGGTTTATGGAATGGGTTATTAATACAGCTCAAGAGGCAGGTTTTGTAGATCAAAGCATCCACCGTGAATTCTTTAATGTCGATGTTGAGAAAGGTGGTAATGGTTTTGAGGTGTACGCCCAAGAAAGTGGCATTACTGTCACGGTGAAAGAAGATGAAAGTATTGCAGATGCTCTCAAAGCGGCGGGTATAAAAGTACAGGTGTCGTGTGAGCAAGGTACGTGTGGTACCTGTTTATGTGACGTGATTGAAGGTATACCTGAACATCGAGATGTGTACCTGACGGAAGATGAAAAAGAAGATAATGATCAAATGACACTGTGCTGTTCACGTTCATTGTCTGATCGCTTAGTTCTAGATATTTAACCTATTGAACACAACAAAAAGAATGATCGGGGAGATCCCAAATGGTTGACACTAAAGTATTTCGTGATGGTATGTCGCTCCTTGGCAGTGCTGTTACTGTCATTACAACAGACGGTGAAGCAGGTCGTTTTGGTTTTACCGCAACAGCGGTAACCAGTGTAACTGATGAGCCGCCAACCTTGTTGGTTTGCATGAATCGCAACTCATTTGCTCACCCCTACTTTATTGAGAATGGTGTGTTGAGTGTGAATGTTCTGCAGAGCCATCACCAAGGGGTTTCTTGGGATTTTGCCAACCGTGAGTTAACCAGTGAAGAACGCTTTGCGAAACATGAATGGTCAACTCTAAAGACAGGTTCGCCTATTTTAGAAGAAGCCCTAGTCGGTTTTGATTGCGAGATTCATGAGGCGCATGAGATGGGTTCTCACTCCGTGTTTTACTGCCGTGTTAAAGATGCTGTGGTAAAAGATGGTGGTCAAGGTTTGGTGTATTTTGATCGTGCCTATCATGCGTTAAATGAAGAATCTTGTGCAAGCTAAGTTCGTTTGTCGTGAGATGAATGTGTTTTCTGCTATTTTGGAGTTGAGCTAAATTATGTCGTCATCAGTTAAATTGAATGGCTTGAGTTTGAGTCAAATGATGCGTTCGATTGAGCAGGGTGAGCATTCTGCTGAGGATATGATTAATGCGTGTTTTGATCAAATTGAAGCGCGTGAATCGGAAGTCAATGCGTGGCAATTTCAGCTCAGCCGAGAGGCGTATTTGGCGCAATATCAAGATAACCGAGATTTTTACCAAAGCAGTTTGTTGAAGGGGCTGCCTGTTGGGGTTAAGGATATTATTGACACCAAAGATATGCCGACCGAAATGGGTTCTCCTATTCATAAAGGTCGTCAGCCTGTTGATGATGCGACTTGTGTGGCTTTGATTCGTCAAGCAGGTGGTATTGTGCTTGGTAAAACTGTTACGACAGAATTTGCTTATTTTAAACCGGGTAAAACGCAAAATCCGAAAGATTTGGCGCGCACTCCGGGAGGTTCTTCAAGTGGTTCAGCGGCGGCTGTTGCGGATGAAATGGTGCCTGTAGCACTTGGATCGCAAACGGCGGCTTCTGTTATTCGTCCCGCTGCGTATTGCGGTTCTATTGGCTATGTGGGTAGTCGAGGTGAGTACTCACTTCGAGGTGGGCAGCCTCTGGCTCAATCATTAGATTCTTTAGGCCTGTTTTCCCGGAGAGTTGAAGACATTCAATTGTTGCGGTCGGTTTTGCTTAGACAGTCACTCTCAGAGGTTGATGTATCTCCAAAGAAACCAGTGCAAGTCTTGGTGTGTAAAGGTGAGCTTATAGGTGAAACCTCCGTTGCTATGAAAGACGCGGTTGTTAGATTAACAAAGGCGTTGTTGGCAGCGGGTGTCGATGTTATTGAGCTTGAGTCCGGCTCTAGGTTGCAGGATATGGTGGAGCATCATGGACATATAATGGCTTGGGAGGTGTGTCGTAACCTCGCTATTGAGTCTCAATCACCAGAAATGTTGAGTGAGCCATTGCAACAGCTCATGGAGCAAGGTAAGTCCATGAAACGTGCGACTTATTTAAATTCGTTGCAAGCAGCCGAAGACACTGCCAATTGGATATGGTCGCATTCTGATCAAGTTGAGATTGTGATTGCCCCTGCTGCCGCTGATGTGGCACCGCTTGGGCATGATAAGACGGGTTCCCCACATATGAGTCGTCCGTGGCAAGCTATGGGGCTTCCAGTGATTACCTTGCCAGGTATAGTTGATGCTCAGGGGTTGCCATTGGGTATTCAATTAATTGGCAAGCGTAGAGAAGACGATGCTCTGTTGCAGATAGCAAAATGGGTAGAGTCTATTATTTCCTAATTTTTGTAGTGTTGTCAGATCCATTCCCAGGATCTTACTTTTGAGGGCGCATTGCGCCCTCTTTTTTTATTATCGCCTTCTGCTGTTTCTTCATTTTATGCTGCTTGTGAGCCTATGTGTTGGCTAAAATGGCTTTTGTATATGTAGATACAATTGTTCTGCACTTATCTAAGTGGAAGTTAAATCGTTAATGGCGGGGTTTGTGTTAGAGAAGTAAGGCTGTTCTGTAAGTGGGTCAGCCTTACGAAGCTTGTTTCTAGTCTTTCATTAGATAGGATGCGCTTGGGTAATCTGAAGCCCAATCAGGTGAAAGGGGAGCAACAAAAACATTTTCTGTACGATTTTGAGTGAATCTCCAAATACCGTCTTCGCATTTTCTATATTTGTTGTACAAACGAGAGGATCTCAAAAGGGCCTTTCCATCAGAAAATAACCAGGGTTGCATATGGACCCAATTTCCCTCAGCCGTCATGCCGTCACTGCTAACTCGAATTTGCTCAGATGTAAGATAATGACAGTTTAAGATAAGGGCAGGGTCTGTTTTGCCACCCCAAAAACCTTCAAAGTGTTTCTTGATTGCATCCCAGCCATCGGCTTTACCAAATTGATTATCATAATATTCACCTACCCCTTCCCAAACGGCTTCAGGAGCAAATAGCTCCATGATTTTATCAATGCGTTCGGCATCATTTGTGCAGCCGTATTCAGGATTGGGCGTGTCACAAAGATACATGTAGCGAGCTTGAATGCGGCGAACTTCAGCTTCTGCCTCCAGAATGGCTATTCGCTTTTCAAGAGCTGCTATGGTGGTGTCGCTCATTAGTATTTCTCCTATTTATGTATTGGTTCAACTAAATTCACCAAAAAATGAACATGGGATTTGATTTGGTTATGGTTAAGTCTTCATTTCGTTATTGAACGAGATCAATTAAAAGTAATGAAATGGCGGGTATGGTTGCGATAAGTATTAAGCGAACAATGTCTGCGATCCAAAAAGGTGTCACACCCTTAAAGATGGTGGCCAGCTTGATATCTGGAATCATCCCCCTCAAAACAAATACATTCATACCAACTGGAGGTGTTATTAAGCTGATTTCAGTTACCACGACCACCAGTATGCCAAACCAAATTAAGTCAAAGCCTAGTGCTTCGACAACTGGATAGAGAACAGGTACTGTCAAAAGGATCATTGACATGCTTTCTAATACACAGCCGAGTAGTACGTAAAAGGCGATGATAAGTAAAATCACTAAAAATGGGCTGAAGCCTTGAGCTAATACCCATTCCTTTAAAAGTATTGGCATTCCAGTAAGGTTGATGAAGTTGGAGAAAATCACTGCGCCAATGACTAAGAAAAACAATGTTGCAGTGGTTCTTGCTGCGTTGCTAAGGGAGCGATTGAGTATTTTTAGGTTCATTTTTCCTGTTAGCAGAGCGACGATCAAGGCACCTGATGCTCCAATGCCCGCGGCTTCTGTTGGCGTGAAAACCCCAAGATAGATACCGCCCATTACAATGATGAAAATCAAGTTAATGGGCCAGACTCCTTTGAGGGAGGTAAGGCGTTCTTTGCGCGAGGCGCGAGGGCCTGCTGGTCCTACCTCTGGTTTTAGGTTAACGGTGCAATACACCGCCAGCATATAGAGTACAATACCAAGCATTCCTGGTAACAGGCCTGCAATAAAAAGCTTGCCAATGTCGGTTTCTGTCATCAGGCCGTAAATGACTAGAATGACGCTTGGTGGAATAAGGATGCCCAGTGTGCCACCAGCGGCAATTGAGCCTGCTGCAAGGCTGTCAGAATACTTGTATTCCCTCATGGAGGGCATGGCAACTTTTGACATGGTTGCAGCGGTCGCCATGGAGCTTCCGCATACCGCAGAAAAGGCGCCACAAGATACGACTGTTGCTAGTGCTAGACCGCCTCGAAAGTGTCCTAAGAAAGCATTTGCTGCACGATAAAGCCCTTTGGAAAAACCGGTTTCTGTAATAATGTTGCCCATTACAAGGAAAAGCGGCACAACAGAAAGGCCGTACGACAGTCCTGTTTCAAAGGTTGCTGAGCTTAACATGTTTAATGAGGCGTCCCAGCCGCGAGGGTTTCCATAGATGAATACTTGTGTGTAGCCAAAGCCTACAACGCCAACGATTCCCATTGCGATGGCAAGAGGTATGCGTAATAGGATAAGTAGTAGCAGACAAGCAAACCCAACTAGACTCTCAATCATGAGTTCTCTCCGTTTCGAGGTTGGCTTAGTTTGACAATGAAGATGATGTAAAGAGCAAGGGCGGAAAGTGACACGCTAATGGCCATAAGAAATGAAATCCATGAGTAAGGGATTTCGAGTACGGCAGTGGTGTCTCCATAGCGAAGGATTTTGAATGCATGTTGCCAGAGCATGATGGCTAAAACAGTGAAGCAGACAGCGCCTATAGCGGTAACGATATTTTTTAGCCAGCTTAAAACCTTGGCAGGAATGAAGTCATCAATAATATCGACAGTAATGTGATCTTGCTCTGATGTTACTAAGGGTATGCCTAAAAAAATAACCAGTGCCAGCATCATTTCTGTTATTTCAAAGCCTCCAGTGATCGGCATTGAGAAAAAGTACCTCCCAATGACGTCCACTAGAGTAAGCATCATCATGAAAAACATGGCAAACGTCGCGATAATGCTAGATGGGTTAGTTATAAATAGCTTATATAGACTAAGAGATTTATCGGCCCATTTTTGAAGTTTCATATTTGACTCCAGGGCTTACTCAATTTCTTCCGCGAGTTTTCTGAACTCGTTGAGGGCGGCTTCTCCGTCTACGCCTGTTTTATTTGCTTGTGCTATCCATTTTTGTTCCATGGGACGAAAGGCTCGAATAATTTCAACGATAAAGTCTTCGTTAGCATTAAGGATTGTGTTGCCATTTTCTTGCATGGCTTTGAGTCCTCTTGCATCTTGTCTGTCCCACATTTCACCTGCGATTCGAGCTAGGGCTTCACCTGAGACAGAATCAATGGCAGCCTGATCTTCTTCTGATAGGCTTTCAAAGCGCTCTTTGTTCATGACGATAAAGAAGCCGAAGTTGTATAGGCCTCCAGGTATAATGGTGGTGTGGGTCACAATGTCTTGAATATTAAAAGAAACAACAGACTCTAGTGGGAAAAGTGTGCCGTCGGCTACACCACTTGATAAGAGTTCATAGCTGCTTGGAGAAGGTTTCTGGAGGGTGACGGCGCCTAGTTCAGAGGCTAGATCATTCATGATGCCACCACCGACACGCATTTTCAGGCCTGCGAGATCTTTTTGGGAGTTGATGTCTCGTTTGCTGTTATGAATTTGGCCTGGGCCATGAGTAAATAGGGTAAGGACTTTCACATCTTCATATTCGCCAGCTTGCTCCAGATATTCTTTATAGACTCTCCAGTAGGCAACTGAAGTGGATGCAGCGCTGTCCCCAGTAAAGGGAAATTCCACCATCTTGTAGAGATTGAAGCGGCCTGGAGTGTAACCTGGTGATCCAAATGTGATGTCTGCTTGGCCGTCACGCGCCAAGTCATAGTGAGCTTTTGGATGGCCTAGAGGTGATGGGAGGATCAAAACTTTAACGCGTCCATTGGTTGCTTCGGCAACGCTCTCTGTCCAGGGTTTGATGACATCGGTCATGATTGGGTGACTGGCTGGCACAAAGGTTGACAGGGTTAGGCGTGTTTGTGCATTTGCAACTGAGCTCGTGATGACAGCAAAAGCAAGTGATATTGAGACCAAAAGCTTTTTCATATTCTTCTCCTGCTAGGAAGTTAATTCATTTTTTCTCGTTATTTCATATTCAATGAGGGTTCCATTAATAGATCCGCGGTAATGTAATTTGTGGTTACATTCTGTGAGTAGTCGCATGAGGTTTATTTGACTTGTCTATTTTTATATTGAATTTGGATTGATAAATCAATTGAAAAGTAATGTTATTTTTCCATTTATTTCCTTGTTGTTTTTTGGTGCGATGGCTGTTTTATTTGTGGCGTTAATATTAAGTTAATGAAAAATAAAGATTTTATAATTTTAAATATACTTTCTCGTGAATATTATAGGAACTGCGGTTGTCAAATTGGTGCGAGAAAAACAACTTTAAAAAATTAAATGTGGTAGTTTTTTTAAGATTTTAATCAAGTAAATGATTTCTAAAGTGTCATGTGGTGTGAGGAGGATGATTAGGATGAAACCCTGATTCTTAAGGGGGAATCTTTTGAAGCAACATCGATGGTTTTATGTAGGATTTCCTTTGGGAGTGGCTGCATAAGGGAAAAATTTTATGCTGTTGGTGGTTTTTTCCTTTGTGTTTGATTGCTTGGTAACCCGTACTCATTTTACCTGTGTTTTGCTTGGGCTCTCACTCGATTACGGGTGGTTTGTGGTCGCTTTTTATAGGCTTTTATCGGCCTTTGAGGTGTTGATCTATGTTGAGGTGTCGCTTTTTTACAATACGGCCTAACGGATAGGGCTTAATTTCTAATCAAGGTTGAGTCATTTCAAATCAAGATTTGGATGTGTGAAGTCCACTTAATAAAAGCATAGAGGGTGAAGATAAGATGAGTGACAGTTATAAGGTTTTGATTGGTGGTCAATGGGTAGACGGAGCGAACGGTGCCTTTGACGTAAAAAACCCAGCAACGTTTGAAACCGTTGCTAAATGCGCTAATGCTTCTTCAGATCAACTTGAAGAAGCTGTTGTCGCTGCAAACGAAGCATTCAAGAGCTGGCAATATACTTCTCATGAAGAGCGTAAAAAAATGCTCAATGCGGCGATTGATGAGATTCAAGAAAAGCGTGATGAAATTGCCGCTTTGATTGTTGCGGAGCAAGGTAAGCCATTTCCTCTTGCGATTGGTGAAGTCGAGGGTGGTATTGCTTGGGCGCGTTATGCAGCTAGCCAAGATATTCCAGTGCAAATCATTGAAGATAGTGAGAAAAAGCGTATCGAAGCTCACCGTAAGCCACTAGGTGTTGTTGCTTCAATAACACCGTGGAATTGGCCATTTATGATTGCGGTTTGGCATATTCTTCCAGCGCTACGTGCTGGGAATGCGGTTATCAGTAAGCCATCTAGTCTTACACCTCTGAGTACCGTTAAGTTAGTTGAAATACTCAATAACCATCTTCCTGACGGTGTCATTAGTATCGTGACAGGGGAGCGAGGAATGGGTAGTGGTATTACTGGTAGTGCAGGTATTCATAAAATTGTCTTTACAGGATCTACGCCGACAGGTCAGTCAGTAATGCGTAATTCTGCTGATAATCTGAAGCGTTTGACCCTTGAGTTGGGTGGTAATGATGCTGCTATTGTTATGCCAAGTTCTAACGTCGAGCAGATTGCTCCGGCGATCTTTGCGACCTCTTTCCTTAACATGGGGCAAACATGTGGTGCTTTGAAGCGTTTGTATGTTCATGAATCCATTTATGATGAGATGTGTGCTGCACTCAGTGAAATCGCTAAGCAGCAAGTTGTTGGTAATGGTATGGACGAAGGGGTGAACTTTGGCCCGGTTCAAAATGCTGATCAACTTAATCTTGTTGCAGATTTGGTAGAGGATGCCAAAGCGCGTGGTGCTAGCATTCTATCAGGTGGCGAAAAAATGGCAGGTGTTGGTCACTTCTATCCACCGACAATTGTTGCAAACATCGAGAATGATGCTCCTTTAGTTCAAGAGGAGCAATTTGGGCCTGCTCTTCCTGTTATTAAGTTCTCAGATAAGGAAGAAGCAATTGCAATGGCGAACAGTGTTGACGTTGGTCTATGTGGTTCAGCATGGAGTGCTGATATTGAAGAGGCTCAAGCAATTGCATCTCGCCTTGAATGTGGTACTGCGTTTGTGAATACGCATGCAGAGATTCAACCAAATGTACCATTTGGTGGCTGCAAAATGTCTGGTTTTGGTGTTGAATTTGCTGAAGAGGGTTTGTTGGAATTCACTTCTATTCAGGTGATGCACATTAACAAATAAGGTTGAGTTGTATACCTCGTAAGGTGAAAGGGTGGCTGCTAGCAGTCACCCTTTTTTTTGCTCAGAGGTTTCGTTAACTCTTTTCTGTGGCTTGATCTTTATAAAGCTTTATATAGTTGTGAATGATTAACCAGCTGCCAACAGCACCAATAGCGCTACCAATAAGGATATCTAGAAAACGCGCATAGATAAGTTGATCGGCACTCATTGAGCTGCTGGTAATTTCTGCGAATAAGATGGTTATTGGAGTGACAAAGATGACGCCTAGAGCGTAATTTTTGTACATGAGCACTTCAATGGCAAAGATTAATCCCATAATAAGGATGGCCATATGTATTGGTGCGAGTTCCGAAGAAAAAATCAGGGAAGCGATTAATAGTCCTAGTAATGTGCCAATGATACGTTGCACTTTTCTAGTAAGAACGGAAAGTAATTGACGCCCTTGTAAAACCGCGGCACAAGAAATGGGTGCCCAATATGGATTGTCTAAATTTAGAGATAGGGCAATGGCATATGTCCCCATAATTAATAAGCTTTCAAAAAGCTCTAGTTTCCATGTGCTGACCTTTGTTTCGGATGGAGATAGCTCCACCTTAGGGGGTGACGTATTTGTTCTAAATATTAGGCAATAGGCAAACGCAAAACAGCTGGCTATTGCACACCCTATGGCTACTAAGAGGGTTCGTTCTGGAAGGGTGGTTAGGTCAAAAGGGATCACTGTTGCGACACAAGCTAACATAAATGGGAAAAAGCTACCTGGAGGGCCAATGTGGATTTTGCGACAAATAATAGAATTCACGAAGGAGAGGAAGCCAACAATGAGCACTGATGAAATGGCAGAAAAGCTTGTGACTGAGGCAATGGTAAAGCTCATAACAAATAATATTGAGCCACTCGCCATGGTAAACATTTGTTTTTTGAAGGCGGCGGCGGGTAGATAAAGAATGACTAGGGCGCCCATGCAAGCCATCAGTCCTTGGTAAAATTGATCAATAGCTATGCCTATAAATGCAGGGGTGCTGCAAGCGATAGCAGAAAGGAATGCTCGATGGAGTGGGCGTTCAGAAGGGGTGATGTTCGTAACGGCCTTTAATGCGGTAATTATCTTAAAATAGGTCGTCTTTTTATTTGAATTTTCAATCAAAATTTCATCCTAAAAATAAAAGAATTATGCCATATATATGGGCTGTAGGGAATTTGATGAAGTTTTCTTTTGAGCTTTTTGTTGAAAAAAAGTGTTGGTAAAATTAGTAAGGCAATGTTAGATGTTGAGAGGTATAGGGGTATTGAATGGGCGCAGAGGTTGAGAGCAGAGGCTAGTGAAAATCTCACCCAGATAAAAAATGGAGCATTATCTGGGTGAGGGCTATTTCTTTAAGACTGAGCTTTTTTGAAGGCGCTAATCAAGGCTTGAGTAGAAGTATCCAACTCAGAATTATCGCTATCATTTACTAAACGGTTATAAATGTCTGTGCCCAGTACTTTACCCAGTTCAACGCCCCATTGGTCAAAAGAGTTTATTCCCCAAATGGTACCTTGTACAAAAGTACGGTGTTCGTATAGAGCAATCAGAGCACCAACGCTTGCGGGTGTCATCTTGTCAGTCAGTAAGGTGTTGCTTGGGCGATTGCCCGGAATCACCTTGTGAGGGGCAATAGCGGCGACTTGCTCTTCGCTGGCACCGGCATCACGTAGCTCTGTTTGTGCTTGTTCCAAGCTTTTGCCTACCATTAGAGCTTGTGATTGACTCAAGCAATTAGCAAATAGCTGGGCGTGATGATCCGCAACAGGATTGTGGCTAGTCAATGGTGCAATAAAGTCTACAGGAACAAGGCGAGTGCCTTGGTGAAGCAACTGATGGTAAGCGTGTTGACCATTGGTGCCTGCACCACCCCAGATAATAGGTCCTGTGTCCGTGGTGACACCATCGCCATTAATTAGGTTGGCTTTACCGTTGCTTTCCATATCTAGTTGTTGGATGTGCGCAGGTAGAGCACGTAAGTAATGGTCATACGGAATCAAGGCGTGTGTCTGCGCATTATGGAAATTGATGTACCAAACACCTAAGGTTCCCATGAGCACAGGTAAGTTTTTCTCTAATGGTGCGGTACGGAAGTGTTCGTCCATTTGGTGCGCACCGTCTAATAGGGAATAAAAGTTTTCCATGCCTACGGCGATGGCAATGGGTAAACCGATTGCCGACCACAAAGAGTAACGTCCGCCAACCCAGTCCCACATGGGGAAAATGTTTTCTTCAGCAATCCCGAAAGCAACCGCTTTTTTCACGTTCGAACTGACCGCAGCAAAATGCTTATGAATTAAGTCTTCAGGACCACCATTGCGCAAGAACCAATCTCGCGCAGCGTTGGCATTGTATAGGGTTTCTAGTGTGCCAAATGACTTAGATGAGATCACAAACACTGTGGTTTCAGGGTTCAATTTTTTTAGTTTTTCTGTGATGTCAGAACCATCAATATTAGCAACAAAATGCACCTTGATTTGCTGTTGAGCATAAGGTGTCAAAGCTTCAGCAACCACTTTGGGGCCTAGGTAGGAGCCGCCAATACCAATGGATACGACATCTGTGATGCGCTGGTTGGCATAACCGCGCCATTGGCCACTTTGTAATTGCCAAACAAATTTTTCCATTTGTTTTAGTGTTGAACGAACTTCGGCTAGCACATTTACGCCATCAACCATGAGCGAATCTTGCGTTTGGCTAGCGCGTAATGCAACGTGTAATACGGAACGATCTTCCGTATTGTTGATATGTGCGCCACTGAACATGTCTTCAATGGCTTGTTCTATGCCGGCTTCTTGTGCCAATTCTTTTAATAGCGATAGTGTTGTGTTGTTGGCTCGGTTCTTGGCGAAGTCCAGTGTCCAGCCAGCAGCGGAAGCTTGGTAGGTTTCTGCACGTTTAGGATCAGCAGCAAATAAGGATGTCATATCAACAGATGCCATTTGCTGTTGATGTTCTGCGAGTTTTTTCCAAGCAGAGAATTCAGTGGGTGAACGCATTACAATCTCCCTCGTATAATGAAAGTGAATCGGGTGTTGGTGTCCTGAACAATTCGTTCAAGGTTTAGCCAAGCTCTACGCGCAAGTTATCAATTAAACGAGCGCTCCCTAGATGGGCCGCAGCCAAAATGACCAGGCTTTTCTCTTCCTCAGTTGGTGTTTGTAAATTATCTTGTGCGCGGATTTCAAAATAATCACGACGGAAGCCAACCGCTTCAAGCTTCTGCTGAGCTTGTTCGCAGATTTCCTCATGACTCGCGCGGTTTGCCATAAGTTGTTCCTTTACCCATAGCAAGGTTTTGTACATTGTTGGTGCAATGTCTCGTTCTTGTTCTGTTAAATAGCCATTACGGGAACTCATTGCTAAGCCGTCTTCATTGCGTGCTGTGTCGATACCAATGATGCGAACATTCGAGCTGAGATCTCGTGTCATGTCTTCAATGACTTTCAATTGTTGAAAATCTTTATTACCAAAAATAGCGCAATCTGGCTGTACTATGTTGAATAATTTTGTCACTACTGTCGCAACGCCTACAAAATGGCCGGGACGAGAAGCGCCACATAAAATATTGGATAAGCCCATGACTTCGATTTGAGTCTGACTGCGTTTGCCATCTGGGTACATTTCCAGCGCGTCTGGGGCAAACAAATAGTGACAGCCATTAGCTGCTAATACTTTTTTGTCTTCTTCTAAGGTTTTTGGGTAGCGCTCTAAATCTTCGTTGGCAGAGAACTGCATTGGGTTTACAAAAATCGAAGCAACGACTATGTCGCCTTCCTGTGCTGCACGACGAATTAATGACATATGACCATCGTGTAAGTTGCCCATGGTAGGTACAAAAGCGATGCTTTTGTCTTGCAGGCGAAGGGTTTTAAGGGCGATGCGTAATTCGGCAATGGTATGAAACGTTTGCATTATGATTTAAATCCGTGCTCTGGCCCTGGGAAACTCGTGTCTTTTACTTCTTTAACATAAGCCTCAAATGCTTGTGTCACATTACGACCATCGGTTAGAAAGTTTTTTACAAAACGTGGAGTGTGGCCTAGATTAATGCCTAGCATGTCGTGTAATACCAATACCTGGCCGTCAGTATGATGGCCCGCGCCAATGCCTATGGTGGGAACCGGTACTGACTCTGTTAGCATTTTGCCCAGCTCTGTTGGAATGCATTCATACAATAAAATGTCAGCGCCTGCTTCCACTAGGTGCAATGACTCTTCCAGTAAAAGCTCTGCGGCATCTTGGCTTTTACCTTGCACCTTGTAACCGCCTAATTTGTGTACCGATTGGGGGGTCAATCCTAGGTGTGCGCACACAGGAATGCCACGCTGGCTCAGTAGTTTAATGGTATCGGCCAACCAGCTTCCGCCTTCCAGTTTTACCATATTGGCGCCAGCTTGCATGAGTTTGGCAGCATTGTCTAACGCTTGCTCTGGTGTGCTGTAACTCATGAAAGACATATCCGTTAAAATGAAAGCGTGCGTATTGCCGCGCTTTACTGCCGCGGTGTGGTAGCACATGTCCTCAATGGTCACAGGTAAAGTGCTGTCTTGCCCTTGAATGACCATGCCTAATGAGTCGCCTACCAAGATGGTTTCCACACCAGCCACATTCATAACATGAGTAAAGGACGCGTCGTAGGAGGTTAAGCAGGTAATTTTCTCTTTGTCTGCCTTCATTTGTTTCAAGGTAGAAAGGGTAACTGGCTTTGCCAGCTTTTTCTGTGAGTTATCTGAGTACATATTTTATTCTTCTGTGATAATAACCAAATCGCTGGTATCAAGTTGGTGTAACTGCTCGGTAACGGTTGTGCCATTTGCCAAGAGAATATCAGGAGCAAGATCATGAAGTGGCTGAATAACGAAGCCACGTTCAAGCATAAAAGGGTGTGGCACAGTTAATCTTGGTAAATCAATTTGCTCATTGCCATACAATAACAGATCTAGGTCTAAGGTGCGCGGTCCCCAATGGCGTTCACGGACTCTTTGATGATCCTGTTCAATGCCTTGAAGAAGATCAAGTAAAGCTATGCTAGAAAGTGCAGTATCAAAGCGTGCAGCAGCATTAACATAGTCTGGCTGATCTTGGGGCCCCACCGGTTTGCTGCCATAAATATTCGACACACTTATATTGTGCAAGCTAGGGTGTTGAGAAAGTGTCTTAATGGCGCGACGAATTTGTTCAAGAGGTTTTTCTAAATTGCTGCCAAGGCCAATGTAGGCGGTTGTCATGCTGTTACCTTTTGCTTAGTCGCTGCTGCTTTCATGTTGTGGCCCATTGCTTTTACGGCGACGGCGAGGTCGTCGTTTTTTAGGGCCTTCATTGTTACTGGTGCGTTTATCAATCTGTTTAATGAGATCGCGTTGCTGGCTTTCAGTGCCAAATTGGAAAGCTTCCCACCATGCGCCTAAACCCTCTAATTCAGTACCGCTTTGTTCACGAATCAAGAGGAAATCGAAAGCGGCACGGAATCTTGGATGTTCTAAAAGTTGGAAGGCTCGTTTGCCATAGCGTTTCGGCAAACGTAACTGCATGTCCCAAATTTCTCTCATTGGTGTCGAAAAACGACGTGGGATAGCGGTTGAAGCCACTTGGTTGTCCAGCACCATATTGGCAGCTTGGTGAAGTGCTGGTGTCACTGGCATGCCTTGAGCCATAAATTCTTCATGACGCAATGCCACGCTTGGCCATAATAAAATGGCGTATAGAAAGTAAGGTGCTGTACTTTTGCCGCCTTGGATGCGTTCGTCGGTGTTTTTTAGGCCGCGTAAAATAAAAGCTTCTGGGTCTATGTCTTGACGTTTCCAGCCGCTTTGCAAAAGTGCATCGGTATCAGGAAACAGGTAGCGGAATAAGCCGTATTCTCGTAACAGTGCGAAAGTTTTAGTGCCATTGCCACTGCCCAGTAATTTGAGGACTTCTTCAAATAGGCGTGCTGGTGGAATGTGGTCTAACAATTGGGCCATTTCTTTGATAGGGGCTACTGTGTTGGCTTCGATATCAAAACCCAATTTGCCAGCAAAACGAATGGCCCTTAGCATGCGAACTGGATCTTCTTGATAGCGCTGACGAGGGTCACCGATAATGCGTATTTGTTTGTTCTTAATGTCGGCTAGGCCGCCGCAATAATCGTGAATACTGAAGTCTTCCACATTGTAATACAGGGCATTAAAGGTGAAATCACGTCGTTCGGCGTCTTCTTCAATGTTGCCGTAAACATTGTCTCGTAGAATGATGCCGTGACTGGAGCGTGCAGAGTCTTTGTCTTTTAGTGACTTTTGCTCTATTTCGGGGGCTTCTTCTTGTGTCGTGTTAGCTCGGAAGGTGGATACTTCAATGATTTCTCGACCAAAAGTGACATGTACCAAGCGGAAGCGGCGACCAATTAGGCGTGAATTAGAAAATAGAGCCTGTACTTCCTCAGGAGTGGCCTTGGTTACCACGTCAAAGTCTTTTGGTTCAATGCCAATTAAATGATCGCGTATACAGCCGCCAACCAGATAGGCTTCATAGCCTGCTTTGTTAAGACGGTACAATACTTTTAATGCATTTGTGCTTAAGTCTTGTCGAGAGAGATTGTGTTTATCGCGAGGTATGATAATTGGATAAGTCTGCTCTTGTGATGAGAGAAGTGCAGAAGTAGCTTTACGTACCAGAGATTTAAGTCCTGTGAGCATTAGACGACAATTTTAAAAGTTAACGACTGTGGTATTTTACACGCGATGGTGAAAAGTTACACGATTTATAATGCTGATTAGATGATTTTGTTGGTGTTTTTAAGAAAAGGAAAGGCAATTAGAAATAAAATAATCGCTTTGGATACATGAAGATACTAGTTCCGAAAACAATGTCCGCGCTGCTTTTGCAGTTCTACTTGGTCTTATTTTTATTTTTGCAATGTTTTCATCGCCCTAAGGCTTGTATATCTAAAAAGATCAATTATCCAAAGCGATTTTCCATCCATGGCCTCAGATTTTATTTTTATTTTAAGAGGCCATGGTGTTCTTAGTTATTATTTTTATTGTATAAGAACGTTACATACGACGATTAACTTATTTTTATTTTTGGTCAATCTTATTATCGTTGTGCCATATATAAGGCATTAGTTATGCCAAAAATGCTAAAGCGCTGATTTTAATAGTTTTTGGTAAATTTCTGTACACTTTTTTTACAAATTTTATCTATCTTTTTGAGTATTTAAGTAACAAGTGTTACCTTTCGGCTGTTACTTTTTTGGGTATTGCCAGTTTTTGTCTTCTTTCCCAAAGGCTTTTTCGCGAGATGCCCAAAGAATGTGCGAGCTGTGTCTCTGTCATTTTGTGCTGGTGCGTTAAAACAAAATGTTTGAAGTAATCGTCTAGTGTTGTGCCTTGTGGTAAGGCAGCGGATTTTTCCTCTTGTGTTTTATTATTGTAAAGGTCAGTGGTGCTTTGTTGACTTGCCAGTTTCAAATTGGCCGCTTCTAGCCTGTCTAATGGGCTTAAAATGACAGCTCGTTCAATGGCATTTTCTAGCTCTCTAACATTGCCAGGCCAATGGTGCGCGCGAATGGCTTTATCAAAACTACGACTATAAGCTAATGGAGGCCGGTTGTGTTTTTGACAGGTTTTTTCCAACAAGGCTTCGGCCAGAATAGAGATGTCATTATCTCTTTCACGTAGAGGTGGTAAAAGCAGTTCCATTACATAAAGTCGATAATATAGATCTTCACGGAATTGTCCGTTTTTGACCATTTCAAAGAGGTTTCTGTGGGTTGCGGTAATGAGGCGAATGTCCACTTTTGTGGATTGTGTCGCCCCTACTCTACGTATCTCACCTTCTTGTAATACCCTAAGCAGTCGAGCTTGAGCTTCAAGGGGTAATTCGCCAATTTCGTCGAGGAACAAGGTTCCTTTGTCAGCGGCAAAAATAAGACCGTCATGGGCTGCTGTGGCACCCGTAAATGCCCCTTTTTCATGGCCGAAGAGCTCTGATTCTATTAGGTTTTCTGGTATTGCGGCGCAGTTGACACTGATGATGGCATGCTTTTGTCTTTGGCTGAGGTTGTGCAGGGCTTTGGCAACCAATTCTTTACCTGTCCCAGACTCGCCTCGTATTAATACAGTGACATCCGTTCCAGCCACTTTGCGCATATCGCTAAAGAGTTCCAGCATAGGTGGACATTGACCTATGATGCCGCTTCCTGGTGTGCCTAGAGGAAGGGTTTCTTCTCTGTCTGGCTGAGCGAATAAACGAGGTCCTGAAGGGGTATTATCGAAGAGCTGTTGTGAGCTTTGTTCTTGATCTTTTTGCTCTAAGGTGTTTACCACATGCTTGAGTAAGGTCTCTGTGTCGGTTGGCAAGGGTAAATAATAAACCGCGCCCTCAGCCATACAATTAACGCCTGTGCTAAGGCTGGGTTTTGCGTCAAGTACAATGTGTTTTGGAGTGCTGGGGATCTCGTTGGCAGGGTCACTAAGTTGCTCAATAGCCAGTTGATCGACCAGCATCAAATCGAAAGCAGAAAGATCGTAATATTTGTTGGCTTGTTCAAATGATTGGCTGGTGTTGATTTGAAAGCCGTATTTTGAAAGCCACCTTTCTGATTCTTTAAGTAATGAATTATCAGGGCAAATGATCATGATGCTGTGCATTGAGTGTCACCTCTTGTAACCAGTGTAACGATTATACACATGCTACTTGTTGAGAGGGAATAGTCGTCTATGGCCAGTTAAAGGAAATGGCAAGCTGGTAACTTGGTATTATTGGATGAGGTGTAAATGTTGGTCGGCAAGTGTAATGGTGCTTCGTCCGCGCAATATTTCTTTATTCCATAGGGGAATGGCTTTATTGAGTGCTTCTGTTATGTTGCTCGCATTAATCTCAATGCCAAGGTAGCTCAAAGCAATAAGTAAGGTGCTAAGGTCGCCATCCTGAATCGCTTTAGCATGATTTTGTTTGCTTATTTTATTGCCAGCTTGATTTACCACTAGGGGGATGTGGCTGATCTTAGGGGCTTCCCAGTCGAGCAAGGCATAAAGGTGCAGCTGTTGCGCTGTGGTCTCTATTAAATCTGCCCCTCTGACAAGATGGCTGATTTCTTGTCTATGATCATCTACCACCACGGCCAGTTGATAGGAGAAGTAACCGTCTTTACGTTTTAGGACTGGACAATTGTCTTTTAGATCATCCTGAAATATCAACTCGCCCTGGATGGCATCATGATAGCGATAAATAACATTGCTGCTCTTTAGTCGCCAAGAGTGAGGGCTAAGCTCATTGCTTTGGCAAATGTGAGGGTGTCGACCTTGATAAGCTTGTAATGATTGGCGAGTGCAGTTGCAAGGAAAAATCTGATCTTGTTGTTTTAATAGATTGAGGTGATCTTGATACTCTTGAGTAAAATCACTTTGTTTTATGGGGCTTTCATCAGATAAGAGTTGGTAACTGTTCAGTGTGGTAAGTATCTGCTCTATGTATTGGCTTTTACATCGTGTTCCGTCGACATCTTCAATACGAACCAGCCATGAACCTGAGTGTTGCTTGGCATCAAGATAGCTCGCTAACGCGCTGACTAGCGAGCCAAAATGAAGTGGGCCAGTTGGTGAGGGGGCAAAGCGACCTATGTAGCGCGAAGCCACGAATTAACCGCCGATTTGTTTCTCTTTGATCTCAGCAAGCGTTTTGCAATCAATACACATGGTTGCTGTTGGGCGAGCTTCCAAACGGCGAATGCCGATTTCTATGCCACATTCTTCACAGTAACCATAATCGTCATTGTCGATGGCTTCGATGGTCTGAGAGATTTTTTTCACCAGTTTGCGCTCGCGATCACGAGCACGTAGTTCCAAGCTGAATTCTTCCTCTTGGCTGGCTCGGTCATTCGGATCGGCATAGTTAACCGCCTCTTCTTTAAGGTGGTGAACCGTGCGATCAACCTCTTCCATCAGGTTTTGCTTCCAGTTGAGTAAGATGCTTTTAAAATGCGCCAACTGGTTCTCGTTCATGTATTCTTCGCCTTCCTTAGCAACATAAGGAGTGAAGTCTTTCATTAATGAATCTGGCTTCATATCTGGCATACGCATTGCCTCACTTCGCAGGTATCCGTTGTGGTAACCTGTAACCAATAAAAAATTAGGTGGTTTATTTTTCGGCCGAGAACTTACCAGATAATTTGGCTGTTCACCACTTTTTTTGCACAAAATGTGACGAAAACTTTAAATTAGGTAGAGATCCTCGGATGAAAAAGCACACCCTAGCCGCTCGTGTTGAGCAGATTTCCCCGTTTCAAGTTATGGCGGTACTGGCAAGAGCCAAAGCGCTAGAAGCGCAAGGCCACCCCGTTATTCACCTAGAAGTCGGAGAGCCTGATTTCTCAGCAGTAAACCCAGTAGAAGCGGCAGGTGTGCAAGCCATTTTGCAACACCAAACAGGTTACACCGCCGCAACCGGTTTACCTGAATTAAAACAGGCAATTAGCGATTATTACGCTTCTCGCTATCATGTCAAGGTTGCGCCGCAACGAATTATTATTACTCCCGGTGCGTCAGGGGCTTTGTTGCTGATGTCATCTTTGATGGTAAATGCTGGCGCTGAAGTCTTGATGCCAGATCCTTGTTATCCTTGTAATCGTCATTTTGTCATGCAGGTGGGAGGTCATCCAACTATGTTGCCAACCATGCCAGAGCAAGATTTTTCACTTACTGAGCAACAAGTTAAAGACGCTTGGCAAGATCATACTGCAGGTGTTTGGCTGGCATCTCCTGCGAATCCGACAGGGGCGGTCTTGAGTAAAGAATATCTGGCATCCATGTGGCGAACTGTGGCTTCCCTTGGTGGCCACCTTCTGGTGGACGAAATCTATCAAGGGCTGGTGTATGAGGGAGAAGACTTCACCGCATTGTCCCTGTCTGATGATCTGTTTGTGATCAACAGTTTTTCTAAATACTTTGCGATGACGGGATGGCGACTGGGTTGGTTGGTGGTGCCTGAATGGGCGGTGGAAGGAGCCACTAAATTAGCGCAAAACTTCTTCATTTCAGCGCCAAGTGTGTCGCAACATGCGGCAATACGAGCCTTTCAGACTGATGCGTTGGCAGAATGTGAGCAGCGGCGGCAGATTTTTAGTAAGCGACGCAATGTGTTGTTAGCAGGGTTAAAGTCCTTGGGTTTGCCTGTCATTGCGCCCGCCCAAGGGGCTTTTTATGTTTACGTAGATGTGTCTGAGATTACGGATAATGCGATGGAGTGGTGTCTAGAGCTGCTTGAGCAAGAGCACGTGGCGTTAACACCAGGCGCCGATTTTGGCGTGGCAAAGGCGCATCATTATGTACGATTTGCTTATGCCAATGATGAAGATAAGATCCGACAAGCCTTGTCGCGCATCGGACGCTTTATGAAAGTTAACGCAGCTTAGTATAAGTTAACGCAGCTTATTATAAGCAAATACGGCTTGATCAACTGACTGAAGAAAGAAGATGCCTTAACCGCGTCTTCTCATCAAGATGATGCCAGATAATAAGCAAATGGCAATTGGGATGCTGACGCCAATAGCAGGCGGGAAGTCCACAGCAACACTCATGCGACCAAATAAGTTAAGTGCATTTTGAAAGGCCAAACCAATCAGTACACCGGAGAAAATTCTGCCGCCCATGGTTGAGGATCTTAATGGACCAAAGACACTGGAAAGGGCAACCAATACCAAGGCCATGGCGGCAATGGGTCTAAGTGCAATGATCCAAAATTCCAATTCATACTGAGCCGCATCTAGATTTTGACGATGTAGATAAATTTGATAACTCAATGACTGACTAAGGGACAAAGTCTCTGGATCCTGAGAGGCCAGATACAAGTGTTCAGGTTTGATGCTGATATGCCAGTCTTGAGTGGCGGCATTATTAACCTGAATGCGATTGTCTAAGAAAAGTGTTTCCGAGACATGGTTTAGCCGCCATAAGGAATCGGAAATGTGTTCAGCCGTTTTTGCTTTCTTAACGCTGACTAGCTTCTGCGCCTGTGGTGTAAATATTTCTACGCCATAAAGTTTTCCGTCGTTGTCTGCGGCGTCTATGTAGATAAATCGATTGTCGGCTTTTAACCAAACGCCACCAGTAAGTGAAAATTCACCGCTCTTTTGCCCTTGAAATTTTTCGATCAAATTGGCTTTCTGTTCAGTAATGGGAGAAACAAACTCAGATACGCCAAGCCCTATCAAAGATACTAATAAGATAGGTTGGCAAGCAGCAAAGCCAATGCGCCAAATAGGCATGCCAGCGGCGCGCATTACCGTTAATTCAGACGTGGCGGCCAAAGTGCCCAGTCCCATTAAAGTGCCAATTAAAGAGGCAATGGGCACATATTCAGCGAATTTTCCAGGTAAGCGATACAGAATCACTTGCAGCAAAGAGGCTACGGTATAGTTGTCATTTACCTTCTTTATTTGTTCGATAAAAGTAAGAGCAAAGTCCAGTCCCAGTAAGACCAGAGCAACAATCAAAAATGCCCATAACACACTACTGGCAATGTATTGATCTATTTTTTTCATAATGCGTCGTCAGTCTCAAGAGTGTTTGGTAATTTTGCCTTACGGCGTTGAAAGACTTGATTGTACTGGGCAAATAAAAAGGCAGCCAAAAGCATAAATAGGCCATGAATCCACCACAAGCCGAATTGCATTGGTAATTTGCCTTTTTCCAATCCGGTTCTGCCCCAAATAAGTAAGGCAAGATAAAGAATCATAATGAGAATGGCGGGCAGCATTTTAAAGAATCGCCCTTGGCGTGGGTTTACCTGACTCAAAGAGAGGCCAATAATGGCCAGAATCGGAATGATGATGATCAAAGAAATACGCCATTGCAGCTCAATTTTATCTATCTTGCGGTCGCTCTTAATAAGCGCAAGTGTACTTTGCGTATAGGGTTCGTCAATTGGTGGGCTGGCTTGATTCTCCATGCGCACAGCATAGGTATCAAATTGCGTAATACGATATTCAGCTGTGCCGGGTTGGCCTTCGTAGCGAGTACCATCTTTGAATACTAAATAGTTTTGGTCTCCTTTCGAACTGATGCGCAACTGCTCGGCGTTGGCAGCAAAGGTTTGCACCGGAATACTTTGTCCGTTTTGGCGAATAAAATCAGAGATGAATATCTGATTCATCCAGCCTTCATCTGGGGTAAAGCTTTCAATATAAGTGGTGCGTTGGCCATTACCTTCGAAGCGACCTGGAATCAGGAAATCAAAAGTGGAGAGCTGATTTTGTTGTTCAGATGCCTCTGCTGCCTTGTATTCACTGGCGGGTGCAAGCCATAGGTTTATGGTGCCGCTAAATAGGCTAATCAATAATGCGATGCCTAAAGTGTAACCAGCGAGTTTGACTTTGCTGATGCCGCTGGAGAAAAGTACCGACATTTCGTTTTCAATATACAGTCGACCAAAGGCAAGCAATAAAGACAAAAAGAAAGCCAAAGGCATGATCATTTGGACGAAGCTGGGTATGTGATAGCCCAAAATAATAAAGAGAAATTCGAAGGTCATCTTGCCTTCTGCCACACGGCCTAAATAGCTAGTAAAGCGACCACTTAAAATTACCAGTAATAGAATTAGCGTTACGCCAGCAGTTGACACCAGCACTTCTTTCGCTAAGTATCTGAATAGTCTCAAAGTCACCTCTGATGAATAATGCTTTTAAGCCAAGAGTTGATTACACATCTAAAGCCCCCATTATCTCGTGGTAAGAAGGACATTATCCAGTATTTTTTTAAAGTTATTTTGTTGAGGGTTCTTTCATGAATATGGCGTTATTTGATCGCCTGCCTAACGTAGAGGCAGACCTGTTGGTCGTTTTTGTACCAAGTGAAGGTGATTTGCCTGAGTCAACTGCTTGGGTAGATGAAAATGCTGCTGGGCAGATTTATCAGTTACGTGAAACAGGTGTTTTTAAAGCTTCACTAGCACAAACTTTGTTATTACCTGCTTTAAGTCAGGACTTTGCTCAAGCCGTCCTATTGGTTGGTGTGGGTAAGGGTGAAAATTTAAGTGATATGCAATCGCGCAAAGTGGTGGCGGCTATTGCAGCGCAAATTAAAGGTTTGCCATTTGCCAAAGTTGCGGTAGCGAGTCAGGCGCTGAAAATGAAAGCGCACTCAGAGTCTGAAGTGATCGCTTTGCTGGCGCAATGGTTAAATGAAGGTTTTTATAACTTCATTGGTTTTAAACAAGACGATGCCGAGAAAGCGACTAAGGTTGATACCCTCTTATTGCAAGGCAGTGATGAATCTGCTCTTGCCATAGGTACGGCCACTGCCAGCGGTTCGGCTTTTGCTCGTCAGTTAGGAAATTTACCTGGCAACGTTTGTACTCCAAGCTATCTTGCGTCAAAAGCACAACAATTAGCGGAAGACTTCTCAATTGACGTTGAGTTGCTGGATGAAACCAAAATGGACGAGTTGGGCATGCATTGTTTGTTGTCCGTTGGGCGCGGCAGTGATCAGGCTAGCTACCTCATCGTCATGCATTATCGTGGTGGAGACGAAGGTGAGGCGCCTCACGTATTATTGGGTAAGGGTATTACCTTTGATACCGGTGGTATTTCCTTGAAACCTGGTCCAAAAATGGACGAGATGAAATACGATATGTGTGGCGCCGCCAGTGTGTTTGGCACCATGAAAGCCATTTGTGAGTTGCAACCGAAATTGAATTTCACTGCCGTTGTGGCGGCGGCTGAAAACATGCCGAGTGGTCATGCCACTAAGCCGGGTGACATAGTGAAAACCATGTCTGGTAAGACGGTTGAGATCCTAAACACGGATGCGGAAGGTCGTTTGGTGTTGTGTGATGCCTTGACTTACATTGAACGCTTTGAGCCTAAATCAGTAGTTGATATTGCGACCTTGACAGGGGCTTGTATAGTGGCGCTTGGTAGTGTCAATTCTGGTATGTACGCTAACAATGATGCCCTTGCTGAAGAGTTGAAGGGGGCGAGTAAAATGGCTGCTGATAAATTATGGCAAATGCCACTTGATGAAGAATATCAGCAGCAGCTAGATAGCAACTTTGCTGACATTGCCAACATTGGTGGGCCCGAAGCGGGTTCAGTAACAGCAGCGTGTTTCTTGTCTCGTTTTACCGAATCCTATCCATGGGCGCATCTGGATATTGCGGGTACGGCATGGACTGGTGGCGCTAACAAAGGTGCCAGTGGTCGCCCAGTGGGCTTGTTGACACGCTATCTGCTTAGCAAAGTCTAAACTTTGGTGATGATGAAAAACGGCGACATGTGTTGCCGTTTTTTTTATGGAAAAAAATTCTCTCTATAAAATCGTTAAAAACCAAAAGCGAATCAAAGTATTAGTTTGTTTTTTTGGCTTGCTGGGGTATGGCTAGCCTGATGAGTAGGCTAGACATTTTGTTATGACAGTGCGAAAGTGGGCAGATGAATTGGTGATACTAATTCGATAATATATTTGCTTTGTTAATCATTTCAAAAATTGGTTTTTTATGTCAGACCTTGCTGCGAATCAAAATGAAGACTTTTTTGAGCCAGATGAAGAAACGCTAATCTCGGCACTGCGTAATCAAGATGACATTCCTATTTTGATGGATGTTGTGACTGATCCAGATTCATTTGATGATGGTGTGAGTCAAGAAGAGCATCTTACTCATTCTGTTGAAGACGCAGTTGAGCAAGGTGTGTCTCCATTAGTGGATGAGGAAGTGCCTGAACACACAGAAGTAAACCAAACCGAGTTAGAGCATGCCATTGCGACTGTGTTGGCGAAGCGGTTACCGGATTTGATTGCTGAAGTGATGCAGGTGATGCAAACTTCTGAACTTGGCGAAAAACAGTCCGACTAGCGATTTTTATTCGAAAACCATTGAATACTCTCCCTGTTATTCTTTATCTCTTCATGACAGGGTATACTTCCACCTCATTAAAATTGACCGCGACATAATAAAGAGCTTTAAGACACCATAATGGAAAAGACTTACCAACCTCAAAGTATCGAACAACCTATTTACAAACGTTGGGAAGAGAGAGGTTACTTCTCCCCACAAGGTGAAGGCACACCGTTTTCTATCATGATTCCACCGCCAAACGTGACGGGCAGTTTGCATATGGGGCACGCGTTTCAGCATAGTTTAATGGATGCCATGATTCGTCGTGAGCGTATGAAGGGCAGTCGTACTTTGTGGCAGCCAGGTTCCGATCATGCGGGGATTGCTACTCAGATGGTTGTTGAGCGCCAATTGGCAGCGCAGAACATTACTCGTCATGATCTAGGTCGCGAAAAATTCCTAGAAAAAGTGTGGGAGTGGAAAGCACAATCGGGCGGTACCATTTCCGATCAAATGCGTGTGCTAGGTGATTCTGTTGCTTGGGATAAAGAGCGTTTCACTATGGATCCAGGTATGTCGGCTGCGGTTCAGGAAGTGTTTGTTCGATTGTTTGATGAAGGCATTATTTACCGAGGTCAGCGATTGGTTAACTGGGATCCAGTGTTGCATACGGCGATCTCTGATCTAGAAGTGATATCGGAAGAAGAAAATGGCTTTATGTGGTATTTCCGCTACCCATTGGCGGACGGTATTAAAACGCCAGAAGGTAAAGATTACATTGTTGTAGCAACGACCCGTCCAGAAACCATGTTTGGTGATGCGGCGGTGGCGGTGGCACCTGATGATGAGCGTTTTGCCTCTTTGGTTGGCAAAGAGATTGAGCTGCCATTAGTTGGGCGTCGTATTCCTATCGTCGCTGACGAATACGTGGATAAAGAATTTGGAACTGGGTGTGTGAAGATCACCCCTGCTCATGACTTTAATGACTACGAAGTGGGTCAGCGTCATGATATGCCACTGATCAATATTTTTAATGACGATGCGGCGATTAATGACAATGCGCCAGAGAAATATCGTGGTATGGATCGTTTTGAAGCGCGTAAAGCCGTAGTTGCTGACTTTGATGCGTTAAGCTTGTTGGAAAAGGTGGCCGACCACAAATTAAAAGTACCTCGCGGCGAACGTGGTAACACAGTAATCGAGCCTTACTTAACTCAGCAGTGGTATGTGGCCGTAGAAACCCTTGCTAAACCAGCGATTGAAGCGGTTGAAAATGGCGATATCCAATTTGTGCCTAAGCAATGGGAAAACACTTACTTTGCTTGGATGCGTGATTTACAAGATTGGTGTATTTCTCGTCAGCTATGGTGGGGACATCAAATTCCTGCTTGGTATGATGCTGATGGTAAGGTGTATGTTGGTAAAGATGAAACCACTGTGCGCACTAAATACGGCTTGCCAGCCGACCTTGAGTTAACGCAAGACGAAGACGTTTTAGATACTTGGTTCTCCTCAGCCTTGTGGACTTTTGCGACACAAGGTTGGCCAGAAGAAACGCAAGACTTCATGGAGTTCAGTGAATCTGATGTATTGGTAACTGGCTTTGATATTATTTTCTTCTGGGTCGCTCGCATGATTATGATGACCTTGAAGTTCACCAACAAAGTGCCATTCAAAACGGTTTACATTACTGGCCTAATTCGTGATGAGCGTGGCGATAAAATGTCGAAATCCAAAGGTAACGTGATTGATCCATTGGATTTGATTAATGGTATCGATATCGAATCTTTGGTTGCAAAACGTACTTACGGCATGATGCAGCCACGTTTGGCGGAGAAGGTAGAGAAGAATACCCGCGAGACATACCCTGAAGGCATTCAGGCTTACGGTACGGATGCATTACGATTTACTTTGTGTTCTTTGGCGTCAGGCGGTCGTGACATCAAGTTTGACTTGAATCGTCTGGAAGGCTATCGCAACTTTTGTAACAAAATTTGGAACGCCACTCGCTATGTGTTGATGAACACAGAAGAGCAAGACTGTGGACAGCAAGCAACTGAGGTGGAATTGTCTTTGGCAGACAAGTGGATTATTTCGCGTTTACAGCATGCGGAAGACGCCGTTAACCGCGCCTTCGAAACGCACCGTTATGATCTTGCTGCACAAGCTTTATATGAGTTTATGTGGCATGAGTACTGTGACTGGTACTTAGAGTTATCTAAGCCAGTGCTATGGGACGAAAACGCGACAACGGCTCAGCTGACGGGTACACGTCGTACTTTGGTGCGAGTATTGGAAACTTTCTTGCGTTTAGCGCACCCTATGATGCCATTTCTAACAGAAGAAATCTGGCAGCGTGTTGCGCCGCTAGCTGGTGTTGAGGGTGACACTATTATGTTGGCTCACTACCCAGAAGCAGAAGAAGGCAAAAAAGATACGCAAGCAGAAGCGGATGTAGAGTGGTTGAAAGGCGTTATTATTGGTGTGCGTAATATTCGCGGTGAAATGGACATTGCGCCTTCTAAACCTTTGTCTGTGTTATTCCGTAATGGATCAGAGCTAGATAAAACGCGACTAGAAGCAAATCTGACTTTCTTGCAAAAGTTGGCTAAATTGGAATCCATTACTTGGTTGTCAGAAGGTGATGAAGCACCCATGTCGGCAACGGCTTTAGTGGGTGATATGGAAGTCCTAGTACCTATGGCTGGTTTGATCGATAAAAATGCAGAGTTAGCGCGTTTGCAAAAAGAAATTGATAAAGCTGCCAAGGACTTACAGCGTATTGAAGGCAAGTTGTCGAACGAAAGCTTTGTTGCGAAGGCGCCTGAGGCGGTGGTTGCAAAAGAAAGAGCGAAGTGTGATGAGCTTAAGTTAGCGGTCAGCAAACTTGAAGACCAAAAAGCCAGCATTGAATCACTGTAATAAGTGCACATCGGATGATATCGCTGATGTTGCAAGCATGATGGTGGCTTATTGATGCAATAAGCCGCTGTTGGCTATCATAACGCTTACTTTAATAAAAATAACAAAAGAGGCGAAATATGGAACGACTGACTGGAAAAGTTAAGTGGTTTAACGACGCGAAAGGTATTGGTTTTATTAGGCGTGAAGCCGATACCGACGTGTTTGTGCATTATAAATCCATTAATTGTAATGGCCATAAGACTCTGAAGAAGGGACAGAACGTAAGTTTTGTACTCACAGAAACCGATTTTGGCCTGCAAGCAATGGATGTGTTGGTTGAGAAGGTTCAGCCTGATCAGTCCGCTAAGACTGAACAAGCGGTTACCAGTTAATAAGATCAATATTTGATTGAGATATGATACCGTTATAGTGGTCAGCTTTTCTTTATTCATTAAGCATTTGATGGGCCAGTTTAACGAAATCTATTGGTGTGAGAATGCCGATCAATTTATTGTTGTCTATGACTGGCAAGCAGCCGTATTTGTTTTCAATGAAAAATTCAGCTGCAGTATCCAGCGCCATATCAGGGCTAATGGTCAAGATGTCTTTGTTCATGGCATTGGCGATAGGTGTTTGTTGCTCTTTCTTGGAAATTTGCTGGGTGCCAAACTGACTTACAAGATAGAATGCATGGCGTAGGTATTCTCGTTGAGTTAGCATGCCGACACATTCATTTTCTTCGTTAACAATGGGTATGTTACGAATGTTCTTGTCTTGCATGATGGCTTTTGCGGTAGCCAGAGAGTCATTTTCGCTGAGCGTGATGAGCTGAGTAACCATTAAATCTGCGACTGTTTTCATTCTAGCTATCTCCTTGTTATATAAATTTAATATTTCATTGAGTCTGGTCTAAGAATAGGCAAAACGCAATGAAAGGCCATTGAGCTAGATCAAGATGACTGATGAAGAGTGGATGGCGTTGGCCATCAAACAAGCTGAACAAGCCGCCAGCGAGAATGAAATCCCAGTTGGTGCCATTCTTGTACTCGAGAATGAAATTATTGGCCAAGGTTACAACTCCCCTATTTCCAATTGCGATCCTACCGCCCATGCAGAAATTCAAGCAATTCGTGATGCCTGTCAGAAAATGGGTAATTATCGTTTACCTGGCGCGACTTTATACGTCACGCTAGAACCTTGCTCTATGTGTGCTGGTGCGATTGTTCATGCGCGTATTGCACGAGTTGTGTATGCGGCGACGGAGCCGAAAAGCGGCATAGTGGAAAGTCAGGGGGATTTTTTTCAGGCAGAATACTTGAATCATAAAGTCATGGCGTCTGGTGGTGTACTGGCCGAAGTGGCGTCTGAGCAGTTAACGCAGTTTTTTCAATATCGGCGTGAGCAAAAGAAAAAGCTAAAACAGCAAACAAAATCTCCAGATTGTTAAATTATTTACTCTAATTACGCAGATAAAAGTGAGACTCTGCTGGCCTCTATTTGCCTCAATGATTTAAAATACCCGCACCATTTCCCCCACAACTACAAATGAGGCAAAAACCGACATGCTAACCCTGCATGGTTCTGCAGCGCTATCCGCGTTTCGTAAGGCAAAGCTATTAGCGAATATGACTGCATCTGTCCCTTCCGTTACTGATGTTGACGCACAGTTTATCCATTTTGTTGAACTGGCCGATCACCAGTCATTGACAGGCGAACAACAAGTGGTTCTTGAAAGAGCGTTGGAATACGGGCCTAAATCCGCAGCAATTCAATCTTCTGAGCAAAGTGTGTTGGTGGTGCCACGTTTGGGTACCATTTCACCTTGGTCATCTAAAGCCACCGATATTCTTCATAACTGTGGCTTGTCTGCTGTGGCTCGTGTTGAACGAGGTGTTGAATATTTTATTCACAGCAAACAAGCATTAACGGTTGATGAGTTAGATTTGTTGTCTGTCATGCTGCATGATCGTATGACAGAAAGCGTGCTTCCGGCATTAAGCGACGCTGCACAGATGTTCTCTCATGCTGAACCTGCACCTATGACAAGCGTTGATGTGTTGGCTGGTGGTCGTACAGCTTTGGTTGAGGCAAACCAAAGTTTGGGCTTGGCCTTGGCAGAAGATGAAATCGATTACTTGGTTGAGGCTTTTGTAGAGTTAGGGCGCAACCCAATAGATGTTGAGTTGATGATGTTTGCCCAAGCTAACTCTGAACACTGTCGACACAAAATTTTTAATGCCTCTTGGACAATCGATGGTGAAGAGCAAGAACGCTCTTTGTTCAAGATGATCAAAAACACCCATGAGCACAATCCTGATGGCACCTTGTCAGCATACAAAGACAATGCGGCGGTCATGGAAGGTCATAAAGCGGGACGCTTTTTCCCAGCCCCAGATTCATGTGAATACGATTTCAGTCAGGAAAATATCGATATCCTGATGAAGGTAGAAACACACAACCACCCAACCGCGATTTCGCCATTCTCAGGTGCAGCAACCGGGTCTGGTGGTGAAATCCGTGACGAAGGTGCAACGGGTATTGGTGCTAAGCCAAAAGCAGGCTTAACAGGATATACGGTTTCTGATTTAAAAATCCCCGGTTTTGAACAGCCTTGGGAAAGCCAATATGGCAAGCCAGCTCGTATCGTCACGCCATTGGATATTATGATTGAAGGGCCTATTGGTGGTGCAGCCTTTAACAACGAGTTCGGTCGTCCGAATTTGTTGGGTTACTTCCGTACCTATGAGCAAGCGATTCAAGGTCCCTCTCAAACCGAAGTGCGTGGTTACCATAAGCCGATCATGTTGGCGGGCGGCATTGGTAATATTCGCCGTGAACACGTTGAAAAAGATGAAATCAAAGTCGGCGCTAAGCTGATTGTGTTAGGCGGCCCTGCGATGTTAATCGGTCTGGGCGGTGGCGCAGCTTCGTCTATGGCCTCTTCTGATGGTAACGAGGATTTGGATTTTGCTTCTGTGCAACGTGGTAATCCAGAAATGGAGCGCCGTTGTCAGGAAGTGATTGACCGTTGCTGGCAATTGGGTGCCAAAAACCCGATTAGCTTTATTCATGATGTAGGTGCGGGTGGTTTATCAAACGCTTTGCCTGAATTGGTAAAAGACGGAGAGCGTGGTGGTGCTTTCGATTTACGTAAAGTATTAAACGACGAACCAGGTATGTCACCGCTTGAGATTTGGTGTAACGAATCGCAAGAGCGTTACGTATTGGCTGTATCTCCCGATAGAATCGAAGAATTTACCGCGATTTGTGAACGTGAACGTTGTCCTTTTGCCATTGTTGGTGATGCCAAAGAAGAGCTTCATTTAGAAGTGGCTGATGAGCATTTCAACAACAAGCCAGTGGATTTGCCAATGTCAGTGTTATTTGGCAAGCCACCCAAAATGCACCGTCAAGCTAACAAAGCGGTTATCTCAGGCGATGATTTCTCGGCTATGGGCGTGGATTTAGCGGAGGCGGCTAAGCGAGTATTGAGCTTGCCAACGGTTGCCAGCAAAAACTTCTTGATCACTATTGGTGATCGTACCATTACAGGCATGGTAGCGCGTGATCAAATGGTTGGTCCTTGGCAGGTGCCTGTTGCAGATGTAGCGGTAACCACCTCTTCCCTTGATAGTTACACAGGTGAAGCCATGACCATGGGCGAAAGAACCCCTGTGGCATTATTGGATGCGCCTGCGTCAGGTCGTATGGCGGTAGGTGAAGCGCTAACCAACTTAGCCGCGGCACAAATCACCAAACGTAACCACATCAAACTATCGGCAAACTGGATGGCCGCAGCGGGTCATGAAGGGGAAGACGAAAAACTTTATCAAACCGTAAAAGCGGTGGGTATGGAATTGTGTCCTGCATTGGATATTGCCATTCCTGTCGGTAAAGACTCTATGTCGATGAAGACAGTATGGAAAGAAGGCGAGCAAGAAAAAGCCGTTACTTCTCCATTGTCTTTGGTGATCTCCGCTTTCGCACCTGTGGCAGATGCGCGTAAAACCTTAACACCTGAGTTGCAAAACAGAGCCGATACGCAGCTATTGTTGATTGACCTAGGTGCAGGCAAAAATCGTCTTGGCGGCTCTGTTATTGCACAGGTCTACAATAAGTTAGGTCAACAAGCGCCGGATGTAGACGATGCATCTGTGTTGGCGGGCTTCTTTGATACGACTCAAGCCTTAAATGCAGAAAACAAATTGTTGGCGTACCACGACCGTTCCGACGGCGGTGTGTTCGCCACTTTGACAGAAATGTCCTTTGCCAGTCATTTAGGCCTGAACATAGATCTGGATGCTGTGGTGAGCTCTGCACAACAAGTTGCGCCAGCCTTATTCAATGAAGAATTGGGTGCGGTTGTACAAGTGAAGCAAGCCGATGTCGAGGCAGTTGTGGAGGCTTACGCTAAAGCGGGTGTCGCGGTTGCGCCAATTGCAACTTTGTCCGGTGATGATCAAATTCGTATTCGTTTAGCAGGTCAGTCTTTATTGGAAGAATCGCGTGTTCACTGGCAGCGTGTTTGGTCTGAAACCAGTTACCGTATTCAAGCCATGCGTGATAATCCAGAATCTGCGCAACAAGAATTTGATAACTTGTTGGATGCGAAAGATCCAGGCTTGTCTGCTCAGGTTACATTCGATCACAACGAAGACATTGCTGCACCTTTCATTGCTACAGGCGTGAAACCTCGCATGGCAGTGTTGCGAGAACAGGGTGTCAATGGCCAAGTCGAAATGGCAGCGGCTTTTCATAAGTCAGGTTTTACACCAGTGGATGTTCACATGAGTGACATTCTGACAGGCAAAGTAGACCTAGCGGAATTCCTTGGTTTGGTTGCTTGTGGTGGTTTCTCTTACGGTGACGTATTGGGTGCGGGTGAAGGTTGGGCCAAGTCCATTCTGTTTAATGCTCGTGCTCGCGATCAGTTCGAGTCCTTCTTCAACCGCCAAGATACATTCAGCTTAGGTGTGTGTAATGGTTGTCAGATGCTATCGAACTTGCATGATTTGATTCCGGGTGCGCAAAACTGGCCTAAGTTTGTGCGTAACCAGTCTGCTCAGTTTGAAGCGCGTTTGGTACAAGTGGAAGTGCAAAAATCCAACTCGATTCTGTTGGCGGGTATGGAAGGTTCGCGTTTGCCTATTGCTGTTGCGCATGGTGAAGGTCAAACAGAATACCGTGATGCTGCACACCAAGCAGCCCTACAAGCTAATCAGCAAGTGGCACTGCAGTATGTAGACAACTATGGTCAAGCGACAGAAAGATACCCATTTAACCCGAATGGTTCAGCTCAAGGTATCACGGGTTTAACCACGGAAGATGGTCGAGTCACCATCATGATGCCGCACCCCGAACGTGTTTATCGTACTATCCAACATAGCTGGCACCCAAGCGACTGGCAAGAACAAGCGCCTTGGTTGCGTCTGTTCCAAAATGCGCGCAAGTGGCTTGGCTAACACAGTCGTATAAATCATGTTAGCTTTACTTAAAAAACCTCTAAGACTTGTCTTAGAGGTTTTTTATTATTTTTGAAATGATAATTTTTGATGCTTATTTTGTCTTTGATTTAATTGAGTTTTATTATTTTTTAATTGATAAAGCTTGCTGCAAAATTACAAAATGTTACACTAATTCTTGATTAAGAATCTTGTTTAGCCTGTTGGATAATAAAGATCTTGAATCTTTGTTTTTCTGCTTAAAAGTAAGTCTGAATTTATAGTTAAGGAAGACACATTCCCCACCAAATGCTCCTCTGTCCAGAGGGTGAATCTCGTTTTTTTAACTCTCTATCTGCTAGTTTCTGCGTGAAAGATCATTTCTCATGTCAGATGCTTGCGGGTGTTTACATCTATCAATAAGGAAGTAGTAATATGAGAAATCATAATATATTGGGATTAATCAATCGTACTGAGTTTAAGGTATTTGGGAATATTGGTATTGCCAAACTATTCAAGGACACGCTAATTGGAAGCGCGCTGGTGTCCTCAATCATGGCTTCTTCATCTTTGTTGGCTGACTTTATTCATCCTGGATTGTTACATACTCAAGCAGACTTTGATCGAATGAAAGATAAAGTAGCAGCGAGTGCTGAACCTTGGTTGTCAGGCTACAATGAGTTGACGTCTGACGATGCATCAAAACTCGGACAGTCTCCCAATCCACTGACAAAATTAGTTAGGGGGGGAGACGGCTCAAATTTTGGCACCTTAGTTTCTGATATTCACAAAATGTATGCGATGGGGCTACGTTGGAAGGTGTCGGGAGATACTGCATACGCTGACTCTGTTGTTCAGTTTATGAATGCTTGGTCTTCGACTTTGACTGAGGTCACGGGGAATAATGATCGCTACTTGGCAGCCGGGCTTTATGGATATGAACTAGCAAATATCGGCGAGATGATGCGCGATTACAGTGGTTGGGCTTCCAGTGATCAAACTGCATATAAAAATATGCTGGTGAATCTTTTCTATCCAATAAGCTCTGACTTCTTGAAAAATCATAACGGCGCTTGTTTAGGGAACTATTGGGCTAATTGGGACATGATTAGTATTGCTGGAATTGTGTCGATTGCTATCTTCGCTGATGACCAAGATAAGTATGATGAAGCTATTAGCTATCTACATGATGGCGATGGTAATGGTGCCCTAAAAAGCATGGTTTATTACAAACATCCAGGGTATATGTGGCAATACCAAGAAAGCGGCCGAGACCAAGGGCATTCAACTCTTGGTGTCTCAATGATGGGGGTGATTGGACAGACAATTCATAACCAAGGTGATGATGTCTTTGCGTACAATAACAAACAGGTGCTTGCAATATCCGAATACGTTGCTAAATACAATCTCAATGAAGAGGTTCCTTATACTCCATATGGTCAAAATTGCACGGGGGCAAGTACAAGACAAGATGTAATTTCTGATGACGATCGTGGTATTAAGCGTCCTGCTTGGGAGCTAATCTACAATTATTACGAGAATATCTTGGGGGTCGCAGCTCCTTGGTCCAAAAAAATGGCAGCTGAAGTGCGCCCAGAAGGTTTTCGAAATGGAGATGAGTTAGGTTACGGCACATTAACTTTTAGTCGGGATCGTATTACAGAGGGTGGAGCCCCTTCTGATCTTAGTGTTGATTCCAGTACATCGAGCATTACTCTTTCATGGTGGGGTGCTGTTGGTGCAGATAGTTATAATGTAAAACGTGCGACTTCTGCTTCTGGAGCCTATTCAACTGTTACCACGGTTCAATCGGGTAATACGCTTACCTATTCTGATAACAACATAACCTCTGGCCAGAATTATTACTATAAAGTGAGTGCTGTTAAAGACAGTGTTGAAAGTATTGATTCAAATGTGGCGGTTGGGAAAGCTGGCCCTCGTTTATTGTTCAACTGGACGTTTGATAGCGAGTCGAACAATAAAGTGTCGAACGAAGTGGGCTTTGGTGATGCGGTTTTGAAAAATGGTTCGACTTTAACCGACGGTGTTCATGGTAAGGCTGTATTTTTGGATGGTGACGATGATTACGTCGAGTTGCCAAAAATATCAACTGCAGGATTGGTTGATTACACTATCTCGACTTGGTTTAAGCAATCTGAGGGAAGAGTATGGGCGCAATTATTTGCTTTGGGTGAGAACACTCTGCAATACATGACCTTCATTCCAAAGACAAATTCGAATGAAACGCGTTACGCGACGACGAAAACAGGGCAAACAGGTGAAGATCGACTCAATATAAGCTCGTTATCCAGTGGTACTTGGCGTCACGTTGCGATTAGTGTTTCTGGTAAAACAGTAAAACTCTATATCAATGGGGAAGAGAAAACATCGAGTGATTCTGTTCGCTTCAATCCAAATCAGTTGGGAATCTTGCCAGTTAATATGCTTGGTAAAGCTCATGACACTGGTTGGCCTATGTTTAAAGGGGCAATCGATGAGTTTCGTATTTATAGAGGCGCGCTTACTGATCAGGAGATACAAGATATCTATAACTGGGATACAAACTCAATGGCTAACATTCCGAATGAAGCGAATAACTCACCAGCCTACATAGAAGACGGTATATATAAAATTGTTGCCCGTAAAAGTGGATTAGCTTTGACACCTAAAGATGGTGGCACATCAAACAACACCTTACTGGTTCAAGATCAGTATAGTGGCGCGGATGATCAGCAGTGGACTTTGACTAACCTTGGTAGTAATTACTACAAAGTGATGGGGACAAGTGGTCGTATGATGGACGATTATAGCTTTCGTAATAGTGACAGCTCTGATATTGGCCTTTGGGATGATAATGGAGGTGATAACCAGCTTTGGGGATTCACTAGAACTAAAGATGGTTACTTCCATATCAGCTCTAAATACGCAGCATCTTTAAGTCTTGATCCTCATGGAGCGACAATATCTTCAGATAAAGAAGTGAAGTTGTTGACTTACGATGGAGCGGAAGAACAACAATGGCAACTTATCAAAGTTAAATAAGCTGTTGGTTTGGTGAGTCTAGGCAAAAGGCGGTAGAAGCTCTACCGCCTTTTTTATAAATAAATGAAAAAAGTGCTTGCTTAAAAAAATTGGCAAGGTAGTATACGCACCCACTGACACGGGGTGCTCTTCAGAACAATGAAACATCCAATATTAAGTCAGACGCTCTTTAAAATAGATAATCAGATAATTTGTGTGGGCGCTCGCTGGGGCTTCGAGAAAATTGAAGTCTTACGAGAGTCAAACACGTCAATTCGCTTTATAAAGTAATTGTTAGTGTTTCGATATTTGAGTGAGCAAACTTTTGCTTTCGAGCAATTAGTTAAAAGATTTTAACTGAAGAGTTTGATCATGGCTCAGATTGAACGCTGGCGGCAGGCTTAACACATGCAAGTCGAGCGGTAACGGGAGAAGCTTGCTTCTTGCCGACGAGCGGCGGACGGGTGAGTAACGCGTAGGAATCTGCCTAGTAGAGGGGGACAACATGTGGAAACGCATGCTAATACCGCATACGCCCTTAGGGGGAAAGGAGGGGACTCTTTTGAGCCTTCCGCTATTAGATGAGCCTGCGTGAGATTAGCTAGTTGGTGGGGTAAAGGCCTACCAAGGCGACGATCTCTAACTGGTCTGAGAGGATGACCAGTCACACTGGGACTGAGACACGGCCCAGACTCCTACGGGAGGCAGCAGTGGGGAATATTGGACAATGGGCGCAAGCCTGATCCAGCCATGCCGCGTGTGTGAAGAAGGCCTTAGGGTTGTAAAGCACTTTCAGGAGTGAGGAAGGGTGCTTGGTTAATACCCAAGTATTTTGACGTTAGCTCCAGAAGAAGCACCGGCTAACTCTGTGCCAGCAGCCGCGGTAATACAGAGGGTGCGAGCGTTAATCGGAATTACTGGGCGTAAAGCGCGCGTAGGTGGTTTGTTAAGTCTGATGTGAAATCCCAGGGCTCAACCTTGGAATGGCACCGGATACTGGCAGGCTAGAGTACGGTAGAGGGGTGTGGAATTTCCTGTGTAGCGGTGAAATGCGTAGATATAGGAAGGAACATCAGTGGCGAAGGCGACACCCTGGACTGATACTGACACTGAGGTGCGAAAGCGTGGGGAGCAAACAGGATTAGATACCCTGGTAGTCCACGCCGTAAACGATGTCTACTAGCCGTTGGGTTGTAATGACTTAGTGGCGCAGCTAACGCAATAAGTAGACCGCCTGGGGAGTACGGCCGCAAGGTTAAAACTCAAATGAATTGACGGGGGCCCGCACAAGCGGTGGAGCATGTGGTTTAATTCGAAGCAACGCGAAGAACCTTACCTACTCTTGACATCCAGAGAACTTAGCAGAGATGCTTTGGTGCCTTCGGGAGCTCTGAGACAGGTGCTGCATGGCTGTCGTCAGCTCGTGTTGTGAAATGTTGGGTTAAGTCCCGTAACGAGCGCAACCCTTATCCTTACTTGCTAGCGGGTGATGCCGAGAACTTTAAGGAGACTGCCGGTGACAAACCGGAGGAAGGTGGGGACGACGTCAAGTCATCATGGCCCTTACGAGTAGGGCTACACACGTGCTACAATGGCGTATACAAAGGGTTGCGAACTAGCGATAGTAAGCGAATCCCATAAAGTGCGTCGTAGTCCGGATTGGAGTCTGCAACTCGACTCCATGAAGTCGGAATCGCTAGTAATCGTGGATCAGAATGCCACGGTGAATACGTTCCCGGGCCTTGTACACACCGCCCGTCACACCATGGGAGTTGATTGCTCCAGAAGTAGCTAGCTTAACCTTAGGGATGGCGGTTACCACGGAGTGGTCAATGACTGGGGTGAAGTCGTAACAAGGTAGCCCTAGGGGAACCTGGGGCTGGATCACCTCCTTAAACGATGAAAGTTCTGGTGAGCGTTCACACAAATTATCTGATGGCCATGAGTTCTCATGGTTACTTATCTTAAAGCGAATTAGACAGAGTTCTAAGCAAGAGGTTTGATGGAATCATCAAGCATCTGACTTAGTGCTTTGCACTAAACTTGCTCTTTAACAATTTAATTTTTGAAATAGACGATAATCAAGCGTCAAACCGGTGGATTGCGTTGTGCTTAATCTTACTTCCTTCTGATTAAGAATGACGACAATCTAAGATCGTAAATCCAATGCTGAGACAAAAGCGGCGTTGGTATGTAGTTCAGAGTAGTGACGGACTAAGTATCACTTAGAAAGTTAAAAAACTATTTTGGGTTATATGGTCAAGTGACTAAGCGTGCACGGTGGATGCCTTGGCAGTCAGAGGCGATGAAGGACGTGGTAATCTGCGAAAAGGTTCGGGGAGTGGATAAACACGCTGTGATCCGAACATGTCCGAATGGGGAAACCCACCCGCTTGCGGGTATCGTATGGTGAATCCATAGCCATACGAGGCGAACCCGGGGAACTGAAACATCTAAGTACCCGGAGGAAAAGAAATCAACCGAGATTCCCTGAGTAGCGGCGAGCGAAAGGGGATTAGCCCTTAAGTTTAATTGGTGTTAGTAGAAGGCTCTGGAAAGAGCGGCCGTAGAGAGTGATAGCCTCGTATACGAAAACGCCTTTTGAATGAAAACGAGTAGGACGGGACACGTGTTATCCTGTCTGAACATGGGGGGACCATCCTCCAAGGCTAAATACTCCTGACTGACCGATAGTGAACCAGTACCGTGAGGGAAAGGCGAAAAGAACCCCAGTGAGGGGAGTGAAATAGAACCTGAATCCGTGTACGTACAAGCAGTGGGAGCGGTGTCAACTCAAGCTTCTTGATGGTTGCCTTAGCGAAGCAAGGCCAACCGCAAAAAATCAAGCAGGGAGTTTGAGTGACACCGTGACTGCGTACCTTTTGTATAATGGGTCAACGACTTATTTTCAGTAGCAAGGTTAAGCATGTAGTGGAGCCGTAGGGAAACCGAGTCTTAATAGGGCGTATAGTTGCTGGGAATAGACCCGAAACCGGGCGATCTATCCATGAGCAGGTTGAAGGTTGGGTAACACTAACTGGAGGACCGAACCCACGTACGTTGAAAAGTCCGGGGATGACTTGTGGATAGGAGTGAAAGGCTAATCAAGCTCGGAGATAGCTGGTTCTCCTCGAAAGCTATTTAGGTAGCGCCTCGTGTATTGCCATTGGGGGTAGAGCACTGTTTGGGCTAGGGGGTCATCCCGACTTACCAACCCCATGCAAACTCCGAATACCAATGAGTATGAGCACGGGAGACACACGGCGGGTGCTAACGTCCGTCGTGGAAAGGGAAACAACCCAGACCGTCAGCTAAGGTCCCCAAGTTACAGTTAAGTGGGAAACGATGTGGGAAGGCTTAGACAGCTAGGAGGTTGGCTTAGAAGCAGCCACCCTTTAAAGAAAGCGTAATAGCTCACTAGTCGAGTCGGCCTGCGCGGAAGATATAACGGGGCTCAAACTGTACACCGAAGCTACGGATACTAGTTTACTAGTATGGTAGAGGAGCGTTCTGTAGGCCGTTGAAGGGGAAGCTGTAAGGCACCCTGGAGGTATCAGAAGTGCGAATGTTGACATGAGTAACGATAAAGGGAGTGAAAACCTCCCTCGCCGGAAGACCAAGGTTTCCTGTCCCATGTTAATCAGGGCAGGGTGAGTCGGCCCCTAAGGCGAGGCTGAAAAGCGTAGTCGATGGGAAACAGGTTAATATTCCTGTACTTATGCATATTGCGATGGAGAGACGGAGAAGGCTAGGCCAGCGCGGCGATGGTTGTCCGCGTTTAAGGTTGTAGGCTGGTGACTTAGGAAAATCCGGGTCGCCCTCTTTTAGAGAAGGCTGAGAACTGATGACGAGTCCTCTTTTGGACGAAGTGGTTGATGCCCTGCTTCCAGGAAAAACTTCTAAGCGTCAGATATGTGTGAACCGTACCCCAAACCGACACAGGTGGTCAGGTAGAGAATACCAAGGCGCTTGAGAGAACTCGGGTGAAGGAACTAGGCAAAATGGTACCGTAACTTCGGGAGAAGGTACGCCGACCGGTGTGAAGGACTTGCTCCGTAAGCACTGGTCGGTCGAAGATACCAGGTGGCTGCGACTGTTTATTAAAAACACAGCACTCTGCAAACACGAAAGTGGACGTATAGGGTGTGACGCCTGCCCGGTGCTTGAAGGTTAATTGATGGGGTTAGCTTAGGCGAAGCTCTTGATCGAAGCCCAAGTAAACGGCGGCCGTAACTATAACGGTCCTAAGGTAGCGAAATTCCTTGTCGGGTAAGTTCCGACCTGCACGAATGGCGTAACGATGGCCACACTGTCTCCACCCGAGACTCAGTGAAATTGAAATCGCAGTGAAGATGCTGTGTATCCGCGGCTAGACGGAAAGACCCCGTGAACCTTTACTATAGCTTCACAGTGAACTTTGAACCTACTTGTGTAGGATAGGTGGGAGGCTTTGAAACTAAGACGCCAGTTTTAGTGGAGCCGATCTTGAAATACCACCCTGGTATGTTTGAGGTTCTAACTCAGGTCCCTTATCGGGATCGAGGACACTGTGTGGTGGGTAGTTTGACTGGGGCGGTCTCCTCCCAAAGAGTAACGGAGGAGCACGAAGGTGTGCTCAGCATGGTCGGAAATCATGCATAGAGTGTAAAGGCAAAAGCACGCTTAACTGCGAGACAGACACGTCGAGCAGGTACGAAAGTAGGTCTTAGTGATCCGGTGGTTCTGTATGGAAGGGCCATCGCTCAACGGATAAAAGGTACTCCGGGGATAACAGGCTGATACCGCCCAAGAGTTCACATCGACGGCGGTGTTTGGCACCTCGATGTCGGCTCATCACATCCTGGGGCTGAAGCCGGTCCCAAGGGTATGGCTGTTCGCCATTTAAAGTGGTACGCGAGCTGGGTTTAGAACGTCGTGAGACAGTTCGGTCCCTATCTGCCGTGGACGTTTGAGATTTGAGAGGAGCTGCTCCTAGTACGAGAGGACCGGAGTGGACGAACCTCTGGTGTTCCGGTTGTCACGCCAGTGGCATTGCCGGGTAGCTACGTTCGGACGGGATAACCGCTGAAAGCATCTAAGCGGGAAGCCTCCCTCAAGATAAGATCTCACTGGGACTTAAGTCCCCTAAAGAGCCGTTCGAGACTAGGACGTTGATAGGTTGGGTGTGTAAGCGTTGTGAGGCGTTGAGCTAACCAATACTAATTGCTCGTGAGGCTTGACCATATAACACCAAAGTGGTTTTGGTGAACTCTGAAGAAAACAGAGTGAACTACAAAGAATTTACGATAGTACTGAAATTGTTCCAGACAATTTTCAGTATTTCCTCCATCCTTGGAGGTTCCGGTTTGATACTTGATTATCGCTGTTTCAGAAGTTGATTGTTAAAGATACCAAGTTGACGAATTTGTGCTGAGCACATCCGAGTTTTCTTGATAATCATAGAGGCGTTGAACCACCTGATCCCATCCCGAACTCAGAAGTGAAAAGCGCCATCGCCGATGGTAGTGTGGGAGATCCCATGTGAGAGTAGGTCGTTATCAAGATTTTAATTAAGAAGCCCTGATCGGAAACGGTCGGGGCTTTTTTACGTCTGTAAGAAAGTCAGAATGAATATAGGTAAAGTGCTTTTCAGAGGATAAAGGCGTTCTAACGAGTTAACCACCTAATCCCATCCCGAACTCAGAAGTGGCTCTTTATACGCCACAGGCGCTCGCCATGTCTATGGTAGTCCCACAAGGGGATAAGCATGTGGGAGATCCCATGTGAGAGTAGGTCGTTATCAAGATTTTAATTAAGAAGCCCTGATCGGAAACGGTCGGGGCTTTCTTACGTCTGGAAGAAGCTCAAAATAAAAGCAGGGGAGTAAATCTCCAAGGCGCAATTCTTGCGATGGTATGATTGAACCACCTAATCCCATCCCGAACTCAGAAGTGGCTCTTTATACGCCACAGGCGCTCGCTATGTCTATGGTAGTCCCACAAGGGGATAAGCATAGGTCTTTATCAAGATCTTAATTAAGAAGCCCTGATCGGAAACGGTTGGGGCTTTTTTACGTCTACAAGAAGGTGAAATAGGGCAATTGTAAAGGGGTAGATCCCTAAGCCATTGGTAATGGCAAGAATCTGATACGCTTACAGGGATCTGACCCCTGAGATGCGACAAGTATCTGGGCAAGCAATCTTCACTCCCCAACAAGTCCTTTCGTCAATCTAATGGTAGCAATCACTTGTCCTATGTCATCTGGGTCACGTTGGATGCTAAAGCCTAGGTGTTTGCAGAACTGTATCATGCGCTTGTTCTCTGCTAACACTATGCCTTTCATGACTTTGAGTCCTTTGTCATAAGCTACTTTAAAGAGTTGTCGCATAAGATAGGAAGCAAGTCCAAGTCCTTGGAATTCATCGTCCAATACCACTGCGAACTCACAGCTCTGATCATCAAAGTTGTCTATGTAGCGGGCGGTACCAATGAGTAGATCTTGTCCGTCTTGTTGTATCACGGCCAGCAACGCCATTTCTCTGTCATAGTCGATGTGTGATAAGGTGGCGAGCATTCTTGGTGTAAGTTCTTCTATGTTGGAGATAAACCGAAAATAGCGTGTTTCATGAGATAGGTTTTTAACAAAGTCGGCCATAATGATAGCGTCTCTTGGTAATACCGGGCGAATGACTGCTAGCGCTTGGTTTTTGAGGGTGAGTTCTGTCACCCATTGGCGTGGATAAGGCTGGATTGCCAAATGCTCATAACGTCGTAACGATCGACTGTCTTTTAAGCTGGCTTCAACATGTGCGTAGATGCTGCCACTGTCATGTAAACGCACATCGGCTAAGTCTAAAGTGTCTATCTCAGCTAGTTCACACACCAGAGTCGATAGGTTGCGTAACAAGCTTTCCAGCTCATAACTGCTTTCACCGGGAAAAGCCCGTGATATTAAATCCTTCGCCAGAAGAGTATTCAGAGGCGGCAAGGCCACAGCTTCGGCTTGCTGATGTTGTTGTGCGCCTTCCAGTGCCAAACCGATAGTAGGGCCAAACACTGGGTCTTGGAAGACTCGAAGGTGAATGGGTGCATTGAGTAGGTGCTGAGCTTGTCTTCTTGAGGTTAGGCGAATATGGAAAAGTTCGAATAAGTCTTTTAAGTCATCTAAACCAAATGTTTGTTGTTTGCGACGATTGAGTTTTAACAAATGCTGACTGGCTTGTTGTACGTCGATTTGAAAACGAAAAGCGTGACTGTCTGCAGCCTGTTTAGCAAGCAGTTGGTTGCGTTGAAATTGTACTAAGAATTGAAAGCCTTCTATGGCGGTTTCTGGTGTACGAAAGGTTGGTATACCCGCTTCGTTGATACGAGTACGCATTCGTGTCATGCCGCCACCGCCTAATAGACACACCATTACCAGCTTTTTCTGAGTACGGTGCAATTGAGTAACTAAATCGTACAAGCTGTCTATGTCCATCAGAGCAGTTGGACTCAGAGTGAGTAGTACTGCACCACAATCTTCTGAGCTTAGTGCAGCGGCTGCGAGCTCTATGTAAAGGTCGCTAGCAGTGCTGGCCCATACTGTGGTGACTGGCCCTATTCCTCCTCGGCCTGCCATGGTGTGCTCTAACTTATGTTGTAATTCTCCAGAAGGGTTCAATAGGTCAATACCTAATTCCATTGCTCTTTGTGCTGCTAGTTCTCCTGGGCCTGCACCATTGCCTATGATAAGCAATGAGCCGTCTTTGACGCGTCTGGCATTGGTCATGACGGAAGCGGCGGCGATGAGGTCATTAAGGCGACGACCACGTACTGCGCCCGTACGACTTAGGGCTGCGTCCAGGACCCGTTGATCGGCACCCAAGGCGTGCTCGGCAACCACGGCGACAGGTTTGCTTCGACCTGTGGCTCTAAGGCTGCTGAGAAAACGAGTCGGACGGCCAATTTTTTGCAAATACATCAAGATGGCCTGGCTATCAAAGTCCCGTGATAAGTAGTCTAAGACCTGTGACGGCATCACATCGATAGGGGTTCCCATAGCAACCACTTGGGAAAAGCCGATGCCTTGCCACGTTGCCCAGTCGACCAAGGCGCTGGCGACTGTGCCTGATTGAGACATAAGCGCTAATTTGCCCTGTAAAGGGTGGGTTAAGCCAAGCCAAGCGTACACGCCTTGTTTGGGACGACAAACGCCAAAGCTGTTGGGGCCAAGTAAGCGAACATTGTGTTCGCGAAGACAATCGTTTAATTCCTGAGTTGGAGTATTCGTCCAAGATAACATTAGGAGAGAATGAATGCTTGCCTGTCCGCACTCGCGAATGATGTCTTGCATGCTTTGCTGTTGATGTTCGCCTACTAAAACGGCCAAATCAGTCGGTTGATTTAAACTATCTAAATTGACGACATGGGGGAAGTCATTGTCATGTTCTGGCACCACACCAACCAATTGAATAGGACATTGCTTTGGCGCATTATTGAGGGACGAGAGTAGAGCCAACAGCAAAGGGTTGTGCGGATCATCACCAGTCAAAATCACCATGGATTTTGGGGCCAGAAGCGGTTCTAAGGCGTGCAAGCTCACTTTGGTTATTCCTTGCAATACGAATCGTTGTGGTAAAGATAACACAAGGGGTTATCTCAAGAATTGTAGACTATGGTAGGGTAGACTGTCTTGGTAAAGGTGTGGCTTGATATAGGGCAAGCCACTAATAAAAATTGTGACGCACTTACCAAATTTTATGACAACAGCCTATATAACTCACTATCTTTGCGACAAACACAACTTAGGCGCGGATCATCCAGAATCTCCGCAGCGTCTTGGTGCCATTCAGAATCGTTTGATTAACGGACAATTGTTGGATTTTTTGCGTTGCTTTGAAGCGCAAGCCGCCACCCGTGAACAACTTTTGGCAACTCATGATGCAGATTATGTCGCTGCCATCTTTGCACGCTCTCCGGAGCAAGGGCAGGTTGAGTTAGATCCAGATACTTTTATGATGCCACATACCTTAAATGCTTCTCTTTATGCTGCTGGAGCTGTGATTCAAGGCATTGATCTAGTAATGAATAAACAAGTGGAAAATGCGTTCTGTGCGGTTCGACCGCCAGGCCATCATGCAGAATTTGATAAAGCCATGGGTTTTTGTTTGTTCAATAACATTGCGGTGGGAGCAAAATACGCGGTTACTGAACTGGGTTTAGAGCGTGTGGCCATTGTTGATTTTGATGTTCATCACGGCAATGGCACAGAGAACATTTTTCAAAGTGATCAAAGGGTTCTCTACGCATCCAGTTATCAGCACCCTTTTTATCCTTTTGCAGACCCGGGTGCGTCCCATGATAATATTGTGCATATTCCATTGGAGGCGGGTTCGAATGGTAAAGTCTTTCGCCAAGCCATTAGTGAGCAATTGTTACCGACTTTGCAGGCATTTCAGCCCGAATTGATCTTGATCTCAGCAGGCTTTGATGCACACAAAGAAGACCCAATGGGACAGCTGCGTTTGGATGAAAGTGACTATGTATGGATTACTGAGCAATTAATGGCCGTGGCGGATGAATATTGTAATGGACGCATTGTGTCTGTGTTAGAAGGCGGCTACAACCTAGATGCCTTAGGTCGTGCCGCCTTTTGTCACATTAAGAGCTTAATGAGACTTTAATTCAATATGGGCGCAAGCTTTATTACGCCCAATGTATCTGAATGTGTTCTTGTTCTCCCTTAGGGAAAAAATATCCAGACTTGGGTGTCACAAATACCCTTTGCCCTTTCTCAAAACAGTGCTTATCAAAAGCTTTGTGTGGTAAGTCCACTTCCCATATGTCGTCACTGTGCCAATCGAGAGGCGACAATTCTAAACGTACTTCCGCGCCAATTAAGTTAATGGCGATGACTTTTAAAGGCAAAGAGGCGGTTTCTGTCGCCACGGAAGACACAAAAAACTCATGGGAGCGAAGATACACTTGTCCTGATTTTTGCGGTGCGTTGGCAGGTAATTGTAAGTTAGCTAGGCCATTTTGCCATTGGTCATTTTGGTGCTTGGCTTCAAATACATTGGTGTTGCCTAAGAAATCGAACACAAAGCGACTTTTTGGCGATGCGTACAAATCACCAGGTTTATCTACTTGCTCAATGTGGCCGTTGCTCATTACTACAACGCGATCGGATAACTCTAATGCTTCTTCCTGATCATGGGTTACAAACACACTGGTAAAGCCTAGCTCGTCGTGCAAGCCACGTAACCAGCGGCGTAGTTCTTTACGTACTTTGGCATCCAAAGCGCCAAAGGGTTCGTCGAGTAATAGTACTTCTGGCTTGGTGGCGAGGGCACGTGCCAAAGCAATACGTTGTTTTTGTCCGCCAGAAAGCTGAGAAGGATAGCGTTGCGCTAAATGACCAAGCTGTACCATGTCGAGTAGATAACTGACGCGTTTGCTTATTTCAGTGTTACTTGGTCGTTTTGACTTGGACAATACTTGTAAGCCAAAGGCGACATTGTCTGCGACTGTCATGTGGCGAAATAAAGCGTAGTTTTGGAACACAAAACCAACACGACGATCACGAACATGTAGGTTGGTCACATCGCGATCACCAAATTGGATGCGGCCTGTGTCAGCACCTTCTAAGCCGGCAATGATGCGCAGTAAAGTGGTTTTACCTGAACCAGAAGGTCCAAGCAAACCGATCATTTCACCTTCTTGAATATCCAGTGATAAGGGTGATAGGGCCTGAAATGAGCCGAAGTGTTTGGAAATATTGTTAATCAGAATGCTCATTTTGCTACCTGCTGTTGTTTTTCAGACTCATGGTTCAATAACTTTTCTTGGCGCCATTCAATATAAGTTTTGAACAGCAAGGTAATCAGTGCGATTAAGGCTAACAACGAAGCACTGGCGAAAGCCGCTGCCGCTTGGTAGTCCTCATATTGCAGTTGCACATGCAAAGGTAAGGTGTTGGTTTCACCGCGAATATTACCGGATACGACCGACACGGCACCGAACTCGCCAACCGCTCTGGCATTGGTCAAAATGACACCATAGATTAAGGCCCATTTGATATTAGGTAAGGTGACGCGACGGAATAACTGCCAGCCAGAAGCGCCAAGAATTACCGCAGCTTCTTCGTCTTCGCGGCCTTGTTGCTGCATTAATGGGATCAATTCACGGGCAACAAAGGGGCAGGTGACAAACACTGTGACCATGACGATACCGGGCCATGCGAACATGAGTTGTATGTCTTGATCATAGAGCCAAGATCCAATCCAGCCATTGTTGCCATAGAGCAATAAGTACAACAAACCTGCCACGACAGGTGACACGGCAAAAGGAATATCCATCAAGGTCATTAAGAGCTTGCGACCAGGGAATTCAAAACGTGTCACTGCCCAAGCGAACAACACACCAAAGACCAAATTAATGGGCACGGTAAGCAAAGCCACGAAGAGTGTCAGACCAATAGCATGAAGTGTATCTGCTTCGACTATGCTATTCAGGTAATGGCCCACACCTTCCACTAAGGCTTGTTGGAAAATGGCGATCAGTGGGACCACTAATAAAATCAGCGTTAATACTAAGGTGATGCCAATCAAACTGTATTTAACCAGCGGACTGTCACCGACTCTTAGCTGATGACCTTGTGATGAGGGTTTAGACATGAATCAAGTTCCTCTTTATCGTCCGTGCAAGCGACGTAAGTAACGCGCTTGCCATAGGTTAATCGCAAACAACAGAATGAGGGACGCCATCAAGACCACAGAGGCAATCGCGCTGGCCGCTGGAAAATCAAATTCCTGGAGACTGACGAAAATCATCAATGAGGTAATTTCACTTATGTATGGCATGTTGCCGGCAATGAAAATCACGGCACCGAACTCTCCTAGGCTGCGAGTAAATGAAAGGGCAATCCCCGTCATCAGCGCTGGCCAAAGGGCTGGGAAAATAACCCGACGAAATACTGCCCAATCGGACGCACCTAGGGTCATACCAGCTTCTTCTTCCTCAACGGATAACTCTTCCAACACGGGTTGAACCGTACGAACCACAAAAGGAATGCTGGTAAACGCCATGGCGAGAATAATACCAACCGGCGTATAGGCTACCTTGATGCCTAATTGCGTTAAGAGATCACCGTACCAACCATTTTGTGAGTACAAGGTTGCCAATGTAATACCTGCTACTGCGGTGGGTAGAGCAAAGGGTAAGTCAACCAAAGCGTCTAGTATACGGCGCCCGGGAAAATCATAACGTACTAGAACCCACGCCAGTAGCAAACCAAATAAACCGTTAAAAATGGACGCAAAAAAGGCCGCCCACAAGGTGACTTTATAACTGGCAACCACCCTTTCGTTGGTAATGACGTACCAATATTCGTCCCACCCCATATCGACTGATTGCATGATTAAGCCGGTCATCGGCAGTAGCATGATCAGACTGATAAAGAGCAGTGAGGTGCCGAGGCTTAAGCTCAGCCCGGGTAAGACTCTTTTGTGCTTGGGACGTGTTTCCACCACGCTTAGGTGTGTTGCCATGGTATTGCCTATTGAAGGTTAGTGTGTTGCGTATTTTTGTCCATTTTTAAACGACAAAAGCCGAATACGTGAACGTACTCGGCCATCGCTTAATGAAAAATTTAGCGACGTTGTAACTTGTCAAGTTTACCACCATTGCGGAAGATCTCTTTGGTGGCTTTTGGCCAACCGCCAGCAATTTCCTCTACCGTCAGCAAAGTGACTTCAGGAAACTTCTGTGCGAACTCAGCTTTGACTACAGGGTTGTGAATGCGGTAGTTGAAGCCTGCTAATAGACGTTGTGATGCTTCACTGTATAAGTAATTCAAATACTCATGAGACACTTCTTCCGTACCGTGTTTTTTAGCATTTTTCGCCACAACTGCGACGGGAAATTCTGCCAAGATCGAGGTTTTAGGTACCACCACTTCGTATTGATCTGCACCGTATTGATTGCGAATGTTGTTCACTTCTGATTCGAAGGTGATCAGTACGTCACCAATTCCACGTTCAACAAAGGTAGTGGTTGCGCCGCGACCACCAGTATCGAATACAGATACGTTTTTCAAAAAGGTGCTGAGAAAATCATCGATTTGGCTTTCGTTGTTTTTACCAAAGGTATTTTGTGCGTAGCCCAATGCAGCAAGGTAAGTGTATCGACCATTACCAGAGGTTTTTGGATTTGGAAAGACTAGAGCAACATCGTCACGGACTAGATCACCCCAACCTTGGATGTTTTTTGGATTGCCCTTACGTACCAAGAAGGCCGTTGTGGAGTAATAGGGTGAGCTGTTATTCGGAAACTCTGCTTTCCAATCTGCTGGGATCATGCGAGCTTTGTCGTGCAAGACTTGCACATCCGTCACCTGATTAAAAGTAACAACGTCCGCTTGTAGCCCATTCATGATGGCATTGGCTTGCTTAGAAGAGCCGGCATGAGACTGTTTGATCTCAACAGTTTGCCCCGTTTTTTCTTGCCAATGTTTTTGAAAGGTCGGGTTATAAGTGGCGAACAATTCACGTGCGATGTCGTATGAAGTGTTCAAGATGGTTTGATCTGCAGCAGACGCCTGAACGGCGCTACTAAGCAGCAAACTTACGAGTATGGTTTTGAAAATACCAGATTTAAATTGCATGCCTAACCTCAGCTTTAATGCTATTCATTCTTAATTGTGGGTAAGAATAATTAAAAGATTTAGTTATTACAATCCGTCTGGATAAACTATTTTGGAATATAGAAAGTGGTCTTTCTGAATGAAAAAGCCAATCCGCTTGTGTATTGCTTTTTGTTTTATGCAGCTAATGAGGAAAAGGCAATAAAATCTTTTGTTAACCTCAACATTGGCGCAACTATTGAATAGTAAAATTTACCCCCGTCAAGCATGGCATTTAGGCTGTAATACTCAAGGAAGGTACGAATTCCACTGGCTAAGGCATTGTTTTACCTTGCTCTGGTCCGCTCTCCTCTTATGTTGAGCTGTATGGGGATCCGTTTTTACTTCGTACTTTACCTAGTCTGAAGGATTAGACCGTTCGTGTTTTGATTCACATTCTGAATGTGTGTTTCATTTTGGTGCGTTTTTTTCTTAGATTGTAATGGTTAGGGTGAAAATGGCAGATTTTAATTGGTTGTTAGTGACCGCGGCATTTGTGTTTGTCATGCAAGCAGGTTTTTTGTGTCTTGAAAGTGGCCGTATTCGCAGTAAAAACAGTATCAATGTGGCGGCAAAAAATATTTCTGATTTTATCGTTTCCACTACGCTCTTCTGGTGCTTTGGTTTTGGCATCATGTTCGGCGATTCTGTATTGGGTCTGTTCGGTACTAGTGATTTTGCTTTTGGCAATGAACATTCACCTTGGCAGATTAGCTTCTTTATTTTCCAAATGATGTTTTGTGGTACGGCTGCTACGTTAACCTCTGGTGCTGTGGCTGAACGTATGACCTTCATGGGGTATCTGGCCGTAACCCTTATTCTGAGTGCGTTTATTTACCCTGTCGCCGGACATTGGGCATGGTCAGGCATATATGGCGGGAGTGGGCCACAGGGTTGGTTAGAGAGTATGGGGTTTATTGACTTCGCAGGTTCGACCGTAGTGCATTCGGTTGGCGGTTGGGTGGCGCTTGCGTCGATTATGATTATTGGACCAAGGTTAGGTCGTTTTGAGCAAGGTATTCGTTTACCGCCCGGAAATAATTTACCTTTGTCCGCGTTGGGTGCGCTACTGATTTGGTTTGGTTGGTTTGGCTTTAATGGTGGTAGCACCTTGGCGTTAACCAATGATGTGCCCATGATTATTCTCAATACTTTTATTTCTGCAGCATGGGGCGGTTTGATTGCGGCGGGGATCAATTACCTTCGTGATGGCTTTGTGGAAGTCAGTTTTGTGCTCAATGGCACCATTGCTGGTTTAGTAGGTATTACTGCGTCTTGTCATGTGGTGTTGCCAGGCAGTGCCATCGTTATTGGAGCGGTTTCTGGCGTGATTGTGTATTACGGCAGCCTATTTATGGAAAAATTGCGTTTGGATGATGCTCTGGATGTGGTGCCCGCCCACCTGTTTGCTGGGGCTTGGGGCACAATTGCGGTAGCTTTGTTTGGCAATGCTAAATTGATTGATAATGGTTTGAGCTTTTGGGCGCAATTGGGAGTGCAGTCATTGGGTGTGATTGCCATTGGAGCTTATTGTTTTGTCGTGGGTTACGCAGGTATTTGGTTGCTAAATCGAGTGATGCCGCTTCGTGCGACAAAAGAGCAAGAGGAACAAGGGCTGAACGTGGCGGAACACAAGGCCACAACGGAATTGTTGGATTTGCTCACTTCTATGCAATATCAGCAGAATAACGCCGATTTTTCTAAGCCTGTTCCGGAAGAGCCTTTTACGGAAGTGGGACAGATTGCCCATAAGTATAATCAGGTGATTGATCGAGTTAGCAGTGAAATTGCGCAGCGAGATGATGCCTTGATGCGTTTCCAAAAGAGTGAAATGCGTAAGTCCGCTATTTTGAATTCGTCCATGGATTGTATTGTCACCATCAATCGTTTTGGCTCAGTTATCGAATTTAATCCGGCAGCTGAGCGTACTTTTGGCTGTTTGAAAAAACAGGTGGAAGGAAAGAGTTTCATAGGTTTGTTTGTACTTGAGGCTGATCGTAAAAAAATCTTTGAAAGTCTGAATTCAGGCTTTTCGTCTTCCAGTGGTTTGATATTGAATCGACGAAATCCGTTCCGTTTGCAGCGCAGTCCGAACAACGATTTTCCAGCAGAAATCGCCATTACCAAGGCCAATACCGATAGCAATTCAGATAGCGAATACACCTTGCACATTCGAGACATGAGTAAGCAGCTTAAACTGCAAGAACGACTCAGATTTTTAGCTTACAGTGATCCTTTGACTAGCTTGTATAACCGTACTTATTTGATGGATGCACTGGTGAGTTCTCTATTGATTGCCACCAAGCAAAAAACCTCGGTAGGCTTATTGTTCCTTGATCTCGATAATTTCAAAATCATTAACGATACCCTAGGGCATAAAGCCGGAGATGAGCTCTTGTGTGAAGTGGCTAGGCGCTTATCCTCGGTGTCAGGGGAACAGGATGTAATTGCGCGTTGGGGGGGCGATGAGTTTGTCTTAATGATTACACAAAATGTCACAGAAAGTCTGTTGCTGGAAAGAGCCCAACATATTTTGCAGGCGATGCGTGTGCCTGTTCACATTAATGAGCAAGACTTTACTATACCAACGAGTATCGGCATTACCTTTACTAATCATGTACCGATTGTTGCGGATAAATTGATCCAGCAAGCCGATATTGCTATGTACTATGCCAAAGAAAAAGGACGAGATAATGCGCAGTTCTTTACGCCAGAAATGGCGAACGTGGTGACCAAGAAGTTTGGTTTTGATAAAGAAATTCATGAAGCTTTGGTCGATGGTCAGTTTTCTTTGGTTTTTCAACCGAAAGTGGCACGTGATGGTAAGACACTTTATGGAGTAGAGGCGCTGATTCGTTGGCAGCATCCTGACAAGGGTATGATCTCACCAGCTGAATTTATTCCGATTGCAGAAGAATCGTCCTTGATTGTCAAAATAGACGAGTGGGTAATAGATAAAGCCTTATGGCAAATTCAACATTGGCAACAGCAAGGTCTGAGGGCGGTGCCCGTGGCGGTGAATTTGTCAGGTCGTCATTTGGTTTCAGATTCTTTGGTGCCTTTTGTGGCACAAAAATTGGTGGAATATGATGTGGCTGGCAGCCTGTTGGAAATTGAGATAACTGAAGGCGTTTTGCTTCAAGACATAGCTCGTTGCGTTGAAGTGCTGGCAGATTTAAAAGCGCTTGATATCAGAATAGCGATTGATGACTTCGGTACTGGGTATTCTTCTTTGAGTTATTTAAAACGCTTGCCGTTGGATACCTTGAAAATCGATCAGTCATTTGTAGAAGAGTGTGATAGTCACACTGAGGACGCGAAGATTTGTGAAACTATTATTAATCTGGCAAACAATTTAGAGTTATTGATTGTTGCGGAAGGAGTGGAAACACTATCTCAGGCAGAGACTTTGGCATCCCTCGGTTGTGAAATATTTCAAGGTTATTATTTCGAACGTCCGATGATAGGGGATGCCATGGTGGATGCATTTACTCCGCATCGTGTTGCTGGTTAGGGGAGTGACGCTCACGAATGGTTTCCATTAGATCCTGCCCTTGGGTTTTGTCGAGGGCTTTGGTTCTATGGTGTAAAGCGGTTTTGGCGATCATGTTGGCTGCCACAGGAGCGGTAATTAACAAGAATAAAGTAATTAAAAACTCCTGAATAGACAAAAAGCCTTTGGAGTGACTTTGGAAGATCATAGACGCAACTAGCACGCCAGTGATCCCCAAGGTAGAGGCTTTCGTTGGGCTATGCAAGCGCATATAAATATCGGGTAAACGTGCCAATCCATACGACCCTATCAACAAAAAGATCCCACCTAGTAATAGCGAAATGCAGATAATAATTTCCAGATACAATGGCATGATTTTGTCCTATTCAATAATATCGCCGCGAAGTAAGTATTTACAAAGTGCTGCAGTACTAACAAATCCTAGCATGGCAATCAGTAAGGCCGCTTCGAAGTATAAAGCGGTACCAGCATAAATGCCGTACAGCAGAATCAAAGCAATGGCATTAATGTACATGGTATCCAAGGCTAAGATGCGATCAGAAATAGTTGGGCCTGTCATCAAACGCCATAAGTTTAAAAATAAGGCGATACAGATACAGACAGCCACAATAAAGATAGTGTAAGTTAGCATCCAAAAATCTCCTTAATCGGCATCTCATAGCGCTGTTTGACAGAGTCAATCAAGTCTTGTTCACTTTCCACATGTAAAGCATGGACATACAGCCATTGTTTGTCTTGTGATACTTCTGCACTGACGGTACCCGGCGTTAAAGACACGGTACTGGCGAGAATGGTAATGCCTAAATCCGATTCAATTTTGATAGGAATGGCGACAAAGCCAGGTTTTAACTTTTTCACTGGACCTATGATCCAGAGTGCCACTTCTACATTTGCTACCACTATGTCCTTCATTACCATTAAAACATAACCAATGGCCTTCCAAGGCTTGAGTATTTTGGGGTGCTGGTCATGCATGCTATTGATTAACAAAGGAATGCCGATGGCAAAAAATAAGGCCAAAACAATGTGTCCAGCGCTCATTGAATTATTCAGCAGCAGCCAAACGACAAAGAGTAAAACACTGTGAAATGGCATGGGTAAAAGTTTCATCGGCTTACTCCTGGAATTAAGTCGTAGGCTGAAGCTTGGATATCATGTAATGATGTGGCGGCCTGTAAGGTGTATTCCGTGATTACACCACCAAAGATGACCAGCAAAGGTGCGGCTAGCATCAATAAGACGATGGCTGCAATTTCACTGTTTTTCGCAGGTTCACTTTCAGTTGCTGGGGAACCACTATGACGCCAAAATAAGGTTGTGCCGCCACGAGAAAAGGTTACTAAAGCGGCTAGACTGCCCAATAATATTAATGGCCAAACCCACATGGTTTGTACCGAAGATTGAGTTGCTTGAAGTATCATGATTTTGCCGACAAAGCCGGAAAAAGGCGGCATACCAATCAAACTGAGTGCAGCGATTGCCAAGCCAAAGCCTAACAACTTAGGTGTTGAGAACATGCGAGATTTTACAAAGCGGTCTTCCGCTTGTCCTCGTTGTCGACTGATGATATCAGCTAATAAGAACAAAGCGGCAGAAGCAATAGTGCTGTGTACCATGTAATACAAGGCGGCTGAAGTGGCTTCAATTGAATTGATAGCCGCACAAGCCAATATGCTGCCACTTGATACTATGACTAAGTTGGCACTCAAGGTTCTAACGCTTGGGCTGGCCAACACACCAATGCTGCCGATGGTGATGGTTAACAGAGCTAAGGGCCACAACCACGGAGTGGCAATGTTTTCTAATTCACCTGCGTGCTCGCCGAAGATCACTGTATAAACGCGGAAAATACTGTACGCGCCTACTTTGGTCATAATGGCAAACAAGGCTGCTACGGGGGCGGAGGCAATGGCATAGGTTTTAGGCAGCCAAAAGTGCATTGGCAACATGGCTGCTTTTAAACCAAATACCACGAGTAAAAATAAAGCGCCCGTTTTTGCTAAAGTGGCTGTTTCCCCTTCCAATTGCCCTACTTTGACGGCCATATCCGCCATGTTCAAGGTGCCTAAAGTGCCGTACAAAATACCTAAGCCAAATAGGAACAAACTAGAGCCCACTAGGTTGAGAATAACGTAGTGAACCGTGGCCTGAGTTTTTTGTTTGCCACCGGCGTGAATTAACAGGGCATAAGAAGCAATCAACAGCACTTCGAAGAAGACAAAAAGATTAAATAAATCGCCGGTCAGGAAAGCCCCGTTTATGCCCATTAATTGGAACATAAACAATGGATGGAAATAGGCGCCGCCTTTGTCGCGTCCAGCAATGGCATACAGCATGACTGCAAAGCCTAGAAAGCTGGTGAGCAACACCAACAAGCTAGATACCCTATCCGCCACTAGGACGATACCAAAAGGCGCTTGCCAGCCACCTAATGCGTAAAGACGAGTTCCTTCGCTATCGACGTGATAAAGCAAAAACGCGGCAGAAATCATTAAAAATAGCGTTCCTACCATTGAGGCCACGCGTTGCGATTGCAAATCTCGCGAAATGGGTGGTAACAACATGATCGCGCCAAACAGCAGCGGAATTAAAACAGGGAAAATGCTCAAATGCTGCATTTACTTATTGCCTCCAGATGACTTAGTCGGCGCTTCTGCGGGTGGTTTTGGTAAGGTGCCATCAACGTGGTCATTACCTAAATCGGCACGAGCACGCATGGCGAGAATGACAGCAAAGGCTGTCATAGCAAAACCTATTACGATGGCAGTCAGTACCAAGGCTTGCGGTAATGGATCACTGTATTGTTCTGATTCACCTAATACCGCTGCCGCGTTTAACTTCAAACGGCCACTGGCAAACAGGAAGAGGTTGACCGCATAGGACAGTAAAGTCAGACCGATAACTACTGAGAAACTGCGACCTCGAAGGGCTAAAAAAATACCGCAAGCGGTAAGCAAGCCGACACAGAATGCATATAAACCTTCCATTAATCATGCTCCTTTTGAATAGGACGCTCGCTGGTGGTTAGCTGACCTAGATTGGCGAGAATTAACATGGTGGCTCCGACAACCGTCAAGTAGACACCCAAATCGAAAATCATGGCACTGGCCAACTCAAATTTACCTATCACAGGCAAATAGAAGTAATCAAACCATGAGGACAAGAAAGTATGGCCGAAGATCCAGCTGCCCAGACCACTTAGGGTAGCAATGCCAACGCCGCAACCTATCATGATTTGATAATCCAATTTGATGCGGGTTTTGATCCACTCTACACCATGCGCAATATATTGTTGAATGATAGCAACAGAAGTGATTAAGCCGGCAATGAAACCACCACCAGGCAAGTTATGCCCACGTAAAAATATGTAGGCCGACACCAGTAAGGCTAATGGCAATAAACTTTGTGAGATCACGGACAAAAGAATAGGATGACGGTCGGTTGACCACGCCATGCCATTATCGTCTGAGGATGGCATGAATAACTTCATTCGCGCAATAAGCTTGTAAATGCCTAGTGCGGCAATGCCCAATACCGTAATTTCACCTAAGGTATCAAAACCACGGAAGTCCACCAAAATCACGTTGACCACGTTAGTGCCACCGCCGCCGGTTTTACTATTGGCAGTAAAGAAGGTTGAAATTGTGTCCAATGGGCGGGTCATCAAGGCATAACTGATGGTGCCAACCACACCGCCGATTAAAGAAGCCAAACCTAGGTCACGAACAACACGGCGCGGAGAGGATTCTTTAGGGGTTTTTTGTGGTAAGAAGAACAGGGCCAAAATCAGCAAGATCACAGTGACAACTTCCACCGATAGTTGCGTTAGAGCCAAGTCTGGTGCGGAGAATTGGGCAAAGGCTAAGGAAACAATTAGCCCCACTACAGATAGGGTTAACAAGGCCACTAAACGGCGTCTGTGCCAAATTACCGTCGCCAGTGCTGAAATAGTGAGCAGAACGGCGCAGGTAATAGATAAGGCGTCAACAGGGATTTCTGGGCGTTGTCCTGCCGTTGCGTTCAGTTTCATCAGGGAAGAAGCTGTCATGACCACTGCTAATGCTAGGGTAAAGAAAATGTAGCGTTGCAAAGAGCCATTCTCGGTAAATGTGATGATGCTCTTTGCTTTGTTGGTCAGGTATTGAACCACACTTTCAAATACCAGTTTTGGATCACTGGCAGGGAATTGTGCTTGGAACTTAAACAAATGAGTGCGGTTGTAGTACATATACAAACCGCCGATTAAGGCCACCACACTCATGAGCAATGGGAAGTTGAAACCGTGCCAAATTGCCAAACTGTATTCTGGTGGAGGCGTATTTAGGGCTGCGCTTGCAGCAGCATATAACAAATCTCCTACCACTAGGCTTGGGAAGATACCGACTAGCAAACACAAGGCAACCAGCACTTCCACTGGAACGCGCATATAGCGTGGTGGCTCATGCGGGGTTTTGGGGAGGTTAATGGGCTCCCCATTAAAGAATACATCATGGATAAAGCGGGTTGAGTAGGCAACAGCAAACACGCCTCCCAAGGTAGCTAAGATAGGAATGAACCAAGATAATGAGCCCAATGAGGCTTGGTGTAGAGTCTCAGTAAAGAACATTTCTTTTGATAAGAAACCATTGAGTAAAGGCACTCCAGCCATAGAAGCCGATGCCACCATAGCAAGGGTTGCTGTGTAGGGCATGTATTTCCAAAGACCATTTAGTTGCCGCATATCACGGGAGCCGGATTCGTGATCTATAATGCCTGCTGCCATAAATAAGGAAGCTTTAAAGGTCGCATGGTTAATGATATGAAATATGGCCGCCACGGCTGCCAAATCCGTTCCCATACCCAATAATAGAGTGATGAGGCCCAAATGGCTGATGGTAGAGTTGGCTAATAGGCCTTTGAGGTCGTGCTGGAAAATAGCGATGTAAGCCCCTACGAGGAAGGTGGCTAAACCAGTCAAACTAACTATCATGAACCATAGATTGGTATCTGCTAGGGCTGGATAGAATCTAGCCATTAAGAAAATGCCTGCTTTTACCATAGTGGCAGAGTGTAAGTAAGCACTGACTGGTGTGGGAGCCGCCATGGCATTGGGCAACCAAAAATGAAACGGGAATTGCGCGGATTTACTGAACGCGCCCAGCAAAATAAGTACCACTATGATTGGGTAGTTGGCGCTGGCTTTAATGAAATCGCCGCTGTCTAAAATGTCTTGTAGGTTAAAGCTGTCAACCGTATTGCCTAAGATAAGCAGGCCTGCCAATAAGGCAAGGCCGCCAGCCCCTGTTACGGTGAGCGCCATACGGGCGCCTTTACGGGCTTCGGTTTTATGTCCCCAGAAGCTGATTAATAAGAAGGAACTGATACTGGTTAATTCCCAGAAAAACCATATTTGAATCAGATTGTTAGATAACACTACACCCAGCATGGCAAACATGAATAAAATCAGGTAAGCGTAAAATTTACCGATGGAATCTTGTGCCGATAAATAATATCGAGCGTACAAAATGATCAGTAAACCTATGCCAAGAATTAAAATGGCAAACAACAAAGCCAAGCCATCCAAACGGAAGGATAAATTCAGTCCAATGGTCGGAATCCAAGGTAATATGGCCTGAAAACGTTCGCCTTGGAAAATGTCTCCAGCATAGGCCAACACGAGCAAAAGAGTGAGTGCGGGTAGTGCTGCCGTAAGAAAGGCGCAAGCCGTTCGGCTTAAGCGGGCACTAAGAAGAGGAACCAGAGTCCCTAATAAAGGGAGAAATGGCAGCCAGATCAGTGAACTCAAGGGAATAACTCCTTCCTAGTTAATGGTAATAAAACAGAGTTAAAACAGAGTGCTAGCATGTTGTTTCCTAAAATATAGGCAATAAATGCACTTTGTCATAGTACTATGTTTGGTTCATCCTTGCCCGATAAACCACTACCTAAAACGATATCCGACAAAATTATCACAGATTGCGTTTGAGAATAAGTAAATTTGAGACGAGAATCGACGGAAAAAGTTCCGTCGATCGTTACAAGAAGTGATAGATTGTTTTTATGAATCAAAATCTTATTGAAAAAATTTCCATACTATACTGTGCTCAGAACCTAGGCTCCACACTAAGACCACTATGGCCAATAATGCTTCAAGTACTAAGACGCCAATACCTAATGTGGTACTGGAAAGGATAAAGCCTTGTTTGTTACTAATGCCTAAAAAGCTAGGTGTGCCACGATACAGCAGGTAGCCTGTGTAGATAACAGCCAAAACGCAGGTCAGTAAACACAGCCAGATAATTGGGTAAATGGCAACGATACCGCTTAGGAAGAGTGGTGTCGCTATGTAACCTGCAAAGACAATACATTCTTGTCGTGGCGGGCGATTAGCATGGTTGCGTGCCATCCAGTGAATGACACTGCCGACCATGGCCACGGCAACCAGAATTAAAGCATAGAATAAGACGCCCAGCCCTAAACCAGTCATCAGTGATACCTTAATGGACTCTCCACCAATCGACCAGCCAAATTGTGTAGTGCCGATAAAAGCACTCACTACTGGAATAGCTGCCATCCACAGCACATGATGGTAGTACATGTGACTAACGGTTTCGTGCTCTTCGTTGATGGCACGCCATTCTTTATCTGGATGATGAATAAGACCCCAAACATGATTGATCATGGATTCCCCCTCGTTGCTATCTAACTAACGCTTAAATATTTGGAAAATGCCTGATACAGCCACGCCCTCATCTCATGTGGCTTACCATCAGTATAGTTGCATACGCAGCAAACAACGGAAGGATTAATAAAATTTTGTTATAAAGAAATAGGTTTTAAGATCTTATGGCGTTATAGGGGCTGATGATGCTTTGTTTTTGATTTGCTCAAAGAAGGACGCTGTATTTTGTAAGGTGCTATCTTCACAATTAAGGTCCCAATAGAGATTGGGAATATCGATTGGGGTTAAGGTTAGTTTGCTTTACTACTAGGTAGTGTTTATAGTCAATTTGTTGATTTTTATTTTATGTTGGCCAGCTATTTGGTGGCTTGATTCTGTAATTGGTGCAATCTTTTTGTGAGAGCTTTTTTGAGCAAATTTTTATCGTAAGGTTTCATGTTTTTCCATTGCTGACACTCTTGTCGAGTGCGTGCGCAACCAATACACCAACCTTTTGGACCAGAAAACACGCAGACATCAATACAAGGACTTTTTTGAGATTTCATTTTTTGCTTCCTTAACTTTCAGTATCTGCCTCAAGTTCTTGTAAAACTAGCTCTATACTTGGTGCCAGTTTTCTTAATTGATTCAACTCATCATAAAGGCGCTGTTCTAGATTTTTAAAGTTGAGTGGCATTGTCTTTTGCAGAATATGATAATCTTTAGCGATAATTTGATAGCCTTTCCAAGCTTTGATTGTATCTTCTTCTCGATCTAAAAGTCGCTGTATAAATTCCGTTCTGGATGGGCAATCTTCTTCTGCGTGTAGGCAAATGGGAAAAGACTTTTGCTTTATTTGAGATGCTTCAATATAGGTTTCGAAGTGAATTCCACCTTGATTATGATTATGCCAACTGGTCTTATAAAGTTGTAAGTAAGGTCCACGGTTATAAATTTCCCAATCCTCCTCAAACCATTTTGATTGTTTGAGCTTTTTTTCAAGATTACGGAAAATATTCTTAATGTCTTTCATGCCGCCTAACTCTTCAATGATATTTGTACCTTTCTTAAGCCAAACAGCTTGGTAAGGATTGCTGGATGTAGTTTACATCCAGATCCTTATTAATGAATACCATGCGATTAACTAGGCTTTCATCATTCCAAAGTTTGCTAGCTAAAAACTGTATAAACTTTCCGAGATACAATTTTTTGACTTATAACTTGTCTACCGTTCGTGGGAACACTGACTGAAAACCTTCAGCATATTCGGTGTTGCGTCCACCAGCCTGACCACCAGAGTTACGTCGAAAATGATTGCCCCGATTTTCGGCAACATTGGTATAGAAATGCCAGAGGTGTTCTTGTCCTTGCATACACTCAATGGCGGCTTGTTTTTTGTGCCAAACTTGGGTGATGTCTAAAAAAGTATCGGGTTTCCATCCCATTTGTTCTGTTTGGTGAGGTTCAAATAAATACAACTGAGGAGCACCAAGTACTTTTTCGCCAGGATTATGTCCCCAAGCTTGCGCTATCATACGTGCTTCTAGGACAAATCGAGTGGTATTCATGTGGTCAGTATTGTATGGATCCCACAGGGAATGGCTCATCATGAAATCCGGCTGTACAGATCGAATCACATCGACAAGACGATTGCGCGCTTCATTGTTCAGATCTAACGGATAATCTCCTAAGTCAAAAAATTGTATGTCATGGACATCTAGTGCTTCCGCTGCTGCCTGCGCTTCCTTGCGCCGAACTTGTTTCACTTGTTCCAACGTCATGTCGTCTTGTTTCCATAACTTAGCGCTTTCACCTCGTTCACCATAGGATAAGCAAACTACAGTCACTTCATAGCCCATATCGGCATGTAGGGCGATAGCTCCACCTGCACGCCAAACAAAGTCAGCAGCGTGGGCACTTATGATAAGAGCAGATGGCTTTTTCATATTGTTTTCCTTGTATTTAACTTGTGATGGAAGGGTGGTTAGGCCCCCAAGCTGGGAAAGGGTCTTTTAATTTCAGCCAGTAATCTTTGCCAAGAGAGGTTTCGTATTCATTTAATAGGCACGCGTCTAGGGCTCTGATCATGGCACTTTTGTTTAAATTCTGCCCGATAAACACCAACTCTTGACGCATATCTCCAAAAGGCTCTTGCCATAGTTTTTCTATGTTCGCTAAATAGTCTTTGTCGGTAGGCCAGTTTTCTTTGGGGATAGCTCGCCAAAATACGCCAGCAAACCCATAATGTGCCATGCTTCCAGCTTGGCTCCATTGACCAGCGAATGTTGGTCTTGAGGCGAGCCAAAAATAGCCTTTTGAGCGAATCAATTTGCCAAATGTATTTATGTCGTCAATGAAACGATGAAACTTTTCTGGATGAAAGGGACGTCGCGCTCGGTAACTAAAGCTACTGATCCCATATTCTTCGGTTTCTGGAATGTGTTCCCCTCGCATTTCTTTTAACCAGCCAGGGGCTTGTTGCGCGCGTTCAAAATTAAACAGTCCAGTATTAAGAACGTGGTCTACATCGATATTGCCATTTGCAATTGGAATGATGTGAGCATGCGTGTTAAGTGTTTTTAGAATGGCAGTTAAGTTGTCGATTGCTTTAACATCGACAAGGTCTGTTTTACTGATGAGAATCACATCAGCAAATTCCACTTGATCCACCAACAGATCGGAAATACTTCTGTCATCGTCTTCACCAAGAGATTGGTCAGTGTCTTTTAAATATTTGGCTTGGTTATAATCGACTAGAAAATTAACCGCATCCACTACTGTGACCATAGTATCGAGATTGGCGACATCAGATAAAGAGACATGGTTTTCATCGGTAAAAGTAAAGGTTTCCGCTACTGGTAACGGCTCAGAAATACCGGTTGATTCAATGACGAGATAATCAAACTTTCCGGCTTGAGCCAGTTTGCCTACTTCTTCTAGAAGGTCTTCTCGTAACGTGCAACAAATACAGCCGTTACTCATCTCAACCAGCTTTTCTTCGTTGTGATTAAAAGACACTTCGTTCTGTACAATTTCGGAATCAATATTGATTTCACTCATGTCATTGACGATTACTGCTACTTTACGACCTTGGCGGTTGTTAAGAATGTGGCTCAAGACGGTGGTTTTACCGGCACCAAGAAATCCTGACAGTACCGTAACTGGAAGTTTGTTCATGGCAGGCGCTCACTAAAATAAACAACGTTAATGTTATAACATAACATTAACGTTGTTTATTATGCAATACGCCTTGTTTTGTTGAGCTATGTTGCTGGATAGGCTCATCGCCACATTAACACTGAGAAAGAGGCTTGCTTTAAAGCCGTATTGAAGTGCAGAGAATCTGAGTAACGTCGTTCATTTCGATTAAACATAATTTTGTTGTAACAATTTTCACATTACGTACGACTAACACTTAAGTACCCAACAGATTATCCAAGGGAAAAAGAGTGCTAGACGCGTTGCATACCTTATTAATTCAGTCTTCCTCATCGCTGGGTGTGATGTTTATTGGCATCGTTCTGATGTCCTATTTATTGGAGGATTTGGCTATTGTCAGTGCCGCTGTCATGGCAGTACAAGGTGATATGCCTGTGTCGTTGGCTTTGTTGGCAATATTTCTTGGTATTGCGACAGGTGATTTAGGGCTTTATGCCTTGGGTCGTGGCGCAAAACGATGGCGCTGGATCAGATGGCGTCTTTATAAAATGCCCTACTTTCAAATGGTCAAAAGACGTTTTCAACATCAGCAAAGGCTTAATCTTTTTGTGATTCGTTTTATTCCCGGTTTTAGAACCTTAGGGTTCACATTGGCAGGTTTTATTGCCCTTCCTATCTGGCAATTTTTGGCGGTGGTCTTGTTGGCCACCTCGCTTTGGACAGGTTTGGTATTCGGTGTGATTTACTGGTTTGGTCGCCAAGCTTGGTTAGACATAGCGGCCTATCAATGGTGGTTTATTGTTGGGTCATTGGTTGTTTTGTTGGCGGTGAATCGATTAATAAAGTTGAGTTTTTTGAGAGGGCTTCAGTGGAAAAATTAGCAGGCATTGAGTTGATTCCAGCACATCGAGTCAATGGGGGGATGCCCTTGTTAGAGGCTGATGATAAAGGTGCTATATCGCCTTTTGAATTTATGCCCACTTGGTTTTTTTATACACCAGTCGTAGTGCAAAGTTTGTTTCAAGCCTTGTATTACAGGGATTTGCGTTTGCCGTTAATTGCCAATCCTAGCATTAAACTTAGTGGCATGGTGGGTGAGTCGAAGCACGACATTATGAGTCTCGCTGGAGAAACGGCTCGGCCTTGGATCGCCCCTTATTGCACTGTTGAGAAAACTTCTGATGCCATTAGGACACAAGTAGAAGACACACTGAAAAAGCTCACTGAACTTAAGCTCAATTGGCCAATAGTCGCTAAACCGGATCTAGGGTGTCGTGGTGTTGGTGTGAAATTATTGAAATCAGAACAACAACTTGTGGATTATTTTATGGCTTTTCCACAAGAGGCTCGATTTGTGTTGCAGCAAAAAGCGCCTTATAAGGCGGAAGCAGGTGTGTTTTATGTGCGTCAACCTGATGCAGAGCGTGGCGAAATTTTCTCCATTACTCTGAAATACGCTCCGTCTGTAGTAGGCGATGGGCGACTCACTTTAGAAGAACTGATTCGACAGGACCCGAGAGCGGGTCAGCTTGCTCATCTCTACTTGCCACGTCATCAAGCCTTATTGAATTGGGTGCCTGCGCAAGGTGAGGAATTCCAACTGGCGTTTGCCGGCAGTCACAGTCGTGGTTCCATTTTTCGAGATGGTAATCAATACATCACCGAATCACTCACGCGCAAATTAGATCATATTCTGAAGGACGTAAAAGGTTACTACTACGGCCGTTTGGACATCAAATTCGATAACTTGCATGACTTTATGCAGGGAGAAAAATTCACCATTTTGGAACTCAATGGAGCCAGTAGCGAAGCGGCTCATATTTGGGACAGAAATGCTTCCTTGATCAGCATATTTAGTGTGCTGCTCAAGCAGTATCGCCTTTTGTTTGCTATTGGTGCCAAACAAAAAAAGCAGGGATACCAGCCACCTTCATTGAAGGAATTGCTTAGTGCGTGGCGTGAAGAAAAGCGTTTAACAGAACAATATCCAGCAACGGATTAAGTGATGGGTTCGTTCTTTGACAAAGACACAAGGAGAGATAAATTTATGCTATCCAAATGGAATAAAAGTACCGCTGAAAAGGTTCTGATGGGGCGTGAATTAGCTGTTGTTCAAGGTGCGATTGATACCTTAGAGCAAGGCAGAAACTTTTTATCGGATTTAACGGATGAAATGTATCAAGGCACAGCAAAACCCTATGTGGATAGCAGTATTGGTGAACATTTTCGTCATTTGTTGGATATGTATCAGGTGCTGCTGGTTATGGGGACAGGAGGGCTTGATAAAAACCTTATTGACTATAACCAAAGGCGGCGTGGTCACCTAGTGGAGAGCTGTCGTTATCAGGCGATTTTAGAGACAGAACAATTAATTGATAGGTTGGAAAAGCTTGAATTAAACGATATCAAGCAGTCAGTTCAGGTGTTATCGGAAGTGTCTGTTTGTGGTTGCCAATCCGCTGCGATGTCCTCGACATTAGAGCGCGAACTGACTTTCGTATCTTTGCATGCCAATCATCATTTTGCCATGACTAAGGTGGTGGTCAATCTGTTGGGTGGTCAGACCCAATATGATTTCGGTTACGCAGCGGCCACTTTGTCTTACATGAGGAAGGCTTAATTATGTGTTCTGTGAGTTGGTCAATTTCGCCGACAGGCTATGAGATTTATTTTAATCGCGATGAGCAAATAACGCGCGCTCAAGCCTTGCCTCCAAGGGTGACTGAGTTGGCAGGAGTGAAAGTGATGATGCCAATTGATCCCGTAGGACAAGGCAGTTGGATTAGCACTAATGATGCAGGGTTAAGTTTATGTTTATTAAATAATTATCAAGGCAAGATGCCGCCACCTCCATTGACCAGTCGTGGTCTGCTGCTCAGTCGTTTGGCCAAACATATTGATACGGCGGAAGTTGAAAAAGCCCTTATCAAGGTTGAGCTGCAAGAGTTTGCGCCTTTTATTTTATTGGCTTTTGACCTTGATCTAGGTAAACAAGAAAACCCAGTGCGAGCCTTTCATTGGAATGGTGAGAACTTGTGGATTGATGGCATGCACTCTCCCGTTTTTTCCTCTGCTGTTGAGTTAGCCGACGTCAGTGAATATCGACACCAAGCTTATCAAGATATGGTGGCGGACAATATGGATCAAGCGCTGCACTTGGCATTTCATTGTCATCACCATAAAGAGCAACTTTATAAATCGGTTTGTATGCATCGTGACGATGCGCAAACCGTTAGTTTTACGCATGTCTCTGTGACATCTACCGAGCAGCACATGAGTTATGTGGCTGGCTCACCTTGTCGTTATTTGACGCCAAGCAGTCTAGCGAATAATCGTCTTACCTTATCCAAACAAACCGCTATGTCGGTGGCTTCCTAAGGAGTATGTAATGAAACAATTTATCGTCATTGTCAGTCTTTTTGTCAGCCAATTGGTGTGGGCAGAAGATCCCATTTCAACGGGTTTCTTTAGTAATAAAGCCCTCAGTGGTTACGACACGGTTGCATATTTTACCGAGCAAGAAGCGGTTGAAGGCAGTAGCAAATTCAAAACCGAGTACAAGGGAGCCGATTGGTATTTTGCTTTGCAACAGCATTTGGACATGTTTTTAGCTGAACCTGAAAAATACGCACCACAATATGGTGGCTATTGTGCTTGGGCTGTCTCTGCAAACAAGGGATTTGCTTCATCGGATCCAAAACAATGGGCGATTGTCGATGGCAAGTTATATCTCAACTATAACAAATCGGTAAAACAAAAATGGGATGATGATCGTAGTTTGCACATCACTCAAGCGGACCAAAACTGGCCAGAAATGATGCCAAAGTAAGTCAAGAAAAGAGAGAAGAAGATGATAGATAGCCCATTTCGTTTGCCCAGAGTCACACCATTTGGTCTTGCTGAAAAATGTGTAGAATGGCTGACTGGGTTGAGTAAGTTGGATGCCTTGTACCAGCAACGAACCCCCACTCAGTCCAGTTTTGAGTTTATGAATTACACCCTCAAAGCATTGGAAATAGACTATCAACTGGCTTCGGGTTCTTTGCAGAACATTCCCCAAAAAGGCCCGGTTGTGATCGTTGCTAACCATCCGTTGGGGGCCATTGAAGGTGTAATATTGGCAGATTTGTTGGCCAGTGTACGTCAAGATGTAAAAGTACTGGCAAATGAAATGCTCAAACGCTTACCTGAAATTCGTGACCTCTTTATCGGTGTGAATGTGTTTGGTGGCAGTAAAGCTGCGAAAACCAACAGTATGGCAATTCGCGAGGCCAATCAACATTTGGCTGATGGTGGCGTGTTGGTTATCTTTCCTGCTGGAGAAGTATCCACTTATCCTAAAGGCAGTAGGGTATTGGCAGACGCCGAATGGCGTCATTCGGTTGCTAAGTTTATCAATCGCAGCCAAGCCGCTGTGGTGCCTATCTTTATTGATGGACAAAACAGCCCTATGTTTTATCGCGCTGGGCGAATTCATCCCTTATTGAGAACCGCGATGTTGGCCAAAGAATTGCTCAATAAGCGTGCCTCAAAAATTCGTTTATCAATTGGTCAAGCGATTGATTACTCTGAGCTCAAAGGCTTCAATGAAGAGAAGGATTTGGTGCATTATTTGCGCCTTAACACCTATTTATTGTCCTCTGATAAAGGGCAAGCAAATTTGCCTGAGGTGATAGCGCCTGTAGCGACTGAAAATTTGTTAAATGACATCGCAACTTTGCCAGTAGAGGCCCTGCTATTGGAGCAAGGGGATTTTGCTGTGTATTGTGCTGGACGCGAGCAACTGCCCAATATAATGCAGGAAATAGGACGCATTAGAGAGCTAAGTTTTCGTGCGGTAGGTGAAGGCAGTGGTTTAGCCTGTGATCTGGACGAATACGATTATTACTACCAACAATTGTTTGTGTGGCATAACGCGGATAAAAAAATTGTTGGGGCCTATCGCCTTGGATTTGTTGATCAGTTACTTGAGCAGAAAGGTCTGCAAGCTTTGTATTCACGCAGTTTGTTTCAATATGACCAAAGCTTTTTGGCCAGTATGGGCATGAGTATTGAGGTGGGGCGTTCGGTGGTGGCCGAGGCCTATCAAAAGAACTTGAATTCTCTGCTGATGTTATGGAAAGGCATTGCCACAATAGTATCGCGTAATCCGCAATACACCCACTTATTCGGACCAGTCAGTATCAGTAAAGATTACAGCAACTGCGCACGACAGCTTATGATGCAAACCTTGTCTTTGCATCATTATGATCAGCAAAGAGCCAAGCTAGTTAAAGCAACTACGCCTTTGGCTAAGGATACAGCGGAGTTTTGGCAGCCGAATCTTTTGTCAGCGTTAACCAGTGTAGAACTCTTGTCCAAAATATTGGCGCGCATGGAGCAAGGGAAAGGCTTGCCTGTATTGCTCAGACAATACCTTAAAATGAATGGCAAATTGATCTGTTTCAATCTGGATCATGATTTTAATGATGCATTAGACGGCCTGATTATGGTCGACTTAACCAAAGTGCCACTAAAAATATTAACAAAATACATGGACAGAACCCAGGCTGAGAGTTATCTCAACCATCAGACTCTGAACACAGATGATTAACAGCAGGGTCACAAGGAATATTGTGTTGTTCCTTGTGACAGTGTCGATTTGCAACTAAGCAGATCAATGAGTTGTCTTAAACTGGTACAGCCATTTCCAGATCGGCGAGTAAAGCTTTCGTGACATGGTAACGCGTAATGATGCCAATAATACGTCCTTCTTGTACAACAGGGTACATTTTGGGTTTGGGTTCAGACATCATTTTAGCAATTTCGATAATATGATCATTCGGACTGACACTGAGCACATTGGTCTTCATGACGGAATTAACGTCCTTCGGCTCTTCACTGTAATACGCACTTTGCATTAGCGCAGGCAAAATATCTTGTTCTGATACAAAACCAATCAAATGGCCTTGTCTATCTGCCACCGGAGCACCGGCTAAATGACGTTTGGTTAGCCCTTTTACGCAATCTACTATGCTGGTATCAGGGTAAACGTAATAAGCGTCATGGGACATAATGTCTCTTACGAAGAGTGTGCCTGTTTTCATACTTATTTTCTCCCAGTCAATGCTTACTGTTAGTGTAGAGGGAGATGAACAGAATTGCCTATCATTTCGATGAATTTGTTGGTTTAACAGAGGGTTCGCATCTTTCCCTTAGAGATTACTCAAGTCCACTGAAAAACTTCGGCGTTATGCCGGTAAAATCTTTGAATGCAGTACGAAAAGCGGACACAGATTTGAAACCCACCTTGGAGGCAACCTGTGTAACAGGAACGCCAGCCTGCAATAATTTTTGCGCTTGGTTTAAACGTAGTTGAACAAAAAAACTGGCTGGGGATTGACCAAATGCATGAATAAAATGCCTATGAAAACTTCGGCTACTCATGGCCATAAAGTGTGCCATGTCTTCCACCTTTATTGGATGATGCAAATGTTCTTGCAGCCATTCAACCAAAGGAGCGAACCTATCATCATGGTGGGTTTGAGCGAGTAAGATGTCACTAAATTGTGATTGGTGTCCAGCGCGTTGAGCATAAACCAATAAGTGTTTTGCGACTTGTGATTTGATTGATCGTCCTAAGTCTTGTTCGACCATAGCAAGGGCCATATCTATACCCGTTGTTACACCTGCGGATGTCCAAAGGTTTCCATCCACCGTATACAAAGCGTCTTGATTCACCCTTGCCAAAGGATAACTGTTTTTTAATAACTTTTGTGACGCCCAATGTGTGCTGGTTTGTTTATGATCGAGAAGGCCTGCCGCACCCAATATAAAAGCACCCGTACAAACCGAGCCATAACGACCACATGTCTGACTGGAGTACTCAAGATATTGTTTGATGGCAGGGTCGGCCATGGCCTCTTGTATGGCCGAGCTTGGAGCGCCCATGACTAAAACGGTGTCTTCGATGCTTAACTCTGTTTGGTCAAATGCTAAGGTATCAATATAAACATTGGTATTTTGTCGAATGAGTCCGCCTGTGGATGAAACGCAATGAAGCGAGTAGACAGTATCTTTAATGAGTTCGTTTGCTACAGCAAAAACACCTGATGGCCCGGAATAATCGAGCAATGCAGAGTTAGGGTAGAGAACAAAGTAAATACGTCTAGTAAAGTGCATTGGCAGAATATCGTTCTTTATTGTCATTTACGCCATAGTATTTATTTCTTAGCCTTTAGTCATTATGAATTTCCCTTCAATATTAAAAGGCGTTATCCCCAAATGTATTATCGAAAACTAGGTAGAACCAATCTTAAAGTCAGTCCGATTACCTTAGGTACTATGACGTTTGGTGTGACTGCGACAGAAAAAGAGAGTCATCGCATTCTCGATATGGCGCTCGATATGGGAATTAATCTTATCGACACCTCTAATGATTATGGCAATCCGAATTGGGGGGCGAGTGAAACCATTATTGGGAACTGGCTGGCGAAAAATCCAACCAAGCGAGATCGTATTATATTAGCGACAAAGGTATATCAAGAAAAACCTGCTCCACATTTACCCAATGAAGAAGCGGGTTTGTCGGCTTATAAAATACATAAACAAATCGAGGAGTCTTTGTCTCGCCTGCAAACGGATCGAATTGACCTGTATCAGGTGCATCATTTGGATCGAACCATTTGTGGGGAAGAGCTTTGGGGAAGCTTTCATCGTCTGATGAATCAGGGCAAGGTGATTTACGCTGGTGCAAGTAACTACAATGGCTGGGGATTGGCAAAACACCAAATGCAAGCGGCTCAATTAGGCCATTTGGGTTTTGTTTCTGAACAAACCATGTATAGCTTAATTTGTCGTTATTCTGAATTGGATTTAATGCCATGTGCAGAGGATTTTGGCATAGGGATACTGGCTTACATGCCATTAGCTGGAGGTTTACTTGCCGGTAGCGAGCGTAGTCGACAAGATTCGCGTGCGAGAGCGGTAATGGATTGGTATGGCTTAGATGAAGCCATATATGAGCCAAAATTACGTGACTATGATGCTCTTTGCAAAGCCTTGAATATGTCTGGTAACGCTTTAGCCATCGCTTGGATTTTAGCTAACCCTGCGGTCGCCAGCGCGATTGTTGGTATCAGAACTGTGGCACAATTTAACGGTTTGCAAGCAGCGCTTGAAGCGAATTTGAGCCATGATACTTTAGCTCAATTAGACACATTATTTCCTATTCAAGCTGGCAAGCAACTAAGAAATCAGCCAGCTCCAGAAGCTTATGCTTGGTAAGAGGTGTCATTATTGAGAAAACAGAAATGATGATTTAACCATCCGATTATTAATTTCTTAACCTAATTTATTTATAGTGAGTGGTATCAACTCGTCGAACGAGATTTGTGATTCAAACACATCAAATGGAGACAACATGAAACTACTTGCTTTTGCAGCTACCAATAGCCAAAAATCCATTAACAAGCAGCTTGTTCAGTATGCATCGTCATTGGTCGAGGCAACGGAAGTTGAAATTCTAGACATCAATGATTACGAAATGCCGATATACAGTCCAGAGCGCAATGAAGAAGGCATGCCTGAATTGGCCACCCAATTTTTCAACAAGATTGGCAGTGCAGATGGCGTGATCATTTCCTTTGCAGAATACAATGGCTCATACACAGCAGCGTACAAAAACTTGTTCGACTGGATGTCTCGCATCGATATGAAAGTATATCAAAACAAGCCAATGGTATTGCTGGCCTCTTCTCCAGGTTCAATGGGCGGTTCCAGCGTATTGGCATCGGCGCAAGCTTCTGCACCTTACTTTGCCGCGGATGTAAAAGCCGCACTATCCGTGCCTAAATTCTACGAAGTGTTTGATTCCGAAGCGGGTGTAATGAAGGACGCAGACATGGATGCATCCCTAAAAGATGCGTTATCACAGGCGTTTACACTGAAGGCCTAATAGATATAGAGCGTTTAAAATGAAAAAAGCCCTAACGATTGACGTCGTTAGGGCTTTTTTTCGTGCTCAACTCGTCAAGGAATAATGGATGGTGCCTGTTTTTAGTTTCAGATAAAAGTGGATGTTTTGTTGCTATTATCAGTATAAAAAGTCGTTCGAGACATGGTAGTAGAGAACTGTTTAAATTGACTGGCGACCTTTTTACGGTCTATATTTGGTCCTAATTAGAGGTGCTTATGAAATTATCAGATCAAATCAAACCAATTAGTTATTTGAAAGCCAATGCTGCAGAAGTCATACGTAACCTGTCTACTCAGATGGAGCCCATAGTGATCACGCAAAACGGTGAGGCCAAGGCGGTAATGCAGGACATTAAAAGTTATGAGCAAACACAAGAGACGATGGCGTTGCTTAAGATATTGGCACTTGGCCAGCGTCAGGTTGATGAGGGAAATGTTCAGTCTGCGAGAGATGTTGTTGCTAAACTGCGTAGCCGGAACAAGAATGGCTAATGAGTTACCAGATATTTCTTACAGACGATGCTGCTTACGATCTTGAAGATTTATACGACTATATTGAATCTCATAATGCGCCCGAAAAAGCAGAGTATCTTCTCGACAAAATCGAGGAGACATTCTCAAGCCTAGCGGACAATCCAGAGCGCGGAGCCTACCCAAATGAGTTGCTCTCTGTAGGACTGCGAGAGTATCGAGAGCTCTATTGCAAGCCCTACCGTATTATTTATCGAGTCATTGGCAAGCATGTTTATGTGATGGCAATTGTTGATGGCCGACGTGATATGCAATCACTTCTTCAGCGTCGCTTGCTTCAAGCATAAATGGTGATTGGGCGTGCTGGATTGTTGTCAGGCTTCTTAACCAAGTTTACTAAAATACGTAAATATAGATTTTTCTATTTATAAAGTAAGAAAGCATAAATTCAGATAATCCGGCGCTAGGTGTGCGTAGCGCATGGTCATTTTGATGTCAGTGTGGCCTAGTATCTTTTGTAAGGTCAAGATGTTGCCGCCGTTCATGATGAAGTGGCTCGCGAAGGTGTGACGGCTCTTTTAAGAAAATGCGTGGCTGGCTTGGCCTGTTGGCAGTTCTATGCTGGTGCGTTTCAAGGCACGACGAAAGGCCGAGATTGAGAAGGTAAACAGGTTATTTCCTTGGATGCGTTTGCCGTCTTTCAAAAAGTGACCATGTATGTCGTCCCAAATATCAATAAGCTCGGATAACTTACGGTTGTCCTTGGGTTTCTCTAACCAAGGCTTTTCATCGAATTGGGTCTCATGTTGGGAAATGGTGTAACGCATAAAGCGTTCACACTCGCCTTTGGTGGGAAAGGTGCGCTTATATTCACGACTGCCACGACCAGCAACACGGAAACGAACTTCGAAACCTGTAGAGATTTTTTTAATGGCCATATCTAGCTTCTCCTAATTGTTCTAAAGCTAACAGCACACATAAACTCTTCAGGTAATTTGATAATCTTCAAAAATTCTTTGCATAAGTCTCCATTCAGATTCACATATGAGAATGGGATCGTTAATTCACTTTCATTTTCCAAGGTGCTGGCTCCTATATGGTTGATTTCTATATTTAGAAGGAAGGGGGTTCCAGTCTCTATGTATAAGGACTACTTAAATGATCAATCTAGGGATTAAACGGGATTCATAGAGAATGAACGGGATTTAAAACTAGAGAGCCAGTGAATTAGCGGGGTTGAGGTCTGTTTAGACGTTGGCCCCGTTTGCATTTTAGCAGCGTGGAAAAATTACGCTAGTTTGAGCAGTGGTTTTAAAATTGGCATTTTGAGTCTTGTTAGTTGAGCAACGGCAACGGATGCACAACGAATCTTTAAACACCGTTTAAACCTTTAATCAGTCGCCGATGTCTTTTGAGATGTGAACGACTTGGCCGATGACTTCAAACTGATGCTGTTCTTCTCGTTTGATATCCAGCGGCGTATACATTGGATTATCACTAATCAAACGCCAGGCACCTATGATGCTCTGATAGCGTTTAACAAACAATTGTGTCTCATCCCTAAATATGTAGATATGACCATCCTGCGGTATCTTACGACCAACATGCACAACCAAAATATCATTGTTGTTTATAGTTGGCTCCATACTATCCCCCTTTGCCCACACAATTGCCAAGTCCTTCTCAGAAAAACCTCTGAACTTAAGCCATTTACGGTGGAACGCTAAATACCTACTAGATTCTAGGTTGTCAGTGTTTAATGCTCCATGACCTGCTGAAACCTGAATTGTATATCCAGGAATTAGGGCGAACTCTTTGGATAGATCCTCAACACCCTCACCTGACAGGTAATTGGATAGATCCTCAACACCCTCACCTGACAGGTAATTGGATGATCCTGAACATAGCCACTCTAAGCTCTTTTCTCCAACTTCAGCCATTAGCGCCAGTTTATCCAAAGATGGAAAGGTTTTTCCCGCTAGATAATTGCGCACCACAGCTTCGGAGACGCCACATTTCTTCGCAAAAGTGCGAATTGATGTGTTGCCTATTGTCTGTTTTAAGCGATGTGGAAAGCAATTTATTGCTTCATTTGATAGAGTAAATCGCATCTTTTGCTTCATCAGTGCTTTTTTCTTCGTAAGTGTTTGACATAAAAGGAAATCTTTTTAAATATTTAAATGCGCACCAGATAAAATAAAAATGCGCAAGCCTATTGAAATGCGTATTTTTCTGTTCTAGTATATGCAACACAAATGCGCAGCGTTAGTTGTTTGCGCAGATATGTAACACATAAGGGTAGCACGATGAAAGAAATCAATCGAGATTGGCACGTAGCAGATATTAAAGCCGCACTTGAAAAAGCTGGTACGAACTTCGAGCAATTAGCAAAAGAAAACAATTTAGCAGGTTCAACACTGAGAAATGCTTTGCGCTTCAAGTACCCAAAATGTGAGGCAATCATAGCTAAAAAAATAGGTGTATCGCCTAAAGTTATATGGCCTTCCCGTTACGCAGATAAATGCGCATAAGGAGGCTGCTATGTGGGTATCAGCTAAAGAGTGTGCAGGTGTAAACGGATTCCCAACGGACGTGAGCAATGTACGCGCTCGACTTGAATTACTATCAACAGAGGCAACCAAACGCAAACGCGAAGGCACAAAAGCGTTTGAATACCATATCAGCATCTTGCCTGTCGCCGCTCAAGCCGCGTTATACAAACGCGCTGGAAAACTCCAAGTTGGCGATAAGGTTTTAGATATTCCTACGGGAAAAGCCAAGTCGGATCGTTATTGCCGCGAGGCGCTATGGTCACGCTGGAATAATGCAGGCAACAAAGCGCAAGCCAAGGCAAAAGCGAAGCTGTCTTATCTCACGGTTTTGAGCCAGTTGATTAACAGCGGTGTGCCAAAGATGCAGGCTTATGAGTCTGTGTGCGAAGAATTTGGTGTGGCATTCGCCAGCGTGCGTCGTGAGTTTTCTAGCTTAAAGAACTTTGATGAAGCGGACTGGTTGCCCGTCCTGTTGCCAAAGAACAAAGAAGCGGCCACGAGCATTCGTAAAAACCGTTTTGCGTATATCACGCCAGAAGCGTGGGACTTTATTAAGTCTGACTACTTGCGCCAAGAAGAGCCAACGTTCACCACTGCAACATCGAATGGGAGAGCCACAATGTCCATTAACCAACAACAAGAAACTTTCATCAAGGTGCCAGAAGGTATGCGCGTCAATGCTGAAGGCCACTTTGTACCGGAAAACATGATTAGACCAATTGATCAAGCACGGGACTCTTTCGTGAATGAGCTAATAGGAAAAGTGAAAGTGCTTCATGAAGAAATGGCAGATTTCAAAGCTTGCGCCTTTGGAGACATCGCTGCATTTGTTGAAATGTCAGCTGAAGAGTACGGGGTGAAGCTAGGTGGAAAGCAAGGAAATATTACTCTTTATAGCTTTGACGGCAGATACAAGGTGCAAAGATCAGTTAATAAAAAAATGGCGTTTGATGAGCGTTTGCAGGCCGCAAAAGCACTTATAGATGAATATCTATCAGATTTAAGTGAAGGGGCAAAGCCAGAACTAAAGCTATTCGTTAATGATTTTTTCAATGTTGATGGAAATGGAGAAATTCAAACGGATCGTGTTCGGGGCCTTCGTCTATTTGCTATTACCGATGAGCGTTGGATTAAAGCGTTAGCGATCATATCAGATGCGTATATCGCCGTCGGCAGTAAAAGCTATGTGCGTTTTTATGAACGAGTTGGTGATACAGACCAATTCAAACCTATCTCATTAGATATCGCATCTCTTTAAGGAGTGATTTATGGCTGATAACGACATTCAAAATGCGGCGCAAGCTGCACTCAATCAACCCGTAGCGGTGAGCGAATACAGACAGTTCCTAATGCATGTCATTGCCTTAGCCAGTGCGAATCTGAGCGAGCTGGAAACACCTGAATACGTTGGCGCTTATCTTAATGGCATTGGCTACATGATTGAACCACCAAGGAGACAAGCATGAAAAAGAACATATGAAATTAGCCCTAAGTGCTTTCGAAACATTAATGAATGAATGCGAAAGTGAAATTAGTGACATTTCTTCATTCCTAGCAACAGTCTGTATCAAGACGATTCACGGCATCGAAGGCCAGCAATTTAAGGCGGATTTTTTAAATGCCGCCATCGCAGATGAAGAAATGATTAAACCTGTTCGAATGCAAGTGCAATAGGAGAAAAACATGATCAGCAAAGAGCAATGGGAAGAAATCGGAAAGGCGCTTAAAGGTTCTATGGGAGTCGTCAAATTCAAACTAGGTGAGAAAGAGATAGCACTGGAAAACGTTTTATCAAAGAGAACGTACTGGCGATTTGCGTTTTTATCGATGGTGAATTGATGCAATCCATGGGCTGGGCTGGCGACCACTACGATCCTATCGTCGAGCAGCTTTGGAATAAACGCTTTAGGTCTGTTTATTCAACTACTCAAATGAAAAGGATCGAGAAGGATTTTGGAAAGCGTAGAGCCAAAAAGGACTTTGAAGACTTGGATAAGAAAATCGAGTGGTACGAACCCTTCTTTAAAACCTTCGCATCTATACAACGCAAATACAAAAAGATAGATGGCTTGGAATTTGTGAAAACCTCTTTTGCTATTTAAGCGAAACGCGGTTCGCCGCGTCTGCCTAGCGTAGTGGCTAGGCACTGATGAGCAGCTAATCACGGCCAATTATTTTAAGTTTGCTTAGGCCTTGCAGTGGGATGGTCATATCACGGTAGTTTTTGTTGTCTGAGGTGATCGCCACCAAGTCATCAAGCTGTTTATGTTCGCATTAAGACTAAGCTTGTGCTTGCGGTGGCTTGATTAAGGATTCAGCAGGAATACCCAAGCCTTCATGAAGCTTCCAGATCATTTTGAGCGTAAGCGAGCGTTTGTTATTGAGAATTTCATAGACTCGGTTGCTTTTTCCTATCATGGGCTCAAGGTCTTTTACTGTTAAGCCTTTACGTTCCATCTCAAACTTGATGGCTTCAACAGGGTCTGGCAGATCCAATGGAAAATGCTTGGCTTCATATGCTTCGATCAGCGTGACCATGACATCCAGCTTATCACCTTCAGGTGTATCAGGACCTGCCATCATTAAACTTTCAACATCTTTTAATGCCGCTCGGTAGTCGGCATCAGTTTTAATCGGTTTGATGTCCATAATTTTTACCTCTCGTATCTACCTTTGGGGTAATTAAATAGTTTGTGCATCAATTTTATCGTATTGCGCATGAGTACCGATGAAGCGGATGTACACCACACGGTAGGCGTAGTTGATCCAAACGACCAGTCGGTACTTGTTACCTGCTATATTGAAAACCACTCGCCCATCTTTGAGGATGCTGGCATTTCTGAAGTCCTGCTTTACCTCAGCCGGTGCGCTCCAGTCGGCTGCTAAGGCATGCCGATACCAAGCAAGCGTTGGCTCTTTCGCATCCATGTGCTCTGGCTGTTCTTCCCAGAAAGCTTTTAGTGTCGATATGGCGATGATTCTCATAAAGTTAATAATAGTCCCATAATGGGACTATGGCAATGTAGATGTAGGAAGAATTACTATGAATGAATATCAGACACTTATGAAGCAAAGAGAGCTAAGTATTCGTTGATGTGCATAGATGCAATAAAAGTTGCGAGCTAATAAAAAGCCCTAGCGACTGACGTCGTTAGGGCTTATTGCGATTTGGTGGAGATGGGGGGAGTCGAACCCCCGTCCGTCAGTCCTCTGCCATCGGCTCTACATGTTTAGTCACTTCTATTTTTTGACCTATTACCGCCCGAAGGACAGGGTGTAATCGGCGAGCCTGATTAATCTTAGATCCTTATCCCCAGGCAGGGCATCGGATAGCATCTTGTAATTTATGATACTGCGGAATCCCGGGCTACAAGCAACCTGGGGGCAGCACACTAGCAGGTTATTAAGCTGCTAGAGCGTAGTTTTCGTCGTTTGCGACTATTTAAATGATACAAGTGGATTTACGAGATCTCGTATCGCTCTCGACATGCACCTCAGGTTTTGTAACCGGCGTCGAAACCATGTCATCCCCGAAGTTGCGGCCATTCTAACGAATCCTTGCGGCTTTCGCTAGTCAGATCCTATGATTCCACAGGTTATATTTTGTGTTTCATCAGGCGTTCTTTGTCACGAGACCAGTCGCGGTTTCGCTCTGTGTCACGTTTGTCGTGGTCTTTCTTACCTGTCACCAATGCCACTTCACATTTGATCTTGTTGCCTTTCCAATACAAAGCCATGGCAGCACAGGTTTTACCTTTCTGCTCGGTGACTTGGATGATGCGGTCAAGCTCTTTGCGGTTGAGCAAGAGTTTGCGTTGGCGCAAGGGTTCACACACCACATGGGTAGAGGCGCTCAATAATGGGGTAATGCGTGCTCCCACCAACCAAGCTTCGTTTTGGTGAATCACAACGAAGGAATCCACAAGTTGCGCTTTGCCTTCACGTAGACTTTTTACTTCCCAGCCAGCTAGGGCTAAGCCAGCTTCAAATTTCTGGTCAACAAAGTAATCGTACTTAGCGCGTTTGTTGAGGGCGATGGTGCCAGTGCTTTTGGGTTTTTTCTTAACTTTACTCATAGTTGAAAATTATACGGTCGATAGAATCAAAAACCTATGCTTTTCTTGAGGTATGCGTCCGAATGTTGGAAAATTCACATCTGTTTACTAATTATATCTGAGCAAAGTGTGCGTCATCTAGGAAAGCTATGCTTGCTCAAATGTCTAAGTTGTTTTATTAGAGCCTATATTTATGCCTGAAAGTCGATGTTTACAAGGTATTTGGTCAAGTCCGTGGATATTTATTTTTGCGGCCAGTGGGTCGGCAGTCGGCTTAGGAAACATTTGGAGGTTTCCCTATGTACTAGGGCAAAACGGTGGCGGTGCTTTTTTATTGGTGTATTGTCTATGTTTGTTGCTGGTGGGCTTGCCTGTTTTGGTAGCAGAAGTGGCATTAGGTCGAACGGTTCGTTCTAACCCAATTGATACGGTGAATGATTTAAGTGAACGTCGCATTGTCCATAAAGCTTGGGTGATTGTACCTTGGCTTGCCGGTATTTCCGGCTTTCTCATTCTCACCTTTTACAGTGTGATTGCGGGCTGGTCCATTGCCTATTTAGAACGCGCTTTGTCAGGACAATTTAAAGACATCAGTCAGCTTGGCGCTGAAGCTATGTTTGAGGGGTTGTTGGCAAATCCAACGGAAATGTTGCTGTGGCATTCTGTGTTTATGGTGCTGGTGGTATTAACCGTAGGTCAATCAGTTACGCGAGGTTTGTCGGCTTTGGTGCGTATATTGTTGCCCGCCTTGATACTGATTTTGGTTGGTTTAGCCGCCTACTCTATTTCCATAGGCAATATGACAAAAACATTGGAGTTTATGTTTGCCTGGTCTTGGCAAGACATTACCTTTGATGTGGTGTTGGCGGCAGTGGGGATGGCTTTATTCAGTTTAAGTGTGGGTATGGGGGCCATGTTTTCCTACGGTGCTTACATGAGTAAACGTATGTCTATTACGCGAGCATGTGGCATAGTGGTTGGTGTAGATCTGTTAGTGGCACTGCTAGCAGGCTTGTTAATTTTTCCTTTGGTCTTTTCGTTTCAAATCGATGTGGAAGCGGGTCCGAGTCTGACCTTTGTGTCTTTGCCTATTATTTTTGGTGGTGTACCTGCAGGTCAAGTTGTGGCAGGAGTGTTCTTTGCTTTATTGGTGATTGCGGCGTTAACTTCTGCCATTTCCATGCTGGAATTGTTTGTTGCTTGGTTGCATGAAAAGTTTTACATCGCTCGTTTAAAAGCGGCTTTGTTGTTGGGTATTGTAGTTTGGTTTATTGGTATTGCTGTGTTGTTGTCTTTTAATCATTGGGACAACAAAATTGTCTTTGATTTGAACTTTTTTGAATTACTGGACGAAATTACTTCAATGATCTTATTGCCTGTAGTGGCGATTTTGTTATCTGTATTAGTGGCTTGGTTTATTCCTCGTACCATGTTGCAAAATGAAATGATCACCAAACAAAGTAACCATTTTGAATGGTGGTATAGAACGTTAAAATACATCAGTATCCCTGCTATGGTGGTGATTACCTTGGCAGGTTGGATAGGAGCTTAGTTTGAGTCATATAGAGCGTTTTGCTCATGTTAATTATACTTGTGAGCAAATGTATGATTTAGTGAATGATATTAATGCTTACCCTGAATTTTTACCGGGCTGTTTAAGTGCTAAGTTAATATCGCAAACTCCGACCGAAATAGTGGCTTCATTGGAAGTGGGTAAAGGGCCCGTAAAGCAGGCGTTTACTACGAAAAATTTATTGGCGCAGCATCGTCGTATTGAGATGATGTTAGTGGAAGGGCCATTTAAGCGTTTGCATGGTGTATGGAGTTTTACGGAAGTGTCGCCAAACAGCTGTAAAATTGCCTTGAGTATTGATTTTGAATTAAGCGGCATGCTTAAGTTTGCTTTTGGTGGTGTGTTTAGTCAGATTGCCAATACCATGGTGGATTCTTTCAGTAAGCGTGCGAAAGTCGTGTATGGTGAATAATATGAGAGTAGAAGTGGCTTACGCTCTACCGGAAAAGCAGAAAATTGTATCTTTAGAAGTGGAAGAAGGCTGCACCGTTCGTGAGGCGGTAAGGCGTTCTAATATTAATGCCTTCTTTCCTGAACTGGATGTGGAAAGTGTTAAACTGGGTATTTTTGGTAAAGCAGTACGCAATGCCGATCAGCAAGCACTAAAAGAAGGTGAGCGAGTTGAGTTGTATCGTGAGCTAAAAGTTGACCCTAAACAGGCTAGGGCCAACCGAGCAGCAAAAAGCTCTAAGGCTTAGTTGTTTTTAATGTTTGTTAATACGCCATTGTCAAACGTTAGAACTAAATTGGTGATCTCGCTCTTTTTTGTCTCTGGGGTGGCATAGAGAGAAGTGTATTGATAGTGCCACTCGTCGGGTTTGAAAGTGTCTCTGATCATTGGATTGCCCAGTAGATATGTCACTTGTGATTCTGACATGCCGATTTCGAGCTGTGAAAACTGCTCTTGTGTTATTAGGTTGCCTTGAGCAACTGGCACTTTGTAAGGCGGTGGAAAAAGACTGCAGGCGCTAAGCGTCATGGCGGTACATAAAATTAAAACTGGTTTTTTCATTTGTATTATCCTTAGTCTGGTATGCTAATGATAAAGTAATTATCAACAAGATCGAAATAGAGAATGACTCATGACTAGTGAAAATCAAGAGCTAAAGAAAGCAGGACTCAAGGTAACCTTGCCTAGAGTGAAAATTTTACAAATTCTTGAAAAAGCGGGTGACCATCACCTAAGTGCAGATGATGTTTATCGTACTTTATTGGATCAAGGTGAAGACGTAGGTTTGGCAACGGTTTATCGTGTATTAACTCAATTCGAGACCGCAGGGCTAGTTAAGCGTCACCACTTCGAAGCAGGTACGGCTGTATTTGAATTGGAAAAAGGCGATCACCATGATCATATGATTTGTCTGGATACTGGCAAAGTGATCGAATTTGTTGACCCTGTGATTGAAAAGCGTCAACATGAGATTGCAGAAGAGCATGGTTACGATATTGAAGATCACAGCTTGATTATATACGTGCGTCCAAAGAAAAAATAAGTAAAACGCGATTAATTCAAGCACAGTTCATTCAAAAATAATGAATTTAAGAGCAATAGCGAAGGATGCCGCTTTACGGTGGCATTCTTTGTGAGCAACGGAAGGGCTTAAACTTTTAGGGTTTAAGCCCTTTTTCTTTATTGGATGATTGGCTAAAGACTAAATAACCTTGGTGATCTGTCTTAATGACACTGAACACTATTGCAACTGGACGTTGCTAAGCATTTCACGAGCGTGGGCTAGGGTTTGTTCCGTCAGTTCAATGCCGCCTAGTAAACGCGCTATTTCTTGTGTGCGATCCTGCTCTTTCAATATTTCAACCTGTGAAGAGGTTGCATCATTGGCGACTTTTTTACTGACACGTAAATGTTGATGACCTTGGGCAGCTACTTGCGCTAAGTGAGTGACCGAGAAGACTTGCCCCCGTTGGCCTACTGAGCGCAACATACGACCAACCACTTCGGCAATACCGCCACTAATGCCCACATCTACTTCATCAAATACCAAGGTGGGAATGGTGGAAGTGTGAGCCGTTACTACCTGAATGCCCAAACTGATACGCGATAATTCACCACCAGAAGCAACTTTGCGTAAGGCTTGCGCAGGTTGACCCGGGTTAGAGGCAATCATGTATTCAATATCTTCAAAGCCATTGGCCGTTACTTGGTTAAGTGGCTGGCACTGAATATAGAAACGTGCGTGAGGCATGCCTAAAGCGTGAATCTGCTCTTCTACTTTTTGAGCCAATTCGTCTTTGGTGACGATGCGCTTTTCGGTTAGCGTGGTGGCCAGAGCGGTAAGTTGCTCGTAAGCTTGCTCTTCTTTTTCTTTCAAAACTTCCAAACTTTCTTCGCCACCTTGAATTTGAGTGAGCTCGTTTTCCACGCTTTCGCGCAATGACAGTAAGGCCTCTGGTAGACATTTATGACGACGAGCTGTGTCGTAAATATCTGATAAGCGGCTTTCAATGACACTTAATCGCTCCGGGTCTTGTTCAAGGGTATCTTGATAGTGGCGTAAGCTTTCCGTAGCTTCCTGTGCCTGAATCAAAGCGGAATTCATCATTTCCAATGCGCCTTCAAGGGCTTGAGTTTGAGGGTTTATCTGGCTGGCGCTGTTGATGGCTTGATTCAATAAAGAGCAAATGCTGCCTTCTTCGTTATCTGCTAATAGATTGCTCGCTTGATAGGCTTTCATTTGCGAGTCAGCAATATTGGATAAAAAGGTTTGTTCTTGTTCTAAAGATTCGATTTCACCTTCTTTTAGATCGAGCTGTGCTAACTCTTGAGCTTGATAAGAGAGTAGTTGTACTTTGGCTTCCTGTTCAGCCGATTGATTTTGCTTAGCAAAGAGTTCGTCTTTTAATTGACGCCAGACAGCATATTGTTGATGAACTTGTTTTGCGAGTTCGGTGAGTTGGCCATATTCGTCTAATTGTTGACGCTGTGCGTGCTTTTTTAAAAGCGACTGATGTTCATGCTGACCATGAATGTCGACGAGCTGACTGCCAACTTCCTTGAGATCGTTTAAAGTGCAAGGACGGCCATTAATATAGGCTTTAGAGCGGCCTTCTTTGCTAATCACGCGACGCAATATGCAGTGCTGGTCTTGTTCTAGGTCTCTTTCTTCAAGCCATTCTTGCACGTCAGGGTAAAGTTGAATGTCGAAGCTGGCGCTAATATCGGCTTTTTTCTCCCCATGACGCACCACCCCGGCATCGGTTCTGTCGCCCAAGCACAAAGATAAGGCGTCCACCATGATGGATTTACCGGCACCCGTTTCACCGGAAATCACTGTCATGCCTTGCTTAAACTCAAGCTCCAAGGACTCCACAATAGCAAAGTTCGAAATGGCGATGCTGGTTAGCATAGTCGGCTCCATAAAGAGAAAATTTTTATATGGTTATTTATACAGTATTTGTTTGTTTTTTGACAAGTCTTGCTTGGACAATTAATCGCCATAAATTTTATGCGGATTTAGTATTGAAAGGTAAAAAGCTGTCCCCATATACCCAGCACAGAGAAAGAGAGTTTCTGTTATTTGGAGTTATAAAGATGAGTGATCAGCAAAAAAGTGCTAACCAAGAGGCGGAGCAAGATTTGCAAAATGAAACGCAAACCGAAGCAGTAGAAGAGCTGCTTGAGCCCGAAGTGGAAGTGTTAGAAGCCGAAGCAGACGATGAGCTTGCCAAAGCGTTGGAAGAAGTAGCGCAATACAAAGAAGCGGCGCTGCGTGCCCAGGCGGATGCGCAAAACGTTCGTCGTCGTGCGGAACAAGACGTTGAAAAAGCGCACAAGTTTGGCTTGGAAAAATTTGCTAAAGCCATCATCAACGTAGCGGATAACCTAGAGCGAGCCCTTACGTCAGCGACCGACACAGAAGAAACCGACCCGGTACGCGAAGGGGTGGAATTGACCCTGAAAGATTTGCTTGAAACTTTGGGACGTTTTGAAATTAAAGCCGTTGATCCACATGGCGAACCTTTCAACCCAGAATTGCATCAGGCCATGACCATGGTGCCCAATCCTGAATTGGAACCCAATACGGTAATGGATGTTGTGCAAAAGGGTTATACCCTGCACGGACGTCTGTTGAGACCAGCAATGGTGGTGGTTTCAAGCGCGGCATAAAATACCGTCATTTTTTTGACACTGGACGCTTGAAAAGTATTTAAGCGGACCCAAATACAGAATTAACTTTGTTATAAACGAATTTATTGGAGAAACAAGCGATGGGTAAAATCATTGGTATCGACCTAGGGACAACTAACTCTTGTGTAGCTGTTCTTGATGGTGAAAAAGCGCGTGTAATTGAAAACGCCGAGGGTGATCGTACGACACCTTCTATTGTTGCCTTTGCAGACGACGGTGAAGTGTTAGTGGGTCAATCAGCGAAACGACAAGCGGTTACCAACCCAACCAATACTTTGTTTGCTGTTAAGCGTTTGATTGGTCGTCGTTTCGAGGATGATGTGGTACAGAAAGACATTTCTATGGTGCCTTACAAAATCATCTCTGCGGAAAATGGCGATGCTTGGGTAGAAATCAAGGGTGACAAAAAAGCACCACCACAGATTTCTGCTGAAGTTCTAAAGAAAATGAAGAAAACAGCAGAAGACTATCTAGGTGAAGCCGTTACTGAAGCGGTTATCACGGTTCCTGCTTACTTCAATGACTCTCAGCGTCAAGCCACTAAAGACGCAGGTAAAATTGCGGGTCTTGATGTAAAACGTATTATCAACGAGCCAACAGCTGCTGCCTTGGCTTATGGCCTAGATAAAAACTCTGGTGATTCTACTATCGCGGTATATGACCTTGGTGGTGGTACTTTCGATATCTCTATCATTGAGATTGCAGATGTCGATGGTGAGAAGCAATTCGAAGTATTGTCTACCAATGGTGACACTTTCCTAGGTGGTGAAGACTTCGACATGCGTGTGATCGAATTCTTAGCAGCTGAATTTAAGAAAGACACAGGCATCGATCTACACAACGATCCATTAGCGCTTCAGCGTCTAAAAGAAGCGGGTGAGAAAGCGAAAGTTGAGCTGTCATCTTCTTCTCAAACAGAAGTGAACTTACCTTATATCACCGCGGATGCGACTGGTCCTAAGCACTTGAATGTGAAATTGACGCGTTCTAAGTTGGAAGCCTTGGTTGAAGAGCTTGTTGTTAAGTCTTTAGAACCATGCCGCCAAGCACTGAAAGATGCTGATTTGTCTGCTTCTGATATCGACGAAGTTATCTTGGTAGGTGGTCAGACTCGTATGCCTTTGGTGCAAGCAAAAGTCTCTGAGTTCTTTGGCAAAGAGCCACGTAAAGATGTGAACCCTGACGAAGCGGTTGCCATTGGTGCGTCTATCCAAGGTGCAGTATTGGCCGGTGACGTGAAAGACGTTCTATTGCTAGACGTGACTCCTCTGTCTTTAGGTATCGAGACAATGGGTGGCGTGATGACCACTTTGATTGAGAAGAACACGACGATTCCTACTAAGAAATCGCAAACCTTCTCGACGGCAGAAGACAACCAAAATGCGGTAACTATCCATGCCTTGCAGGGTGAGCGTAAGCAAGCGTCGCAGAATAAATCTCTAGGTCGTTTCGACTTGGCAGACATTCCACCTGCACCACGTGGTGTGCCACAAATCGAAGTAAGCTTCGACATTGATGCCAACGGTATTTTGAGTGTCTCTGCGAAAGACAAAGCGACTGGTAAAGAGCAGTCTATCGTCATCAAAGCGTCTTCTGGTCTAAGCGATGAAGAAGTCGAACAAATGGTACAAGATGCGGAAGCGAACGCGGAAGAAGATCGTAAGTTTGAAGAGCTTGTACAAGTTCGTAACACAGCTGACGGTATGATCCACGCGACACGTAAGACCCTTGCAGATGCTGGTGATAAAGCCACTGAAGAAGAGAAAACGGCGATCGAAACAGCGATCTCTGAATTGGAAGAAGCGCTCACTTCTAACGATAAAGAGAAAATCGAAGAGAAAACCAATGCCTTGACGCAAGCGTCTAGTTCTTTGGCTCAGAAGATGTACGCAGATGCTGAAGCGGCTGCAGGTGCGGCTGAAGGTGCAGAACAAGCGCAACCTCAGGACGATGCAGTAGACGCGGAGTTTGAAGAAGTAAAAGACGATAAAAAATAATCGTCGATGCTGAAAAAACCGCCTCATTGTGAGGCAGGCGATGGCAGGCACGGTTAATACCGTGCCTTGCTGTTTAATCAAGGGCTTGAATGCTTGTTTAAATAAGATATGCAGACTTTTACTATTCAGGAATACCTGCGATGAGCAAAAGAGACTATTACGACGTTCTTGGGGTGTCCAAAAGCGCGGATAAGAAAGAGATTAAAAAAGCTTATCGCTCTTTAGCGAATAAGTATCACCCGGACAAGAACCCAGATAACCCAGAAGCACTTGATAAATTCAAGGAACTGGCTGAAGCCTATGAAGTATTGTCTTCTGAAGAAAAACGTTCGGCTTATGATCGTTTTGGTCATGAAGGCGTAAGTGGTCAAGCAGGTGGCTTTGGCGGTGCCGGTGCAGGTGGTTTCAGTGATATTTTTGGTGACGTATTTGGTGACATCTTTGGCGGCGGCGGTGGCGGTGGTCAAAGCCGTACGCGTCGTGGTTCCGACTTACGTTACACTTTAGAACTGGATTTAGAGCAAGCAGTTTGGGGTTGCGAAGAGAAAATTCGTATTCCAACTTTGGTGTCGTGTAATACTTGTGATGGCACAGGCGCTAAGAAAGGGTCTACTCCGAAGACATGTGGAACTTGTGGCGGTGCTGGTCAAGTGCGCATGTCACAAGGTTTCTTTTCGGTGCAGCAGACATGTCCAGAGTGCCACGGCCAAGGTCAGGTGATTGCTGATCCTTGCCCTGATTGTCATGGTCAAGGTCGCAAGCAAGAATACAAAACACTGAATGTGAAAATTCCTGCCGGAGTAGACACCGGCGACCGTATTCGTTTGTCTGGTGAAGGCGAAGCCGGTACTCATGGTGGTCCAGCGGGAGATCTATTTGTTCAGGTGTCGGTAAAACCGCACAGTATCTTTGAGCGTGATGGTGCGAACTTGTATTGTGAAGTGCCCATAAGCTTCACCACTGCGGCATTAGGTGGCGAAATTGATGTGCCCACATTAGATGGTCGTGTGCGTTTGAAAGTGACTGCGGAATGTCAGACAGGTAAATTATTCCGTCTGCGTAATAAGGGTGTGAAACCAGTTCGTGGTGGCCCAGTGGGTGATTTGATCTGTAAAGTGGTGGTGGAAACCCCTGTGAACTTAACAGCGCGTCAACAAGAGTTGCTTACTGAGTTAGCGGAAACCATGGGAGAAGGTACGGATCATTCTCCAAAACAAAAAAGTTGGTTTGATGGGGTTAAACGCTTCTTTGATGATATTAAGAAGTAAGGGTTAACCCTATTCTAGGACGGGTCAAGTTTCATAAAAAAGGCGCTTATTTAGCGCCTTTTTCTTTGAGTAGATAATCAATGTGGCTGCGTAATAAATTGGCCGCATTGGTGAAGCTTTGATTATTAGGGATAATAAAGTCCGCTTTATCACGAATGCCGATGGTTTTAATGGCGGCTTGGCGTACATGGCGCATGTAACGGCTGGTCACTTCATTTACGTCGCGGCCACGCTCTGCTATGTCTCGTTTCAAGCGACGTACAATGGCGATGTCCATATCAGTATCGACAAACAATAGATAGTCCACAGCATCCCGAATGCCCGGATCTTGGAACATCATATGACCTTCCACCAAAACCACGTGAGTGGGTTCTAAGTTACGATAGCCAACACGCTTGTGTTGAGAATGATCGTACACAGGAATTTCATTTGGTTGTTGACGATTTTTGCAGTTATGAATGGCCAATGTCAGGCTTTCTATATCTAATGAACTTAAATCATCGAAGTTGTAGACATCCGGGTCTATGCTACCGCAGCCATTATAAAAGCTGTCTTGGCAAAGAACCGTAATTTTTGAATCTTGGCCTTCTGCTAGTAAGGAGCAAAGTCGACTTTTTCCGCTGCCAGATACTCCAGTGATGCCAATAACAAGTGCCATGTATTACCTCAAATAAAATAAACCGTCTGTGCTCCTTGAGTTGTCGGAGCGAATCGTGTTGTATTATATAACAGGTTGTGTGTTTTTAGTGTCGTAAAAAGTGGAATATCGATGTATGTAGGGATAGTTTCATGCTTAAGCTGATTGCTTCTGCTGTTCTCGCCTTGTCTTTCTTGGTGACTCAGTATTTATGGGCGAATACGCAACCGAACGTGGTGCGTGTGGCGGCAACGTCAGAATTGTTTGGTTTACCTTTCAATAATCTTAAACTCACGGATTTAGAAGAACATCTTAAATCCATGGGGGTTGAGGGTTACCCTTCTTATCAAGAAGAAGGTGTAGAAAGCTTTAGTTTGGGACCAGAAGGTATTTTGGGTGTCACAGATTTGATTGTCTATAGCAATGACTCTGGTTTTATAGAAAAAGCTTTATTGTCTGGTGTGGTGGAAAGTGACTCTAAACGTAGTGCTTTAGGTGAGCTCTTGTTCAACAAGTATGGCGTTCCCAGTGTGGGTAGCCTGACGGATAATGTTGGGGAAGTGGAATGGTGGTTGCGAGACTATACCAAGATCATGCTTAAAAACACCACTTTTGATGTGTCTGTCATGTATGTCGATGAGCGTCCTAGAGTGATTAATCGCTCAGGCCGTATTGATGTAGAATCTCTGTCTCGTAACAATTAACTTGACGTTTTGCTATGTTTTTTCTTGATCTCAATCTTCGTTTAGCTCAGTTATTACAACCGCATCTTCAGGATGTTTCATTGGCTTTGGTGGCTACTTGTTTGGTCATTTACGGTGATCGCATTAATGGCTACTTGAAGCGTATGGTGGCGTCGTGGATATTCATTGCGCGCATATCGGCTTTTATTCTCATGTGTACCTTTGGCTATGGTTTGCTGACATTATGGACCCAACCACTCGTGTATTGGGGTATTACCCAAGTTGATTTGGTATATCGTCCAGTATTAGTACTCGCTTGTTTTAGTTTTTTAGGAGTGTTGGCGGAAAGAAAGCGCCAATTGTAAAAAATATGATGAAATTTCCTATCGGTTTTCGTTGCTAACTTACAACAAAAGAGGGTCGAATTTGCTGGTTTTTGCTTTTTGAATTTTATTCTGTAGTAAAGTTTCTAACTTCCTTCTGATATTTCGTTATTTCTATAAAATAACTCTCTAAATTACGGATTTTAAAGACTTTTTGTAGTCTTCTTACAATTTGTTATTGGTCAAATCTGACGGTAAACTTGCGCCCATATTGATACGATAGCGTCACTTGGGAGCAACAGCATGACAAGCACTTGGTTACAATCACTCTCACAAGTCGAATCCATGATTCCTCTTTTGGGTAAGTTAGGCCGTGAAAAAGCCATTAAGGTTCAGCTAGCAGGTAATACTCTGATGGCTGACTCTGTCACCGGATTGATGGCAACATTTGATCAGCATCCAGAAGTGGATCTAACACAAGTGTATGCAGCCTTGGAAGATTTGTATGCCAGTGATGCAAGACAAACCAGTGTGGAACTGGAAGACTTATTGGCTGAAGCGGATCTTGCGAGCTTGTTGAAAGTGCAATCGACCGAAGGAACAGAAGTGCCAGTTGTACTCTACGGTTTTGGTCGTATTGGTCGTTTATTAGCTCGTCGTATGTGTGCTTTGGGTCACACTACACCGGGAATGAAATTGGCCGCTATTGTTGTACGTAATGCGGGTAAAGCGGATTTGGCAAAGCGTGCTAGCTTGCTCAAATATGATTCTGTGCACGGTGCTTATGACGGTATCGTAAAAGTCGATGAAGAAAACCAAGCTTTAATGATTAATGGCTATACAGTAAAAGTCATTTATGCGTCTGATCCTGCCGAAGTGGATTACCAGGCTCACGGTATCGATAATGCTTTATTAGTAGACAATACTGGGCGCTGGCGTGACCATGATGGCCTTAGTGTGCATCTAAATCGTCCAGGAATTGATCGTGTTGTGCTAACGGCCCCCGGCAAAGCCATGAAGAATGTGGTGTTTGGCGTAAATGATTCAGACTTAACGGAAGAAGACAAGATTGTATCGGCGGCGTCTTGTACAACCAATGCCATTACGCCTATTTTGTCAGTTTTAGAAGACAAGTTTGGTATTGAGTCTGGTCATGTTGAGACGGTGCATGCCTATACCAATGATCAAAACTTGATTGATAACATTCATAAAGGGGACCGCCGTGGTCGTGCTGCTGGCATGAACATGGTGATGACAGAAACCGGCGCGGCGAAAGCGGTTTCAAAAGCCATTCCGTCATTAGAAGGCAAGCTAAGTGGTAGTGCGATTCGAGTCCCTGTTATTAATGTGTCCATAGCTGTATTGAGCTTGAATCTAAATGCTAATACTAGTGTCGAAGAGATCAACGCCCTATTAAAAACAGCGGCTGGCAGTGCAGAGTTAGCGGGGCAAATTGGATACAGTGAAGAAGCGGATGCAGTGAGCTCAGATTTCATTGGTTCTCAGCAAGCGGGTATTTTAGATGCTTTGTCTACCAAAGTGCGTGGTAACCAAGCAACCTTGTACGTTTGGTACGACAATGAATACGGTTACAGCTGCCAAGTGGTTCGCTTGATGGAGAAGCTTGCTCAAGGTGAACTCTCAGAAGCTCAGCTATTGGAAAATCAAGCGGCTTGATTGACTGAATTTAGCCAAAGTTAATGAAAAGCGGTGACCATGTCATCGCTTTTTTTTTGTGTCTTAATTCTCTTTTTAATTAGTTGAAGGCATAAAAAAAGCCGGACAAAAGTCCAGCTTAAATAAAAGTAACTAGCAGCTTGAATAGCAACATCCTGTGGGAATGGTGATATTCACCTAAGGCAAGACTGTGGGAACTTGTCTTAGGTACCGTACAGTTAGGGCTGCACGGATAACACTTAGGATCAGTATTAAATCCAAAGTTATGATGTTCATTTTAGGCAATCTCAGTTAATTGACAAACGATATAATTTAGGTTTTTGCATTAGCTATACTAATGCAAAAAAGGATTATTTTTTGCTACACTTTTCATTTGTCTTTCTGGACTGTGTGTAATGAAATCGATTCCTTTGACAGGGTTAAATACTTTTTCAGTGGCAGCTCGCCACTTGAGTTTTACGAAAGCAGCGCAAGAGCTGCATCTAACTCAAGGTGCCGTGAGTCAACAAATCCGTCAGCTAGAAGAACGTTTAAAATTTAGCTTGTTTGCCCGTCATCACAAGCGCTTGGAATTAACGGTGGCAGGAGCAAGATTAGCAGTGCAATTAAATCACAGTTTCAATGAAATCAGTGGCTTAATAAGTGATTTACAACAAGAGGAAAGCTCGAATATTTTATCGGTTTCTGTGATGCCGTCTTTTGCCACTAAATGGTTAATCCCCCGCCTTGGTAGTCTGCAAGAAACCTATCCAGATTTGCAATTGCGTATCCAAGCCAATGATAGGGAAGTCAATTTTCAGCGTGATCGAATCGATGTTGCTATTGTTCATAGTTATGTACATAAGGTTAAAAGCCACCTAGTGCCGTTAATGAAGGATCAGGTTTTCCCTGTTTGCAGTCCTGCTTTTTTACAGCAAAGAAGCTTAACTCATGTCGACCAATTGGCGAGTGTACCCTTACTCAATGACGATTCGGAATGGCGCTTTTCGAGCCCTTATGCGGAATGGGAAAGATGGTTACAGTTAGTCGATGCTAAAGGGGTTAAGCCATCACGTGGTATTAGCTTTAATCGTGGTGATCTCGCTGTTCAAGCCGCCATCGCCAGTCAGGGGGTGGCGTTAGGAAGAACACCATTGGTGATGGATGATATTCAACAAGGGCGGTTGGTAAAGCCATTTGACTATGTGTTGGACGAAAAACATGCCTATGTTTTTGCTTGTCCGGAAGCCCAATATCAGAGAGAGCCAGTTCAGCAGCTATTAACTTGGTTGGTAGCGGAATGTTACCGTTATTCACCAGAAGATGTATTAACAAAGCCGGAAGATTTGGCGGCTATTGGTTAAAAAGCAATTTTATTGAGATGGCCAGACACATAATGATGACCATTGGTCGGATCAATTTGGCCCCCTTGGTAATGACTAAGCGTGAGCCTATTTGCGCTCCCAACCACTGACCTATTCCCATGATAATGCCCAGCGTCCATATAATGTGACCACTGAAGGTGAATACCAACAAAGAAGATACATTACTGGTAGCGTTAAGGACTTTGGTATGTGCTGTGGCTGATATCAGAGTAAAGCCCATCAAGCACAGATAGGCTGTAGAGAAAAAAGCACCTGTGCCTGGGCCAATCAAGCCGTCATAAAAGCCGATGCTAGTGCCTATGATAACGGCGAATTGTAGATGGCTGAGGGCGAATTTACTGACGAGGTAAGGCTGAACCTTTGGTAAGAAGAAAAAGAAAATCGCAACGGCGATTAAGATAATTGGCACAGCTTTGAGCAGTAAGCTGCTGTCTAAATAAGAGATTAATAGGGTTCCCAAAACCGCACCAATGGCCGTCATAAAGATGGCTGGCCACATTTTTTTTAGGTCGACTTGCCCTTTTTTAATAAAGTGATAAGAAGCGGATAAAGTACCTGCACAGCCTTGCAGTTTATTGGTCGCAAGCGCTTGAGCGGGTGATAATCCAGCCGCTAATAAAACCGGTACGGTAATCAAACCTCCGCCGCCAGCAATGGCATCAATGGCGCCAGCAATAAAGGCGGTAGCAAACAGGGCCAAATAGATCCAAATAGACAAGTCGAACAGCGTAAGATCCATATGGCAAGCTTCCATGGTTAGCGTAAAAGAAATAAGTGGCCGCTAGTAAAGCAAAAAAAGCCCACCTAAACAACCGATTAGGCGGGCTAAGGTACAAAAGAACTAGCCGATTAAAGCTTAGACTGAATGTACTCTTCTAATGCAGTGACTTGGTCATCTGTGAACTCTAAACCAAGCTTAGTTCGGCGCCATAGAATGTCTTCTGCACTACGAGCCCATTCTTGTTCAATCAGATAATCCACTTCAGCCTGATATAGCTCTGAACCGAATTCTTTTCCTAATGCGGCAACGGAATCAAGGCCGCTGAGAATTAACTGTGTGCGGCTACCATAGCTGTTCGCGAATCGCTGTGCTAAATGTGCGCTAATAAAAGGGTTGTCCTGTTGTAGCTTTATCGCGTAAGCGTCCAATGACATACCCAATTCACCGCCTGGTAATGGCTTGCTGTGTGTCCATTCATTGCCCATTTGCTGGTAAAAAGGAGCCAGCTTTTTCATCGCTGATAAGGCTAATTTGCGATAAGTGGTGATTTTACCGCCGAAGATACTCAGCAATGGCGCACCTAAATCATCATCAAGATGCAAAGTGTAATCACGGGTTACCGCGGATGGGTCGGAAGATTCATCTTCTAGGAGTGGACGTACACCAGAATAGCTCCATACGACATCTTTTGGTGTTAGGCTTTGCTTGAAGTGGTCGTTTGCTACTTGCAATATGTAGTTAGTTTCTTCTGCCGAAATTGCTACTTGTTTAGGGTCGCCATTGTATTCCACATCCGTGGTGCCAAGCAGTGTGTAGTCTTCACGGTATGGAATAGCGAATACAATGCGTTTATCAGTGTTCTGCATGATGAAAGCATTAGTTTGTTGGTAAAGCTTAGGCACCACTATATGGCTGCCCTTGATCATACGAATACCATAAGGTGCTTTGCGTTCCACCTTGCTCTCAATAAAGGAAGATACCCAAGGCCCTGCAGCATTGACCAAGCCATTAGCGGTTACTTCAAAGGTTTCTTTACTGAGTAAGTCTTCCAAATGGATGTGCCATTTGCCATCGATGCGCTTGGCGGAAGTACAGCGAGTACGTGCATAAATCTGAGCCCCATTTTGCTGAGCGCTCAATGCATTGGTAACAACGAGACGAGCATCGTCTACCCAGCAGTCTGAGTATTCAAAGCCTTGTGAGATGTCATCTTTTAATGGGCTATCAGTGCCGTATTTTACAGCCTTAGAGCCTGGAAGTGTTTCGCGTTTGCCTAAGAAGTCGTAAAGGAACATGCCGATACGAATTAACCATGCTGGTCGCAAGTGCGGACGGTGCGGCATCTGAAAACGCATTGGAGTGACTAGATGTGGCGCGACTTTGAGAAGTACTTCACGCTCGTTCAAGGCTTCTTTAACCAGACGAAATTCATAATGCTCTAGGTAGCGTAAACCGCCATGTATTAGCTTACTGCTTGATGAAGAGGTGGCGTTAGCAAGGTCGCCCATTTCGCATAAACCGACTTTTAAGCTTCGGCCAGCCGCATCAGCTGCGATGCCGGTGCCGTTAATGCCACCACCCACAACGAAGAGATCAAAATGTATTCGAATCATACTGAGCCTCACAATCGAAAATTTATCATGTTCGAAAACGAACATTTATTTTCGATATTAAACTTGTAGTGTAAAGATATCAAGAGTATGAATGTGAAGTTTTCATGACCAAACGCCCCTTCATAGAGGTGTAAAGTAAACTAAGACAGGGGGTGCCAGGATATTTCGATAGTGGTCGCGCTAGTGTTTAGCAGGGCAAAGTTCCAAGCGAACTTTGTGTTCTTTCATTAGCTTGAGAATCGCTTTTGGTGGTTGTGCATCGGTAAATAAGCGATCGACTTGCGTGATGTTGCCTAAACGTACTACAGCATTGCGGCCAAACTTGGCACTGTCGGCTGCTAAGAACACATTTCTTGAATTGGAAATAATGCTTTGCGCGACCCGTACTTCTTGATAATCATAATCTAGTAACGAGCCATCTAAAGGGTCAATACCACTGATGCCGACTATGCCAAAATCCACTCGGAATTGATTAATGAAGTCTATGGTAGCCTCTCCCATGACGCCGCCATCACGAGAACGCACTGTACCGCCCGCAATGATGACATTAAAGTCTTCTTTGCTGCTTAAAATCGTGGCAACGTTCAAGTTGTTAGTGATGACTTGTAAACCTTGGTGATTTAACAGAGCGCGGGCTACGGTTTCGGTTGTCGTACCTATATTAATAAACAAAGAAGCATGGTTAGGGATTTCAGCAGCAATGCGTTTGGCGATTTGTTCTTTCGCTTCATGCTGAAGAATTTGCCGTGTAGCGTAGGCCACATTGGTGGTACTGGATTCGTAGCTGGCGCCACCATGATGACGGCGAAGCTGACCGGCTTTGGCCAAATCATTAATATCACGACGAATGGTTTGTGGTGTCACGGCAAAGTGACTGGCCAATTCTTCAATGGAGATATAGCCCTTTTCTTTAACTAAAGCGACGATTTTGTCTTGGCGAGAAAGCTGCCTCATAGCGTTTTCAACTCCTAAAAGGTAACCCTTGCTAAAGGCGTCCCCATTGGTTTTTAATATAGAATATTCGAATTTGAATATTAATGTTCAAAAAACAAAACAACAAATAAGTCGCTTGTTAAAGTGACCACGAACTCAAAGAGAATACATCATGGCCCACTATATTCTTGCTATTGACCAAGGTACGACTAGTTCACGCGCTATTATATTCGATGCAAGCGGAAACCGCATCGCTCAGTCACAGCAAGAGTTCCCGCAAATCTTTCCTAATGACGGGTGGGTAGAGCATAACCCAGATGATATCTGGTCTTCGACCTTGTCAGTGTGTCAGGCTGTGCTTAACGAAAGCAGTATTGCAGCTCAAGATATTATCAGCGTAGGTATTACCAACCAACGTGAAACCACCATATTGTGGGACATCAAAACAGGCAAGCCAGTTTACAATGCGATTGTGTGGCAAGATCGTCGCACCAGTGCATATTGTCAATCTTTGGTAGAACAAGGTTGGGCGCAAAAGGTACAAGACAAAACAGGTTTGTTGATAGACTCTTATTTTTCAGCCACCAAAATTCGTTGGATATTAGAGAATGTCGAAGGGGCTAAGCAGAAGGCACAAGCGGGTGAATTGGCATTCGGTACAGTGGACAGTTATTTGCTATGGCACCTAACCAAAGGGCAGTCGCATAAAACGGATGCGACTAATGCTGCACGCACCATGGCTTTTAATATTCATCAGCAGGAGTGGGATCAAGAATTGATCGAACTGTTTGAAATTGGCGATGTGTTGTTTCCCGAGGTAATGGATTGCAGTGCTGATTTTGGTGTGATTGATGCGTCTTGGCTTGGTGCTGAGATGCCAGTAAATGGTATCGCAGGGGACCAGCAAGCGGCTTTAGTGGGGCAAGCTTGTTTTACGCCAGGTATGGTGAAAAGCACTTATGGAACAGGCTGTTTTATGATTTTGAACACAGGGGATAAAGTGTTAAAGTCAGAGAACAAACTGCTGACCACAGTGGGTTATCGTCTCAACGGCAAGGTGACCTATGCGTTAGAGGGTAGCATCTTTGTTGCTGGTGCGGCGATTCAATGGTTGCGCGATGGTCTGAAACTCTTCAGCGATGCCAAAGAGACGCAAGCTTTGGCGCAACAAGCCTTGAATGGCGATTCAGTTTATCTAGTGCCCGCTTTTACTGGTTTGGGCGCGCCTTATTGGGATCCAGATGCCCGTGGCGCTATGATTGGTTTAACCCGTGATACCAGTGTGGAAGACATTGTTAGCGCAGGCTTGCGCTCGGTTTGTTACCAGACACGAGACCTTGTTGATGCTATGGCACAAGATGGGGCGAAGTTTCGCACCTTGCGCGTCGACGGCGGTATGGTGGTAAACGACATTATGGTACAGTTTTTGAGTGATTTGTTAGCGGTTAAGGTTGAGCGTCCTAAAGTGACGGAAACGACGGCTCTTGGGGTGGCTTTTTTAGCAGGTCTTAAGGTGGGAATATATCATTCTCTAGAGGATATTACGGACTTATGGGTGGCCGATAAACTTTTTCAACCGCAAATGGATGAAGCCTCCAGCAATGCACTATATTTGGGGTGGCAGAAAGCGGTTGATCGAGTTCGTACTAACTCGCAATAAAGATTTACGATTTGCTACATGAGTTGACTTGTGCCAATTTAGAATTGTGGCTAATTTAAATGTATCTTAAGTACAAAGAAAGGTTGGAGTGATGTCAAAGCAGTTTGCTGAAGTGCAACAGGATGATTTTATGAAGTTCGGCGGAGAACGTCCGAGCTACTTGTTAATCGAAGATGCACTTATGGAGTTAGGTGGTCACGGAGTGGCAGGAAATAACTTTAAAAATGAGATGGTGAAACTTGCTGGTTGGACTGGCGGTGCTTTAACAACCTATGCTCAACGTGCTGAAGTGGCTCAAAACGCTTTTAATCGTATCCGTGTTATATTGCCAACGGTTAAAACGGCAGAGGAATTAAAAAAGAAATTGGCAGCGGCGGCTGCAAAATAATCCTTCTTCAAAAAACAGCTTTGCGGTGCTCTGCAATGCTGTTTTTTTTATTGGTTTCGATTATTCAGCGTCTGCCACTTGGCGAATCTGGTATTCTTCGTCCAAGATACGGCCAATCACATTATCACCGACCAAATGATGCGCATAGTGCATATGTAAACAGCGCACCTGATCCCAATTGGCAATGCCACCTATGCCTAATTTTTCAAATAAGGATTTAAAACCTTTTTCTTCGATGATGCTTTTGTGTTCTTCGCTCATCACTTGCCAGCGTTTATTAACATAATCTTGGTGTGATGCATGATGCGCTCGGCGTAATTCTGGATCTTCTTTGATGCGTTGTTCTAATATTTTTACTACCCCTTGGCTTTCGATCTTAGCCAGCGCCTTGTCGATGGCTTTGCTAGAAAGCCAGTACAATGTCGGAAAAGGTTGGTCAAATACCCAAGTTTCCATTTCTAGAACTTGTGGCGTGCCTTTGGGTGAGTAGTGTGCAATTGCATTAATGCCACTAGGGGTACGACCAAGTTGTGCAGTGATGATTTCAAGATCATCTTGGGAAAGGGTTGCAGTCATAAGAAGATTCGTTTTGAAAAGTATTTGTTAGGAAAATGAATGTCTAATTTTAGACGGTAAATGCAGGGAAGCTAGCGGCAAATTTCTGAATCCATTCGGCAGCGGCTTCATTATAGTTTAAGCGTCGTCCTTGATTTTTAGCTTGACGTCGATAATGCTCAATCTGCGAAAGTTGTTCTATCATACGTACGCAATAGCATTCTTCTTTAGTGGGGAATTCTATGGCGATAAGATATTCTTCACCTTCTTTGTCGCATGACGCAATGCGTCCTGACACACAAAAGTTCGGGTCAATCTCTTCAAGTGTTATTTGTACTGAGCAACCATTTGCAAATGGGTTATGACTCAAGTAAGTGATACCGACAAAACCATCGCGATTTTCGCAAACCGCTGGAAAAGGCTGATCTTCAATTAGGGTAATGTCTAAAGGAAGTTCTCTCGGATGTGCTACAAATTCCATCACAAAAAAAGCCAGTTTTTCATTCAGATATTCAAGTTAACGGCCATAATGGCTGAGTATTTAAAAAGAATGCGAATTGTACGCTTTTTGTCCGGCCTGTACAGATGGATTTAAACATGCGTATATCTATAATCATAACTTCTACTTATATACAGATTAACTAATTGCTCATTTTCGATCCTACCCTATTTATTTGCGAATATGAACCTAGTTTTGCGTCATAATTTGCTGGCATAAAAAGCCTAACTCTTTTAGGGCCGTATCTGTTTTGTAGTCCCAATTTAGCGCGTAATTTAAGCGAAAATGATGCATGTATTGACCGCTTAGACTAAAAGCCAAGCCGGGTAAGATACCAATATTCTTTGCTAAGGCTTGGGTGTGTAATTGCATGCTGTCAATTTGTTTGGGCAGTGTGACCCACAATAAGAAACCTCCTTTCGGAGCAGAGGTGCAGGTTCCTTTGGGAAAATGTTCGGCAATGAGAGTCTGGCAGCGTGTTAAGTTCTCTTGATAGGTTGCTCGGGTTTTGCGTAAGTGGCGATCATAGGCGCCATTTTCCAAGAAATTAGCAATCGCTGTTTGTGTTAAGGTGGGGATGGCTAAGGATTGCACATAGGCTAAGTGCTCTATTTGAGCTTGGAAGCGTCCTCCTACGACCCAACCAATACGAAAACCAGGTGCGATGCTTTTCGAAAACGAACTGGTATAAATGACACGTTTATAAATATCATCAGCTTTGAGAGCACGTTCTCGTTTGTCTCGATAACTGAGTTCCCCATATACATCGTCTTCGATGATGATGAAATCCTGCTTTTCCGACAAATTAATCAATGTTCTTCGGGCTTGTTGGTTCAGGGTTGCACCCGTTGGGTTTTGGTTGTTCGGTGTGACCACGCAAGCTTTGATGTCATATTGCTTCTGAGTTTCTGCCAATTTGTCCAAATCTATGCCACTAAGTTCATGGCACGGAATTTCTATGGCATTGAGCCTAAGGACTTCTATGGCTTGAAGTACGCCGTGGTAAGCAGGGCTTTCAATGGCGATGGTGTCACCTGCTTGGGTGACTGCTTGCAAGGCTAACATTAAGGCATTTTGACAGCCCAGAGTGATGGTGATGTCGCTAGGTTGCAACTGGCAGCCACAGTCGAGCATACGAATGGCAATTTGTCTGCGCAGACTTAATGATCCTGGTGTGAATTCATAAGCAGCACAGATTTCCGGTTCGAGGCGCATTAAACGGCCAACAGATCTTTGTAGCTGTCGTATGGGGAGGAAATGGCTTTTTGGAATGGCTGCACCGAATTGGATGATGTTTTCATCCTGAGAGACATGCAATAACTTATTTAATAAAGCCTGTATGGATTCTTCAGTCTGCTGCAGAGGCGTAGCCGAAGCTTGATCGGGTTGTAGGCTGGTTTCTTGGACAAAGTAACCCTTTTGTGGGCGCGCTTTAATGACTCCGCGATCTTCCAACAAGCTATATGCTTGTAAAACGGTGGCGACACTGACTTCAAGTTGTTTACTGGATTTACGAACCGATGGAATTTTGACGCCAGGCAAAAAAATCCCTTCGAGGATTTGTTGCTCTATTTGGTTAGCAATCTTTTCGTAAAGAGGAAGATCCATAATGGCAAGTAATTTATTGGCTATGATTAAAAGAAGTTAAGGAAGGTGCGAATAAGTCTTCTGAACATCAGTCTTATCAGAGAAGCGGCCTATCAAGGCAAGAGTGAGCAGGAATGTTAATACCTTTCAATCACTCTTAACACAGAGAGGGCGTTTCTCTGAAAGACCCGAAGGGCGTGTTCTAAGCTCTCTTTATTCTTTGTTAAGCTTCTTGCCAATATACTTATATTGGACGGCGAAGCTTGCCTCGAATAAAAGAGAGTTATCCACACGCTGAAGTCAGTGGACTTGTTCGTACCTTCCTTAAATCTAACAGATCATTAAGATGAAGGAAATTAGAGACAATAATTCAACTAAATGTTCCAAAAACGTCGTTAATTGTTATGTGTAGGTTATTAAAGTCAGTAAAGATAGTGGTATGATTTTGAGTGTTCGGTCAAATTTTTTTTCGAATTCGAAAAAATGTCATTAGTAAAGATGATTTAGAGGACAATTATGTCGTTATCCGTGATACAAAGAATTTTACTTGGATTTGGTGTGTTGTTGTTACTCTTATTGATGATAGCCACGTCAGGTTTTGTTGGCACCAACAAAGTGGAAGACAGATTAAATGTGGTGACAGGTAAAGTTGCTAGTATCACTAATAATAGTAATAGACTGAAGGATGACTTGGCGTTATCCAATGCAACGGTTTTGCAGTATTTGCTCAGTAAATCCCCTGATGCGCTAACTCTTTTGTCGCAGCGTTTTGAAACCTTGCAAGCCGATTATCAGCAAGTGATGATGGATTTGACAGCAGAACTTGATGGTTCACCTGTTATGCAAGAAGCCCTAGACACCATTACCTTACAAGTAAATACTTTCTTGAAGAACACAGAGACGGCCTTTTCGAATCACAAGCGCATGTTAGATCTGCAAGCCGCTATTCCTGATGAAAAACTCGATTTAAAAGACGCTGTCAATTTTACTACTGAAGATTTGGCATTTTTACAGGAAGATGGTGAAACTTCTGAAATCAAATTTGCCGCTTCTTACATGGTCAGTCAGGCGCAAAGCTTACAAGTGTCCATAAACGATTATTTTGATTTGCATGACCTCTCTAGTATGCAAGGGTTACGTGAAGACATGAATAAAGTTCTATCCAGTCTGCGTGAAAAACAATCTTACTTAAATGACGATAATATCAATGGTTTATTGGATGAAATTGAAGCCAGTGTGCAATCGGAAGATGGGGTCATCAATAAATATTACGAAAATACCCTTCTGACCCAGGAATCTGAGCAGCTGGCTAAGCAATTATCTGATGGTATGAAGGTCGTAGAAGAAACGGTCGCTGTCTTGCTTGATGAAACGGCAGCGATGGCGGCGGCAGCGAAACAAGAGGCCAATAGTACGGCCAATGTTTCTCGTATGATTATCGTGATTGTCTTTGTTATCTCTATCGTTATTGCTGTATTGGTGGCCTTATGGGTCAGTCGAAGTATACGTTCGCCATTGAAAGAGGTAATGCGAGTATTGGGCTTAATTTCCGAAGGCGATTTCACACAACGTAGCCAAGTAAAAACCAAAGATGAGTTTGGTGACTTATCTTTATGGGTAAATGGCTTAGTAGAAAGGCTACAAAAAGTCATGACAGAAATTGATCAGTCATCGTCAGAGGTAGCAGAATCGGCAAGTAGAAATGTTCGCATAGCAGGTGAGTCTAAGCGTTTAATGGGAGCGCAAAATGAGCGTACGACTGAAGTCGCTTCTTCCATGTCGGAGATGGCATCTACCGTAGAGCAAGTGGCGAAGAGCTCTGAATTCATCTTGCGCCAGATTCAATCCGTTGATCAAAGGGCAGGACAGAATCGTTCACAGATGGATGCAAACATTCTCAAGATTGAGCAGCTTTTAGCTCAGATTGAAGACTCTACTGGTGTAGTGAATCAGTTAAATGAATACTCGAAAAATATCGACAATATTTTGGATGTAATACAAGACATTGCTGAGCAGACCAATTTGTTGGCATTGAACGCAGCAATTGAAGCAGCACGAGCGGGTGAGCAGGGACGAGGGTTTGCTGTGGTAGCTGACGAAGTTCGAACACTGGCAACCCGAACTCAAAACTCTACGGAAGAAATTCAACATGTGATTGGCCAATTACAGCAAGGTGTTAAAAAGGCCGTTAGTAGCATGGAAGAAAGTCGAGAAAATGCGACGTCCAGTGTGGAAGAATCTCGTTCTGTGGGTTCTTCTTTGTCGGAACTGCAAAATAATATGGCAGAAATTCGTGACCTGAGTACGCAAATTGCTACAGCGGCGGAACAGCAATCAGCTGTTGCACATGAAATCAGTGATAATGTCATTGAGATTTCCAGTATGTCGGAAGAAGCTTCACAAGGCGCTGAAACTAGCGCTCGTGACAGTGAAGGTTTGGCCTCATTAGCGACACGGCAAAAAGAATTGCTCAGTCAATTTAAAATTGTGTGATGGTGTTTTGTGGAAAGGTTGCGTTACTATAGCGCAACCTAACCCACTGGAGATAAATAGAATGTCGATTCTTGTTGGAGATATGTTGCCCTATGGCACATTTCAGGTGATGGGAGAAGAAGGTCCTGAGACCATCGATGTAACCGAATTCTTTACAGATAAAACGGTTCTTATGTTTGCTTTACCAGGGGCTTTTACCCCGACTTGCAGCGCCAGCCACCTACCGGGTTTTGTTGTTCATTATGATGCGTTAAAAGAAAAAGGCATCGACGAAGTGGTCTGCTTGTCTGTGAATGATGTGTTCGTTATGCATGCTTGGGGACAAGCGAATAATGCTGAGAATATAGTGATGGCGGCAGATGGTTTGGCTGAGTTCACTTGTTCTATGGGCTTAGAACTGGATATTTCGGCGGCCAAAATGGGTATCCGCAGTCGTCGATACGCCATGCTAGTTCGCAATGGTATAGTACAAGAGTTATGGCTAGACGAGCCAGGTGAATACAAAGTCAGTTCTGCAGAATACGTGCTAAGTCAGATACAGTAAGGATTTAGCTCTTCTAGAAAAGCCGCGACAAGCGGCTTTTTTTATACTTGAATATTCTCACTAACAACTGACTATCTCAAAATGTAATACCCTTTCGGCTAAATTGAAATAGCCAAAATCCCTTCGTAAACCAATACTTTCTATCATAAAAATGAAATCAGAGAGGCGTGTAACGCATCTCATTTGTTACTGTTAATAAGAATAGAGAGTTGTAACATGATTATAGATTGCCATGGTCACTACACGACAACACCACCCGGTGTTGGCGAATACCGCGACAGACAAAAGCAACAAGTTGCCAAAGACCCCTCCTTTGTTGGCGAAAAAGGCAAGGTTGTCGTCTCAGATGATGAAATTCGTGAGAGCATCATCAACAACCAGTTACGACTTCAACAAGAACGCGGTACTGATCTGACGATCTTTTCGCCGCGTGCCAGCTGGATGGGACATCACATTGGCAATGAATACACTAGCCAATATTGGACAGAACACCAAAACGACTTGATTCGTCGTGTTTGCGATCTATTTCCGAATAACTTTGCGCCAGTTGCACAGCTTCCACAATCCCCAGGTGTGGACCCAGCTAAGTCGGTTCCTGAAATTATCCGTACAGTAGAAGAAATGGGATTTATTGGTATTAACCTAAACCCTGATCCAAGTGGTGGTCATTGGCAAGATGCGTCCCTTGCGGATCGTTCTTTCTATCCTATCTATGAAAAAATGTGCGAGTACGACATTCCCGCAATGGTACATGTTTCTGCGGCATGTAATGATTGTTTCCACACCACAGGATCACATTACTTGGGTGCAGATACGACGGGTTTCCAACAATTGATGATGTCGGATGTATTCAAAGACTTTCCTGACCTGAAGATCATTATTCCTCACGGTGGTGGTGCTGTGCCTTATCACTGGGGACGTTTCCGTGGTTTAGCTCAGGATAAAGGGTTTGATTTGGCCGAGCGTGTGTTGAATAACATTTACTTTGACACTTGTGTTTATCATCAGCGTGGTATTGATTTACTGCTGGATATTATTCCAACTAAGAACATCTTATTTGCTTCTGAGATGATTGGTGCTGTTCGTGGTATCGATCCAGAAACTGGCCATTATTTTGATGATACTAAGCGCTATATTGATAACAATACGGCCCTGAGCCCAGCTCAAAAACAAGAAATTTTCGAAGGCAATGCGCGACGCGTGTTCAGCCGTCTGAAAGCATAAGGGGTTAACCATGCGAGAAAATATCGTAGTTCAACATATCGAGCGTGCCGATCAAGCTGTGATTGATGGCTTGGCGGAATGTGGTGTTGCGACCATTCATGAGTCACAAGGTCGAGTTGGTCTGTTAGCGCACTATATGCGTCCGATTCAAATGGATAAAACCATTGCCGGTTCTGCCATTACCATTTCTGGTGCAGCGGGTGATAACTGGATGATGCATGTGGCCATAGAGCAATGTCAGGCGGGTGATGTTATGGTGTTTGCACCAACATCGCCTTCTAATCATGGTTTTTTTGGTGATCTCTTAGCCACCTCGGCACAAGCTCGTGGTGTAGTTGGCTTGGTGATTGATGGTGGTGTACGTGATACTCGTGATTTACGTCAAATGGACTTTCCAGTTTGGTCAAAAGCCATTTTCTCTGAGGGCACCATTAAAGAAACGCTAGGTTCAGTAAACGTGTCGATTGTTTGCGCGGATGAAACCGTGCATGCAGGAGACGTGATTGTCGCGGATGACGATGGTGTTGTAGTGGTTCGTCGTGAAAAAGCAGCAGAAGTCTTGGAGCTGGCGCGCGCTCGAATGGCCAATGAAGAAGCCAAACGAGTACGCATGGCCAATGGTGAACTGGGCTTAGACATTTACAACATGCGCCCACGTTTAAAAGAGAAAGGGTTGAAGTATGTCTAACCAAGGCATTGCTTGCATGTGGATGCGGGGTGGCACTTCCAAAGGAGCCTATTTCCTTGCTGATGACCTACCGAATAATGTGGCGGAGCGAGATGCCCTATTGTTACGTTTGATGGGCTCTCCTGACGACAGACAAATTGATGGTATTGGCGGTGCTGATCCTCTGGCGTCCAAAGTTGCGATTGTGAAAAAAGCTCAGCGTGATGATGTGGACGTGGAATACTTGTTTCTGCAGGTTTTTGTCGATCAAGCTGTGGTGACTGATGCACAAAATTGCGGCAATATTTTGGCTGGTGTCGGGCCTTTTGCCATTGAACGTGGCTTAGTTAACGCCCAAGAGGGTGAGACTTCGGTACGTATTTTCATGGAAAATACGCAACAGGTGGCAGTCGCTCGTGTCCAAGTAAGAGCGGGGCAAGTAGAGTACCAAGGAGATGCTCGTATCGATGGGGTTCCCGGTTATTCCGCGCCAGTGCCTATTGTTTTTCAAGATACTGCAGGCTCTACTTGTGGGGCTTTATTGCCGACCGGTAATGTGGTCGATGAAGTCGATGGCGTATCAGTGACTTGTATCGATAATGGTATGCCCGTGGTGGTGTTAAAGGCCGCCGATATGGGGATTAAAGGTACGGAATCCAGAGAAGAACTGGAAGCCAACGAGGAATTAAGAGCTAAGTTGGAATCCATTCGTTTGCAGCTGGGGCCGCGCATGAATTTGGGCGATGTGAAAGATAAGTCGGTTCCCAAAATGACCATGGTGAGTAAGCCAATGCAAGGCGGTGCCATTTCAACTCGAACCTTTATTCCTCACCGTTGTCATGCTTCGATTGGCGTTTTGGGTGCCGTCAGTGTAGCCACAGCAGCGATTTTGCCCGGTTCTCCTGCAAATGAAGTGGCGCATTACACTGATGGTGAGCAATTGTCTTTGGACGTTGAACATCCGATTGGTGCCATGACTGTGATTTTAGATAAGAACGCCCAAGGGGAGTTGGAGACGGCGGCGATTCTACGTACTGCCAGAAAACTCTTTGATGGTCAGGTGTTTGCTCACGCTAATAACAAGTCTGCCTAAAAGGCCGAGCGTTGAAAATGAGCAAGACAAGTTATTGAACAAATATAATAAGGCAACTGAATTATGATGGATAAAGATTATCTTCCATTTCATCCAAACCCAAGCAAGCCCAAATATAAAGCGCCTGCTGGGGCAGTAGATGCACACTGTCACGTGTTCGGCCCAGCCGAGAAATTTCCTTATCATCCAAAGCGTAAATACACACCTTGTGATGCGTCAAAAGAGCAATTGTTTGCCCTGCGCGATCACCTTGGTTTCTCGCGCAATGTGATTGTGCAAGCGTCTTGTCATAGTACGGATAATTCTGCTTTGCTGGATGCTTTGGACACTGCAGGAGAGTTGGCACGAGGCGTTGCTTTTGTTGACGACACAATTACCCACGAAGAACTGGAAAAAATGCACGCAGCGGGTGTAAGAGGGGTACGTTTTAATTTTGTGAAACGTTTAGTGGATAGCACTCCTCGGGAGGTCTTCTTTTCCATCGCTGATAAAATTCGTTCATTCGGTTGGCACATTGTAGTGTATTTTGAAGCGCCTGATCTTGAAGATCTGATTCCGTTTTTAAAAGCGCTCAATACCACAATTGTGGTCGATCACATGGGACGTCCTGATGTTGAGAAAGGGGTGGAGCATCCTGACTTTCAACGTTTTATTGATTTCATGGCGGACAACGACAATGTATGGTGTAAGGTCAGCTGCCCTGAGCGTTTGACCTTGCAGGCACCAGATTATAGTGATGTGGTACCTTTTGCTCATCGTTTAGTTGAAACCTTTCCTGAGCGTGTGTTGTGGGGAACGGATTGGCCACATCCTAATATGAAAACGCACGTTCCAGACGATGGTCATCTTGTGGATGTGATTCCGTTGATCGCACCTACAAAAGAGTTGCAACAGGCTTTGCTGGTGGATAATCCAATGCGTTTGTATTGGCAAGACTGAGCTAAAAAAGCGTAACAGAATAAAGAGAGGCTGACTATGGCAGCAAATGACACACAAGAAATTCCAGGCACTTATCTGTTTGACGGTAAAATGGCTAAGAAAGGCTATGGGTTGAACAAAATGTGTTACTCGTTTAATGAGCAATCGGCCCGTGACGAGTTTAAAAAAGACCCAGATGCTTATTGTGCCAAATTTGGTTTAACGGAAGCACAGATTAAGGCCATTCATGAGCGAGACATCATTGGACTCTTACAACAAGGCGGTAGCATTTATTATGTGGCTAAGTTTGCAGGTTTGTTAAAACTTAACATGCAAGATATTGGCGCCATTCAAACTGGTATGAGTGTCGATGAGTTCAAGGCCATGTTGGAAAAACGTGGCTCAGGAGAAGTATAATGGCGAATATTATTGGTGCAGTAACAACGTCTCATATTCCTGCAATTGCCAATGCAATGGCAAATAAAGCTGAGGAAACACCTTATTGGAAGCCTTTCTTTGATGGTTACCCGCCAGTGCGTAAATGGCTAAATGAGAAAAAACCTGATGTGATTGTGCTTTTTTATAATGACCACGGTTTAGAGTTTTTTATTGATAAAAAACCGACCTTTGCGATTGGCGTGGCGGATGAATATCACAATTCAGATGAGGGTTGGGGTATCGCGACCATTCCTCCAGTAACGGGAGAGTCTGAGTTGTCTTGGCATATTGCCAACAGCCTAGTGGAAGATGGTTTTGATATGACCATTTGCCAAGAAATGAAGGTGGATCACGGTTTAACTGTGCCTCTCAGTTTGATGTGGCCAGGTAATGAATATGGCCATGTAAAAGTGATCCCGGTTTGTATCAATTGTGAGCAACATCCAATGCCACAACCTAAGCGTTGTTATGCTTTAGGGCAAGCAATTGGTAAGGCCATTGAGTCTTTTGATTCAGATATGAAAGTCGCTATTTTTGGGACGGGTGGTTTATCTCATCAATTGGATGGTGAGGCGGCTGGTACCTTGAACAGACAGTTTGATATTGAGTGCATGGATAAGCTTGTGGATACGCCAGAAGAGCTGACTACATACTCTAATCTCGATTTGGTTAAAATTGGTGGTGCGCAGACCGTTGAGCTCAATATGTGGATTGCGATGCGTGGCGTACTAAGAGGAAAAGTGACCGAATTGCATCGTAATTATCATGCGCCTATTTCCAATACCGGGGCTGGCGTATTATTGCTTGAACACGAGATGCCTGCTAAATAGATCTAGGCTATTAGTTTAAAAGCTAGAAAAACACCATCATGGTCTATGATGGTGTTTTTCATTATCCCAAGACAAATTATTATGCTTTGATCAGTCTCGGTTTTCGTTGAGTAATTTGTTGACAGTTCCTGCTACGTGTTCTGCGCCAGTTAAAATTTCTTGAATGATACCTGCTGCTTCTTCAATAAGCCTTGAGCTTTCGTCTGATCGTTCACTGACTTTATTCATACTGGCTTTGGCCTGACGAGTTAAGTCGCTGTTCTGTGCGACCATAGTTTCGATTTCTACTGTAGAAGTACTGGTGCGTGCAGCCAAGGTACGAACTTCATCGGCAACCACCGCAAAACCTCGGCCTTGTTCGCCGGCGCGAGCTGCCTCAATCGCCGCATTTAGAGCCAATAAGTTGGTTTGATCAGCGATAGAACCAATGGTGGTAACTATCTTAGCAATTTCTTCGGATTGATGATTCAGGCTCTCGATCAGTTTGGTCGACGCATCAATGTCACTGACAATCTGGTTCGAGGCTTCCACTGTGCGTTGTAAAATACGTGCACCATTTTCTGATACTTGTGCGGTTTCTACTGAGGTAGAATGTGCCACTTCAGCGGCATGTTGAATCGCTAATTGTTCGTTAATTCGAGCCGTAATGTCAGAAGCGACTTTTAATACCTTGATGACCTTACCATTGTCGTCAAAAATAGGATTGTAAGTGGCTTCTAACCAGATTGTTTCACCCTGTTTATTGACGCGCTCAAAACGACCTGATTTAAAGTCACCACTGGCTAACTCCTGCCAAAAATTTGGATTTTTTTGGTAAAAGTCTTCTTTACAAAATTGTCTATGGTGCGTGCCTATGATGTCTTGTACTGTATTGATGCCCATAGTTTTTAAAAAGTTATCGTTTGCTGTGATGATGGTGCCGTCTTTCTCAAACTCTATGGTCGCGCTAGAACGATTGATGGCATCATATACCGCTTTGTGACTGTCTGCAGCGTGTTTTGCTGCGGTTATATCGGAAGCGATTTTGACCACTTTCACTATCTTGCCATCTTGCTCGATGGGAAAGTATGTCGCCTCTATCCAAAGGTCATCGCCATTCTTTTTAATGCGATGAAAGCTTCCTTGCTGACAGTGTCCAGCAGCAAGTTGAGGCCAGAAGTTTTGATATTCCACACTGTTAGCCACATCTTCTGGACAAAACATCCTGTGTTTTTGACCTTTTACTTCGTCTAAACTGTAGCCCACTGCGTTGAGAAAGTGTTGGTTTGCTTCGATGATGGTGCCATCTGGAAGGAAACATATGGTGGCACAGAATTTGTTCATTGCTGAAATAAAGGCCACATTTTCAGAGAAGGAATTTTTCTCTGATGATAATTTTTCATTTTTAGCTTTGTTAAAAAACATAACAACACTTCTCCTTGCTATCCATTATTCGAATGTGCTGAAAATTAAACATTCTTGTATGAAGTCTAAACTACAGACTTGTAAGTTTATTCCTACATATTAAAAAAAACTATAACTTTCATAGTATAAAACTTATTTGGTCTTATCGTACTGAAACCGTAAGGGAGTGAAATGCTAAGTAGAGAAATGTATTCGCAATCATCAAGTAGGTAACAAAATTCAGTTGTTTTGTTTCAACTAATTGATTTTTTTTGGATTTAATTTAGTGTGGGAAGCTGTTGCCCAGCTTCTAAAATAAGCAGCCGGGCGGAGAGTGTAATTAAAATTCTTCGGTATCAATCTCTTTTTGCTGAGCTGCATTATAGCGAGGACCTGATACGTTTTTTTGGTTGATCATATTGTCTAGTAAAGCCATTTGCTGTTTGTCCAATATTAACTGTCCAGCTTCTAGATTGTCCTTCATATGTTGTACCGAACGAGTACCGGGAATTGGGACAATATTATTGCCTTTTCCTTTTAACCAAGCTAAAGCCAATTGCGCTGGTGTGCAGCCTATGTCTTTCGCTAAAGAAAGATAATCATTAAGCAATGCTAAATTGTGTTCATAATGTTCTGTCTGGAAACGAGGCATATTATTACGTATGTCTTTTGCTTCTAGTTGAGAAGCATCCATCAACGAACCTGTTAGAAAGCCACGCGCTAATGGACTAAATGCCACAAAGTGGATATCCAATTCATTACAAGTCGCTAAGGTGGCGATTTCTGGGTTTCGTGTCCACAAGGAGTATTCAGATTGTAAGGCGGTAATGGGGAATTCACTGTGTGCCTTTTTTAATGTATCGGCTGACACTTCAGATAAGCCGACTGAGCCAATTTTGCCTTCTTTAACCAGATCCCCCAAGGTTCCCACACTCTCTTCTATGGCAACTTCTGGGTCCAGACGATGTAAATAGTAAAGGTCTATGTAATCGGTTTGCAGACGCTGCAAGCTGTCTTCACATTGTTGGCGAATATTTTCAGGGCGGCCATTGATGGTTTTTTTCCCATCCACCATGGCCATACCACACTTGCTGGCAAGGAAGAATTCGTTGCGACGCTCTTTTAAAGCCTCACCTACCAACAGCTCATTTTTCCCTCCGCCGTATAAAGTTGCCGTATCAAAATGACGATAGCCCATGTCAAATGCTGCTTGTAATGCTTTTACGGCTTCTTCATGAGGAACGGGTGAGCCATAAGCATGAGATAAGTTCATGCAACCAAGGCCAATACTCGGGTCGGATAGGTGCGGATGTTTTGACATAAGATGTCCTTTTTAGTCCTTAATCATCATGGTGAGACAATAACAAAAACAGGAAGCCATGGCTTCCTGTTGGTGGCAAAGGGGTTTATTTGTACTTCCCCAAAGTTAGTCGTCCAGACATTGCTCTAATTTGTGCAAAGTTTCCATAGCATCAATGGCTTGGGTTACACAGGCATTTGGAGCACGACCTTCTTGAATAGCGGCAATGAATTCACGATCTTGTAACTCAATACCATTGTTGGATACGGCCACGCCACTGAGATCAATCTTATTGTCATTGCCATCATATAAATCGTCATAACGCGCAAGATAAGTGCCATTATCACAAATGTAACGGAAGAAAGTACCAAATGGGCCATCGTTATTGAATGACAATGACAAGGTACAAATGGCCCCATTTGCCACCTTCATACCTATGCTCATGTCCATGGCAATGCCTAATTCAGGATGAATAGGCCCTTGCATGGCCTGCACTTTAGTTGCTGTCTCGCCCGTTTGATATTGGAACAAATCCACCGTATGACAAGCATGGTGCCATAGTAAATGATCTGTCCAAGAACGAGGTTTGCCCAAGGCGTTTTTATTGGAACGGCGGAAAAAGTAGGTTTGTACATCCATTTGTTGGATCTTGAGTTCACCCGCTTGTACTTTATTATGAATCCACTGATGAGAAGGGTTGAAGCGACGGGTATGACCGGCCATAGCCACCAACCCGGTTTCGTTTTTGATGTCGACGACTTTACGCGCGTCTTCAATATTGTCTGCCATAGGAATTTCAGACATCACATGCTTGCCAGCTTCAAGGCATTGGATGGTTTGTGCTGCATGCATTTGGGTAGGGGTAGCAAGAATGACAGCGTCTACGTCATCACGGGCAAGACTTTCGGCAAGGTCTGTTGTGTAGTGTGCGACACCGCGTTCTTCAGCGAAAGCTTTAATGGTATCGATTTTAGTTCCCACAACGGAAGTGACTTCTGCGCCTTCAATCGCTGCGATGGCGTCCATGTGTTTCATACCAAAAGCGCCTGAGGCACCTGCAATACAAATTCTCATTGATTTACTCCTAATGGGAAGAAGGTTTATTGTTTTGCTAGACAATCTAGCACTGGACTTTTATAAGGGGTAATCCATAAAGCGCTTATGCTATTCGTTTTTTGCAATGCTAAATTCAAAAGACTTAACGTACTTGCTCCGATATCTCCCTTAGTAGGCTTAAAAAATGAGACTGTGTGAGGGTTGGAAGCCAGCTTTTTCGCACACATAGTCCGATTGGACGACGCGTATGTTCTAATGGAAAAGGAATGACGCTGAGTAATTCAATATTAATTTCTCGCTCCACTTGATGTGCAGACATTAGGGTTAGACGGTCACTTTCCAACAATAATTCACGGATTAAAATTTGTGAACTGGACTCTACCAAGCGTGCTGGTAAAGGAATCTTGGCATCAGCGAAAATGTCTTCAAAGGCTTGTCGAGTCGGTGTGCCTTCTGTGGGTACGACCCAAGAATATTGTGCCAATTGTTGGGCGTCGATCTGCTGGTGTTGAAGTAACGGATGATCTTTACGAGCAATGATGGACAAAGGGGGTGACCAAAGCTCTTCTTGAATCACATCATCCGCCGGTGATGGATAGCGTAAGGCGCCCAAAATGATATCAATATCACCTTGACGTAAATGGTGAAGTAAATCGCTATAAGGCCCTTCTGTTACTTTAATATTGACATCTGGATGTCGTTCATTAAATCGCAAAATGGATTTGGGTAAAATGGTCATACGTGCCAATGGCATGCTGCCGATGGTGATGGTGCTCACGTCTTTAAATTGCAAGGCGTTGATCTCGTGTATGCCCTGGCGTAATTCACTGAAAGCTAATTTGGTGGCTTTAGCCAGTGTTTGTGCAGCTTTGGTGGCGCTCGTGCCGAGACTGTTCTTTTCAAAAAGGGTCACACCCAGTAAACGTTCTAGGTCCCTGGCGGCACGATGTACAGAAGATTGAGACACAGCTAAATTACGGCTAGCAATACTGAAGTTTTGCGCTTCACTGACTGCCACTAAGGCACGTAACTGGGTGGTGCTGATGAGAGCGACTAGGTTTTTGGGTGCCGTGTCTTTGTTATCTTTCACTATGTCCTGGGTGGCTGTTTGAATATGATTAATGGCGCGGCTGACGCGTTTTTGCCAAATTTCCCCTGAGGCGGTTGGGTACATGCCGTCTGAATGACGTTCAAACAGCAAGGTGCCTAGGGAGGATTCTAATTTAGCAATGGCCTGAGTAATCGCTGGTTGTGACAGAAAGATACTGTCTGAAGCGCGAGTAATGCTCTTTAGTTCGGTCACCGCCAAAAACACGCGTAGGTGCCTTAAGTTTGGAATGGATGCTTCCATAGAACCCTCAAATCTTATAGTTTTAAGAGACTATATCAAAAATGAATCCTGAGATAAGTAATTTACATCAGTAATCATGTTTTATCCCAATCGAATTTTCTAGTTAACTAAGGCGGATTGCTATGGAAGTGGTGTTAGAGGTAACGGCACCGATTTTTTTATTAGTTCTTATTGGTTTTCTGGCGGTTCGCTTTGGTTTAATCGCCAGCGAGGCGTTATCTGGTTTGAGCCGTTTTGTGCTTTATCTGGCATTGCCTGCCCTGATTTTTGTCAACTTGTCTGTGATGGACATACATGAGGTGTTTCATCCTAGCTATATGCTGGTGTATGCCTTGGGCGGCATAGGTTCTTTTTTTATCACTGTGTTGATCGCAGCAAAAATGCTGCGTCAGAACTGGATTCGCAGTGGTGTGATGGGCGTTGGGGCGACCATGTCAAACAGCGCCTTTATCGGTTTTCCGGTATTACTGCAGTTTTTTGATGAACCTATGACACAAGCCTTTGCAATGGCTCTGATGGTGGAAAATATAATACTGCTGCCCGTTTGTTTGATTTTTATCGAAACTCTGGTGGGGCATCAAAAGAGAAGTCAAAAACATCACTCTGTGGGCTTATGGCGAGTGGTTAGCAAGCGCATTGTCGGTAATCCTTTGCTCATTGCTTTAAGTGCAGGTTTGGTGTTTTCCCTGTTTGATTTGCCAATGCCAAGCTTTGCCCAGCAAAGTCTTGAATTTTTGGCGGCGGGAGCTGCGCCTACGGCTTTGGTGGTGATTGGTGGTGCCTTGGTGGGAGTGTCTATTAAAGGTCAGTTTTCTCCTATTTTGCTGGTCGCAATAGGGAAATTATTGATCTTTCCCTTGCTGGTGGTGTTATTACTCAATTTCACACCGAATATGGCGCAAAGCTTAAAATGGTCGGTCATCCTGTTTGCGGCTATGCCAATGTTCAGTACTTATCCCATTATTTGTGGTGAATATGGCGAACGAAGTTTTTGTGCCAGCACTTTATTGTTCACAACTGTGTTATCGTTTCTGACATTAAGTTTATTGTTACGCTTTATGGCAGTTAGTTAATGGCGAGCTCCAAAGTTGGGGCCAATGTTTAGGAGTAAAATATGGCAAGCATCATGGTGCTTAATGGTCCAAATTTAAATTTGTTAGGAACCCGTGAGCCTGCGCAATATGGTTATGAAACCCTAGCGGATGTTGAACAAATGTGTGAGCAAGCGGCAGCGGCTTTGGGTTATCAAGTAGAATGTCACCAGTCTAACCATGAAGGTGCTCTAATAGACTGGATTCATCAGGCTGGTCAGAAAGTGAAGTCGGGTGAATTATTAGGTGTGGTGTTTAATCCGGGGGCCTATACTCATACCTCCATAGCACTTCATGATGCCATCAAGGGAGCGGATGTTCCTGTGATGGAAGTGCATATCTCGAATGTTCATGCTCGTGAGTCTTTTCGTCACCATTCCTACGTTTCCCCAGTCGCCAGCGGCATAGTGGTAGGAATGGGGGTGCAAGGTTATGTGCTTGCTATTCAGGGGCTGGTTCACAAATATCAGGCCAAAGGTGCATAACATCCAAGTCTGAGAGGTATTGATAATACCAAGGTGATCCTCTAAAAGAGTAAAAATGTTTCTGCTCTTTTAGAGGTCTATGTTTAAGAATGCTTTGCCTACAGTGTAGAGTCTTGCGCGAATTGCCTTTTTAAAACCACTTTATGCAAACCAATGTCGGGTGCGATTGGCAAACCAAACCAAGGACAACATCACTGGTACTTCGACCAACACACCGACGACTGTCGCTAAGGCCGCACCAGATTGCAGACCAAACAAAGAAATCGCCACTGCGACGGCCAATTCAAAGAAATTAGAGGTACCAATCAAACTGGCCGGTGCCGCTTCTTTGTGGGGTAATTTGAATTTTTTTGCCAACCAATAGGCGATGGCAAAAATGCCATAGGTTTGAATCAGCAATGGAATGGCGATTAATAGAATGGCTTGAGGTTTGGCTAGAATGGTTTCTGATTGAAAGCCAAATAAGAGCACCACAGTTGCGATGAGACCTATGATAGACCAAGGCTTCATCTTGCTAAGAAAGCCATTTAATTGGGAGTGATCGTTGGCTTTGTCCAACCTTTTACGTGTGATGGCCCCCGCAATCAATGGAATCAGTACATAGAGCACCACAGAAGCCAGTAATGTGTCCCATGGCACATGAATGTCGGTTGCGCCAAGTAGGAAACCTGCAATCGGAGCAAAGGCGAAAATCATAATGACATCGTTGATTGACACCTGAATGAGAGTGTAATTAGCGTCGCCTTTGGTGAGTTGGCTCCAGACAAAGACCATGGCCGTACAAGGTGCCACGCCGAGTAAAATCATACCGGCAATGTATTCGTTGGCGGTTTGGGGATCGACCCAATCTGCAAATAAGCCTTTGAAAAACAACCAGCCTAATAAAGCCATCGAAAAAGGTTTCACTAACCAGTTTATGACTATAGTTAAGGACAAGCCTTTGGTTTGTTTACCGACATTTTTGATGGCCGAAAAGTCTACTTGCACCATCATAGGGTAAATCATCAGCCAGATCAGTACGGCGATGACCAAGTTGACCTTGGCGTATTCCATGCTGGCAATGACTGCAAAGGTGTTCGGAATAAGGCTACCCAATAGCATGCCGACTAGGATTGCCAGTCCAACCCAGACAGTTAAATAACGTTCAAATAATCCCATATCTTGTCCTAATAATGCGTTAAATGGATTTCTGGTTGACTCTTTTGCTCAATTCTTCAGCACTTTCAACGCGCTCTGAATAGCGATCGACAAATACCTTTTTGTTGTCTCTAAGCAGTAGGGTGAATTTCATCAGCTCTTCCATTACGTCTACAATGCGGTTGTAGTAAGGCGACGGTTTCATACGACCATCTTCTGCAAACTCTAGGAAAGCTTTTGCGACAGAAGATTGATTGGGAATGGTCACCATACGCATCCAACGACCTAAGATACGCATTTGATTGACTGTGTTGAAAGATTGAGAGCCGCCGCACACTTGCATGACCGCTAAGGTTTTCCCTTGTGTTGGTCTGACACCGCCAAGGCTTAATGGCACCCAGTCGATCTGGCTTTTGAAAATGCTGCTCATCGAACCGTGACGCTCAGGAGAGCACCAGACTTGCCCTTCTGACCACATCATGAGCTCCCTCAGTTCTTTTACCTTGGGGTTATGTTCGTCTTCAGTGTCAGTTTGCGGTAGCCCAGTTGGGTTAAAAATACGCGTTTCAGCGCCCATCGCCGTGAGTATACGCGCGCTTTCTTCCACGACTAAGCGACTGTAAGAGCGCTCTCGCAAGGAACCATAAAGCAATAAAATGCGCGGTTTGTGAGTGCTGGGTTGAACCTGTAATTGATCGTGATGAGGGACGTGAAACTGCTCTATGTCGACATTTGGTAGCGAATTATCTTGCAGACTCATTATTGGGCTCCCAATATCTCAAGTTCAAATTTCAACTGATTTTTATCCAATTGGCGAGAGGCCAAGACCTTTAGTTGTGCGACCCTCTCTTCAATGGTCTTAATGCAGGCCATAAAAGCTTGCTGCTTGTGCTCTTCATTTGCTTCCAGTTTGGAAGGATCAGTCAGTCCCCAATGCATTTTTAAACTCTTACCAAAGTAAACTGGGCAGGTTTCACCAGCCGCTGAGTCACATACGGTAATGACCAAATCAGGAGCGAAATCTTCAAAGTCATCCCACGACTGGCTTTGTAGATGCTCAGTTGAATAGCCTGCTTGTTGTAAATATTTTATGGATAAGGGATGCACTTCACCCACAGGTTGGCTGCCAGCGCTTTTGGCTTCGATCAGATTGCCTGACATGCCATTGGTAATGGCTTCAGACAAAATACTGCGACAACGATTGTGAGTGCAGATGTACAAAATTTTCATATCAACCTCATGGTTAGCAACAATGGTTGGATGCCGTTTGGCATGTTTTTAAAATATCTAAGGCTTGCTGATAATAGTCAGGGTTGTGTTGAGCTGTGTCCTGAATGACTTGTTTTGCCCACTCCGGTAGCTGCTCATGAATCTGGTAATACACCCATTTGCCTCGGCGTTGATCCTGCAAAATTCCACATTTACGTAGTTCTGCAAGGTGGCGTGAGGTTTTGGGTTGGTCTAATTGTAAGGCTTCTTGTAGATCACAAACGCAGGCTTCACCTGTCTGAGAAATCAGTAATAAGGTCTTTAAGCGAGTGTCGTCAGCCAAACATTTATAAAAAGCTAAGGGCGTCATAGTTTAAATATGTGATAAATAATATATGTGAAATTTCATATATATTTAATTGAAAGTCAAGCCCTAGTAGAGTTAGATGTACCCCTAATTAGGGCAGGATAGACCCTAAACTCAAGTAGATAGTATGCAGATAGGAGTCATAGCTTGATGTATTAGGTTACTATATATCGTTACTGTGAGTGATAAAAGATAACAGTTTGATAGGTACTTCAAGCAATTCTTCTGGCCCGTGTGGAATGCTGGAATCGAAAGATAAAGAATCCCCTTTTTCCATGTGGTAAAGCTTATTACCATGACGATACATGATCTCCCCTTCTAGAATATAAATAAACTCCTGACCGGGATGGGAAAATGTTGGGAATATTTCGCTTGCATCGTCCATCGTGATGAGAAAAGGCTCAACAATCTGAGTTTCACCGCGAGTGTAATTCAGTAGATGGTAAGTATGTCCTTTTTCTGTTCCTCTTCTTACTACTTCCATTCCTTGGCCTGCTTTTGTGTGTTGCGCCCCTCCTTCGGGACGGTCATAGTCGGCAAAGAGTTGTGAAATAGATAGGCCAATCGCATCACATAAACGTCCAAGGGTATCTAAGCTAGTCGATACTTGCGCGTTTTCTATTTTGCTTACCATGCCTTGACTGAGCTTTGCTATACGGGCGACATCGGCAATTTTCAGATTTTGAGCCATCCGCTTACGTTTTACTTGCATGGCAATATAGTCTTCCAATTTCAAGCGAGGGGATTGTTCTCTTTCTTGGCTAATTTCGCCCTCTTTAAGTGCTTTTATGTGTCTTGATGGTGCATCGCTTGTCATTTTCTTAAAACCCTTATTCTTCGTGTGCCCATTGTAGCAGCTTTTTTTTGAGCCATAGCCTAGTTGGCATAGGCTTATTTCTTTTTAGGAAAATAAATTTACTTAAAGAGAATGTCGTGGCAAGATATTTGCTTTCTTGTAAGGAATAATAATTTCCCTTTAGGAATTTTTCTAGCGAATAAGATAACAATCGCTTGCTTTGGATGTTCCATAAGTTGTCCAAATTAACTTAGGAGTAATGTAATGCAATATAACGAAGTCACAAGTTTTTTAGAAGCAAACAAAATCAAGTATGTACTTGCTCAGTTTGTTGACATTCATGGTGTGGCCAAAACTAAATCGGTACCGGCAAAAAACATTTTTGATGTGGTTGAAGAAGGCGCTGGTTTTGCCGGCTTTGCGGTTACAGGACTGGCGATGGAGCCTCATGGTCCTGATTTTCTCGCTCGTGGAGATCTTGCAACCTTGAGTATTGTTCCTTGGCAGCCAGGTTATGCGCGTCTCGCTTGTGATGGTTATGTCAATAACGCCCCTCATCCATACTGCTCGCGCGTAGTGCTAAAAAAACAATTGGCGCGTTTGGAGGAAAAAGGTTGGACACTGAACACCGGATTGGAGCCAGAGTTTTATTTATTTAAAAAGGGAGAAAGTGGGCAATTACTTCCGGTGGATTCATCGGATACCCTAGACAAGCCATGTTATGACTATAAAGGATTGTCGCGCTCACGAGAATTTTTGGAGCGATTAGTGGAAGCGCTTCAAGCGGTTGATTTTGATGTTTATCAAATAGACCACGAAGATGCGAATGGTCAGTTTGAAATCAATTATACCTACAGTGATGCTCTTGAGTCCGCGGATCGTTTTACTTTTGTTCGTATGGCCGCGGGTGAGATTGCCAATGATATGGGCATCATTTGTTCCTTTATGCCAAAACCTGCAGCGGACAAAACAGGCAATGGTATGCACTTCCATTTATCCATCACAGATGAATCTGGTAAAAATTTGTTTGGTGATGACAGTGATAAGCATGGTATGGGGCTATCAAAAATGGCTTATCACTTTACGGCCGGTATTCTTGCTCATGCCAAGGCAATTTGTGCCTTTGCAGCGCCAACAGTGAACTCATACAAGCGCTTGGTGGTTGGGGGTAATAGTTCTGGGGCAACTTGGGCGCCAGCTTATGAGTGTTATGGTGATAATAACCGCTCTGCTTTAATCCGTGTGCCATATGGTCGCTTAGAATTCCGTTTACCTGACTCAGGTTGTAACCCCTACCTTGTTCATGCTGCTTTGATTGCGGCGGGTTTAGATGGCATTGAGCGTGAGCTTGATCCCGGTGAACCAATGAATATCAACCTATACGATTTAACCCTTGAAGACATTATTGCGAAAAACATTTCCATTCTCCCGCAGACCCTAGGAGATGCCCTTGATGAGCTTGAGAAAGACACGGTTTTTGTTGAAGCAATGGGGCGTGACATTGTCGAAGAGTTTGTGAAAGTTAAGCGTGCCGAGTGGGGCGAATATTTACGCCATGTTTCTGATTGGGAACTCAAACACTACTCAGAATTTTTCTAATTGCTATCTGTTAGCAGGATAATTTAATTAAACAGAGGTTTCTGCCATGTGTGGAATAGTGGGTCTTTATCTGAAAAACGATAAATATGAAGGCAAATTGGGTGCGCTTTTTGAGCCCATGTTGGTCGCGATGACGGATCGTGGTCCGGACAGTGCAGGTTTTGCAATTTATGGTGATGATGTTGCCTCTGATTGGGTGAAGTTAACCTTACGTCATCCAAGTGACTCTTTTGATTGGGCTGGTCTTGCAGATCAATTGGCCACGGCATTGGCTTGTGAAGTGGACTGGATGCAGAACGCTAATGTGGCGGTGCTGAAAGTGAAAGCAACGGAAATAAGCGTTCGTGATTGGTTTGCTGAAAATGCTAAGGATGTGTTGATTTTGAGTGCGGGCCAATCGATTGAAATTCTAAAAGAAGTTGGGCTGCCGGAAAACATTGCTGCGAAATTTAACTTAGAGGGTATGAAAGGCAGTCATATTATTGGCCATACTCGCATGGCTACCGAGTCGGCAGTGACGATGGAGGGTAGCCATCCTTTTTCTACTGGATCCGATCTATGTCTGGTGCATAACGGCTCATTGTCGAACCACAACCGCCTGCGCGATAAATTGAAGCGCGAAGGTATCACATTTGAAACCGAAAATGATTCTGAGGTCGCAGCTGGTTACCTAACGTGGCGACTGAATAAGGGTGATTCGTTAAAAGTTGCGCTAGAAAATGCGTTGAAAGATCTAGATGGCTTTTTCACTTTCACCATAGGTACCAAAGATGGTTTTGCCGTAATGCGTGATCCTATTGCCTGTAAACCTGCGGTATTAGCGGAAACAGAAGACTATGTGGCGATGGCCTCTGAGTACCAAGCTTTGGCTTCATTGCCTGGTGTTGAAAATGCCACAGTGTGGGAACCAGAGCCAGCAAGATTCTACATTTGGGAACGCAAGTAGTAGGGGAATAACATGAAAACATTTGATTTAGCCACCAGCAGCATTCGTGAACTTAACCAGGCCCTGCATGCTCAACAGACCTCTCTTACTGAAAAAGAATGGCGCGTTACCAATTCCAAGGGAGATCACAATATTGCCGTTGGTTTAGACGCGGATTTGCAGGTCGATATCCACGGTCATGCTGGTTACTTCTGTGCTGGCATGAACAAAACAGCCAGTGTCACGGTTCATGGTAATGCCGGCCAAGGTCTGGCGGAGAATATGATGTCAGGCGTGGTACGTGTGAAAGGTGACGCATCACAAGCTGCTGGCGCGACCGCGCAAGGCGGTTTGTTGGTCATTGAAGGCAATGCCGGGGCCCGTTGTGGTATTTCCATGAAAGGTGTGGACATAGTTGTCAAAGGCAGTGTGGGCCACATGAGTTGTTTTATGGGGCAATCTGGTTCTCTTGTAGTGTGTGGCGATGCGGGTGAAGCCTTGGGTGACTCGCTTTATGAAGTGCATATTTACGTTAAAGGTGAAGTGAAATCACTTGGCGCGGATTGCATTCAAAAAGAAATGCGACCAGAACATCTTGAAGAACTTAGCGGACTACTGGCTAAAGCAGGAGTGGATGAAGACCCTGCTTCTTTTAAGCGATATGGCTCGGCGCGTCAGCTTTATACCTTCAAAGTTGACAACGCATCGGCATACTAGATAACAGAGGTGACAAGCATGAGTAACGAATCCAATTACAATACAAGCTTAAGAGAATCCGCCACATTTGACCGTGCCACCATGGCGGAAATACGCCGTGCGGCCAATACAGGAATTTATGATATTCGTGGCTTTGGTGCCAAGCGTAAAGTGCCACACTTTGATGACTTGCTTTTTTTGGGGGCGAGTATGTCGCGTTATCCTTTGGAAGGCTATCGAGAAACCTGCAATACCTCCGTTGTGCTGGGTGATCGCTTTGCTAAGAATCCCATTAAGCTGGACATTCCTGTGACCATTGCAGGGATGAGCTTTGGTGCTTTATCAGCCAATGCGAAAGAGGCGTTGGGACGAGGCGCCTCTATTGCTGGAACCTCTACCACTACGGGTGATGGTGGCATGACGCCAGAAGAACGTGGTCAGTCGAAAAAGTTAGTTTATCAATATTTGCCATCCCGTTACGGTATGAATCCAGATGATTTGCGTAAAGCGGATGCCATCGAAGTGGTCTTGGGACAAGGCGCTAAGCCCGGCGGTGGCGGTATGTTGTTAGGTCAAAAGATCACTGATCGTGTGGCCCAAATGCGTAACCTGCCAAAGGGGATTGACCAGCGTTCAGCCTGTCGTCACCCTGACTGGACTGGCCCAGATGATTTGGCGATCAAGATTCAAGAGCTTCGTGAGATCACAGATTGGCAAGTACCAATTTACATTAAAGTGGGGGCAACCCGTACTTACTATGATGTAAAACTTGCTGTGAAAGCAGGGGCAGACGTTATCGTGGTTGACGGCATGCAAGGTGGAACCGCGGCGACCCAAGACGTTTTTATTGAGCACGTTGGTATTCCGACATTAGCCGCCATTCCACAAGCGGTTCAAGCGCTGCAAGAAATGGGCATGCACCGTAAAGTGCAGTTAATTGTCTCGGGTGGCATACGCAATGGTGCGGATGTAGCCAAGTGTATGGCGCTAGGCGCAGATGCTGTGGCTATTGGAACGGCTGCTTTGGTGGCCTTGGGTTGTAATGACCCGAAATGGGAAGAAGATTACCAAAAAATTGGCTCGGCAGCCGGTTTTTACGACGACTACCAAGAAGGTAAGGATCCCGCCGGTATATCTACTCAGGATCCAGAACTAATGAAGCGTTTGGATCCGGTGGCCGGGGGTAATCGGTTAGCGAATTATTTGCGTGTCTTAACCTTGGAAGCACAAACCTTGGCAAGGGCATGTGGTAAAAATGATCTGCGAAATTTGGAGCCCGAAGATTTGGTGGCCTTGAATGTCGAAGCCGCAGCCATGGCGCGAGTCCCTTTAGCGGGGACGAATTGGATTCCTGGACAGCAGTATTAACACTGGTTAACTCAATTAAACCATTTAGCCACGCTTTTGCGTGGTTTTTTTTGCCAAGTGATAGTGAGGCTAGATTTATTGGCGTAAGGTGTGAGCGTCTTATGGTAAGGATTTGTCTGCTTCGAAAACAAAAAAAGGGAGCAAATGCTCCCAATGAGTTGACACCGAGTTATATCATGAGTGTTTAACTCGCTTTCATAATGTCCTGCTCACTCCATTTGTCATACACACAAGAGTGTTGGACAGACCAACGAACACATACTTCTGTTCCCGCTGAGACTTCCGAGTGTTCTCGAGCAACGACTTTGCCCATTAAACGTTGACCTGAAGCCGTTACCAAAGAGCAGGTGTAGGTCTCCCCTAGAAAGACGGTTTCCTCAACCGTGGCGGTAATTTCATTTACGTCTTCATTAAGTGGCTGTAAGGCAGCAACTTCTTTAGAGAGTACGTGAATGTTTTCAGGACGAATCATTAGCAATACATCCGTTTGTTCTGCTACAGATTGAGCCTGCTTACCAAGTTTTAAGGTTTGATCTTCGAAGAGAACCTGATCATGGGCTTGAGTGCGGACTTTAAGAAAATTGGAATTGCCTAAGAAAGAGGCGACAAAAGCATTAGGTGGTGTGTTATAGAGATCTGTACCTGAGCCAAGACCGACGATTTCACCGTCTTTAAAGATAGCGATGCGTTCCGATAGACGCATGGCTTCATCTTGATCGTGCGTGACGTAGATGATGGTGATGCCAAGTCGTCTATGGAGTTGGCGTAACTCGTCTTGTAAATCTTCACGGAGCTTTTTATCCAAAGCGCCTAACGGTTCGTCCATCAGGAGGATTTCTGGTTCATAAACTAGGGCGCGGGCGATGGCCACGCGTTGTTTTTGTCCGCCCGACAACATAGCGGGTCGACGATCAGCAAAGTCGCTTAGCTGCACAAGCTGCAGAATTTCATCCACTTTTTTATTGCGCTCAGTTTTAGGGACCTTACGAATGTCCAGAGGGAAGCCAATATTGTCACGCACACTCATGTGTGGAAACAGCGAGTAGTGTTGAAATACCATGCCAATGCCACGTTTATGGGAAGGGACAGGAATCAACGAATCATCATGTAATAGAATGTCGCCGGAGGAAGGCGACTCAAATCCGGCGATCATAGAAAGTGTGGTGCTTTTTCCCGAACCACTGGAACCTAAAAAGGTTAAAAACTCTCCTTTTTCTATCTCTAAATTGATGTCATTAACCGCTGTAAATTGACCGTATTTTTTATTCAGTAATTTCAGGGTAACCAGAGGAGATGAAGGCTTTGCTCTCGTCATAATAAAGCTCCTAATGCTTCGCCTAGTGACTGCGCTTACGTAAAAAGTTAGCGGCAAGCATGATGAATAGGGATAAGAAAATCAGTAATGTAGACGCCACCGCAATTACCGGAGTGAGGTCTTGGCGCAGTGTTGACCACATTTTCACGGGCAAGGTTTGCAACTCAGGACTGGCCATCATTACGCTAATCACCACTTCGTCCCAAGACACCAAGAAGGCAAACAGGGCGCCAGCAAAAATGCCCGGTTTAATGGATGGAAAGGTGACTTTTAAAATGGCTTGTAAACGATGAGCTCCGCAAATGACAGCGGCATTTTCGATGGACTGATCAAACAACTTAAGTGAATTGATGATGGAAATCATGGCGAACGGAACCGCTACGATCACATGACTGATAACAAAAGCGACTAAGGTGCCCGTGAGTCCAAGGCTCAAAAACATGCTGTAGGTTGCTACTGCAATAATCACCACAGGGACAATCATAGGCAAAGTAAACAAGCTATAAAGATAATCTCTCCCCGGGAACTTTCCTCGTACCAGAGCAAAAGAAGCTGGTAAAGCGATGAGTGTTGCCAAAATGGAGGTGATGATGGCGACTTGCAAGCTGGTTAATGCGGACTCAATCCATTGCGGGTTACTAAAAAACCGCTCGTACCATTTGATGGTCCAGCTCGGTGGTGGAAAAACTAGCCATTGGGATGAACCAAATGACAGAGCGATGATGAAGAAAATGGGCAATGCCAAAAAGGCGGCAATAGAACCCGTTATAAAATACAGGGCGGACTTAATTTTCCATCCTAACGATTGTTGCGTGAGTAGCATATTAGTCCTTGGTATTTGATGAAGTTGGTGATTCGGTTTGGACTTTTAGGTAGAGGTAAAACAAGACCAAAGTCACAGCGATGAGAATCGATGCCGAAGCACTAGCGATGCCCCAGTTAAGGAAGTTTTGTACCTGCTGAACGATAAACTCAGGTAGCATCATATTACTGACGCCGCCGAGTAACGCAGGAGTGACGTAATAGCCAAGTGACATGACGAATACCATTAACGATCCGGAGAAAATGCCGGACTTGCATAATGGTAGGAACACCTTGAAAAACACCGTACGAGAAGACGCTCCGCAGATTGACGCGGCTTGCAACACCATAGGATCGATGGCGCTCATAGAGGCTTGTAGGGGAAGTACAATGAATGGAATCATTATGTAGGTCATGCCAATGATGACGCCAGCTAGATTATGAACCAGCGGCAAAGGTTGGTCGATGATACCCAGACCCATTAAGATCTTATTCAGCACGCCAGAGGATTGTAACAACACCAGCCACGAGTAGGTGCGAGCGAGCAGACTGGTCCACATGGAGAGCAGCACAACATTGAGTAGGAAACGTCCCCAGCCTTTGGGGAATAAGGTGATACACCATGCCAAAGGAAATCCTAATAATACGGCAAATATTGTCACTAAAGTGGCGACCAAAAAGGTGTTGCCTAATACTTTAAGGTAAGTAGAAGTGGCCAGTAGTTCAGCAAAATTGGTAAGACCAAGCTGGGGTTGGGTGACACTCTGGACAAGAAGTCCGATCAGAGGAATCAGAAAGAAAACCCCCAGAAACAATATAATCGGCAGAAGAAGAGAGGCATCTTTCCACTTTTGACGATAGATACGTACAGACATAATGATTACCTTAAAAGCCACTGAACAACCTAAGTTTGTCCAGTGGTCAGTGAATACAGGGTGACTAGTAGCAAGTTATTTCAGTAACCAGGTGTTCCAACGAGCACTGATTTCCTGTCCATTCTTTGCCCAGTATTGGTAATCCAATGATACTTGATCGCTGGTATAACTGGTTGGTAGATAAGCGTTTAAGCCAGAGTCAATGAGTTCTTCACTCTTCTTGTTGATGGGTGAATAGGCAGTCAATGAGGCAAAGTCTGCTTGACCTTGGGCGCTGGTTGAATAGGCTAAAAACTTCATTGCAGCGTCTTTGTTTTTCGCGCCTTTGGGGATGACCAGAAAGTCGGACATAACGAGGTTTTCTTTCCAGTTGACTCCTACAGGAAGGCCATCTTCTTGTAGGGAGAAGATGCGTCCATTCCAAAACATCCCCATACTGGCTTCACCTGAGGCGAGTAGTTGTTGTGATTGAGCACCGCCGCCCCACCATATGATGTTGTCTTTGATGGTATCCAGCTTCGCAAAAGCGCGGTCTAGATCAAGTGGATAAAGATTTTCAGGCTCTACGCCATCGGCAATAAGTGCCATTTCCAGAACCCCAGGGCTTGGCCATTTGTAAAGCGCGCGTTTGCCAGGGTATGTGTCAAGATCAAATAATGCTTCCCAAGAACTGGGCTCACTGGATAGGCTATTTTTGTTATAAGCAAGAACAAATGAAAAGTAGAAAGAGCCGATGCCATAATCGGAAACGAAGCGCGGATCAATGTCTGTGGTATCGATAATGGAAAAATCCAGTGGCTCCAACAAACCTTCTGCCGCTGCACGGTAGGCAAAGTCGGCTTCCACATCAACTAAGTCCCATTGCACATTGCCACTTTCAACCATGGCTTTTAATTTACCATAATCGGTTGGTCCATCCTGAATTACCTTGATATTCGATATCGCTGAGAAAGGTATTGCCCAAGCTTCTTGTTGCGCTTCTTGGGTGGAGCCACCCCAGCTGACGAAGCTCATAGTGTCGTTTGCATTGGCTATCATAGAAGCCATTGTCAAGGTCAACGCAATAGCGCTGCTCTTTAGTGTCTTGTTCATCTTCATGTTCCTATTCCTAATGTGTTGTCGTTTTTAGTCGCCGTTGGGGTGTTCGTTTTGAAAAATGGAGGAAATAAAATTGATCAAAAAACACACTCGGCACACACCATATTATGGTATACCATGATATGGTCAAGCAGTTTTTTGCCTTTTTTGACGCAGTTTGACTTTTCAATGGGAGGGCAAAAGTGTCTGAAGCTATTTAAAGACAGAAGAATGTGATGCAGTAACTCTAACGAGTTAGGAAGAAGTACTCGTAGCTATAAGTGCTCCTATGTATGAGTTACTGCAGGCAAAAGATTTATGCTTGAGGTAATCCCTTAAGGATCAAAATGGTGGCGTCAGCACAGCTCAGTCGATGTGAGCGAGCCTCTTGATAAGCATCCGAGTGATAACAAGCTAATGCCGTTTCATAACTGTCGAACTCGAACACAACAGCGCGGGTAGGGGTGGGTAGGTTACCTTCCAGCAGAGTGAAGTCTTCACCACGGGATAACATCTTTGCACCAAATGCTGCCAACGCCGCCGGAGCGCTGGCCAAGTAATTTTGATAGGCATTTGCATCTTCAACCAGTACGTGAGCAATCCAATAACCTTTCATCGCGTTTTCCCTCACTGTGAATTGTCTGCGTTAAGTAGGCCTCTTGCGGTAAGCACTGTACGAGCAATACGAAAGCATTCAACACCTTGTGGCACGCCGCAGTAGATTGCAATTGCATGAATAATCGCGCGGATTTCATCCAGGGTGACGCCATTATTCACAGCGCCATTGAGATGAAGTTCCCATTCTTCCATCTTGCCTAATGCCGCTATCATGGTGAGATTCATCATGGATCGAGTTTTAGCATCTATGGTTTCATCGCCCCACCCGAATCCCCAGCACCATTCCGTCATGGCTTCTTGAAAGGGGAGATTAAAGGCATCGGCTTTTTCTAAATTGCGTTCAACATAGTCGTTTCCTAACGTCGCTTTGCGTTTAGCGAGACCGAGTTCGAATCGTGTTTTGTTCATGTGTCACTTCCTTTGTCTATGGTTGATGCTATTTCATAGGCTTCGCGTAAATGTCGTTCACATATTTCAACAGCCGCCTCAGGGTTATGATCTTCGAGCGCTTTCACCATGTCATATAGGTCTTTTGGTCCGGATATTTTTCGACCCTTAGCGCTTAGGGTGTAGGCCCTTAATCTGGAGATTCTGGAATTCAGTTGCTCAACCAACACCCAAGCCACGTGTTTGTGGGCCGTTTTGAAGATCAGTTCATAGAAAGCGGTGGTGAGTTTTAAAGCCGTTTTTATGTCGTCTTTACTAAGGTGCAACGCAATGTCATCGTGCAGGGCATAGAGTTGGCTAATGACTTCTGGGGTAATGACCTCACAACACGCTTTTACCGCAGTACCTTCAAGCAAGGCGCGTATCTCATAGATTTCGCGTGCCTCTTCGTCACTAATAGAGGCGACGATAAAGCCTGAGTTAGGAATGCCTTTTACTAGATGTTCACTTTCTAAATGGCGTATGCATTCTCGTACCACTGTTCGACTGACCCCCATGGTTTCACAAAGGGTGCGTTCCACTAAACGTGTACCAGGTTTTAACGTGTTGCTGGTGATGGCGTCTCTAAGTGTCATAAGAGCGCTTTCTTTGAGTGTCTTCGGTCGTTCAACCTTTTGCATTCTATTTTTTTTCCTTTGATCGATGAAAAGTGTTTCAAAATTTTAGCACATTACTGGTTGAACTATATAAGATAGTATGTTTATGTTTGCATAATATGGTATACCATATTACAAAATATAGAAATTAACTCTTTTATATAAAAACTAACTCTGTCGGAAAATTATTATGAGTTTAGAAATTCGCAAGATAGTGTGCTTTGAAGAAGAAACTCTAGTGGAAGGCTTTAAAAAAGCGGATAAACCATTGCGCATGCTTGGCGTTGCGGCCGTCGTGAAAAACCCTTGGGCAGGTCAATATGTTGAAGATCTTAAACCTGTGGTACGAGAATACGGCCCACAACTTGGCAAATTGTTGACGGATCGCATTTGTGATTTAGCGGGCGGGGCGGATAAGATCGAAGCGTTCGGTAAAGCCGCCGTTGTGGGTATGAATGGCGAGATTGAACATGCCTCTGCACTCATTCATACCTTGCATTTTGGTAACTTATACCGAGAAGCAGTCCAAGCCAAATCCTTTCTGTCTTTCACCAATACTCGTGGGCCAGCCAATGCCGTGATTTCTGTCCCCATGATGGATAAAAACGATGGTGGCCGCCGCTCTCACTACCTAACCTTGCAATTCAATATTTGCGATGCCCCTGCGGATAACGAAATTATTGTTGTTTTAGGGGCGTCAACTGGTGGCCGACCACATCATCGTATAGGAGATCGTTATCAAGAGCTAAAGGAGCTAGGACATGATGTCGAAAATCCCGCAGCGGTTTAAATCACCGCAAGGGCTAGCCTATATCAAGATGGGGTCGGGGCCGTCTTTAGTGCTTATTCATGGGGTTGGCTTGAGACTGGATGCCTGGCTAAAACAGCTTGATGAGTTGGCGCAACACTTCACCCTATACGCCGTCGATATGCCGGGGCATGGTGAAAGTGATTGTTTCCCCCAGTGTCGAGATATTGCCGATTACACGGACGTGATTGCTGATTGGATAGCAACGGATGTTTCCAAGCCGGTATTGATTGCAGGGCATTCTATGGGTTCTATGATCGCACTGAACTTTGCCATTCGATATGTGAAGGATTGTGTTGGTGTGATTGCCTTGAATTCCGTTTTTCGCCGTTCAAACGAAGCAAAAAAAGCCATTCAGAGTCGTGTAGAGCAAATGAAAGACAAGCTTACCATCGAGAATGTAACGGCCCCCGTTAAGCGTTGGTTTGATTATCCACTACAAGGGGACGATGTACAAAATGCTGCGTTATGCAGTGAGTGGCTTACAAAGGCGTCTTCAGAAGGTTATTTCCAAGCTTATGAAGTATTTTGTTCTAATGATGGGCCTGCCATCGAAGACTTAACTAGCTTACCCCTGCCGGCATTTTTTTCGACCGGCAAAGAGGATCCAAACTCAACCTCAGTCATGTCTGAAACCATGGCGTCATTATGCCCTCAAGGTATTGTTCATCTTATCGACAAGGCTCGTCACATGGCGCCCATGACCCATTCTGAAGAGTTAAACCCATTAATCATCAAATTTGGACAAGAGTGTTTTGCCCTAAAACAGGAGACTTCATATGAGCGTGCATGATCCTAGAGCATTGCGTAATGCCTTCGGCTCCTTTATGACAGGTGTCACTGTGGTGACCGCCGTGAGTAAAACTGGAGAAAAAGTCGGTTTTACTGCCAACTCCTTTACCTCAGTGTCCATGGATCCACCGTTATTACTGGTGTGTCCTGCTAATAAATTGTCGAGCTTTGCAGTGTTTGAGCAATGTGAACACTTTGCTGTGAGTGTGTTAGCAGAGGATCAACAGCATGTTTCTAATACCTTTGCAGGTGCACAAGGTGATCGCTTCGCGCAAGTAGATTGGTTTGACGATGAGTTTAATACTCCCCTTATCAGTGGTGCCGTGGCGCATTTTTCTTGTTCCGCATTTGACAAGATCCCAGCCGGTGATCACCTCATGCTGGTGGGCAAAGTGGAGAGGTTTGAGAGCAATGAAAAATTTGGCTTGGGTTATGCAAAGAGTGGGTACTTCAGCTTAGGTATGGAACATAAAGCCGAAGACGTTGCTCATGAGAAATGTGCACAAGTGGGTGCTTTGATTGAAACAAATGACAGATTGTTGGTGGAAAAAACAGATCAGGGTTACCGTTTGCCTGTCATGGACATTACAACAGACAAAGGCTCGCGTGCATCACTTGAAAGCCTGATGAAGGGGTTAGGTGGTGAGTTCGAAATTGGGCAAGTATTTTCTGTCTATGAGAAGGCCAGTACTGAGAATTTCATTGCTTTTTATCGTGTGGATCGAATGACTGAGCAGGTTCCAGCGGGTTATGAATACCTGCCGTTAAGTTCGTTAAATGAGGTTTCATTTATCTCATCAGATCTGACTAGCATGGTGAAGCGATTTGTCACAGAAAAGCAAAATGGCGTCTTCCGGTTGTACTTCGGCAATGAGTTAGAAGGAGAAGTTCGATGAAGTTTTCACTGTTTGCTCATATGGAGCGAGTTAACGAAAAGCAAAGTCAAAAAGAGTTATATGACGAATTTTTGTCGCTCTGTAAGATAGCTGACCAAGGCGGCATGAGCACCGTCTGGACGGGTGAACATCATGGAATGGACTTTACCATAGCGCCGAATCCATTTTTGAATTTGATTGATATTGCTCACCAAACTAAGCAGGTTCGACTGGGTACAGGTACAGTTGTAGCACCTTACTGGCATCCCATTAAATTGGCAGGCGAAGCGGCTATGACAGACATAGTCACAGGTGGTCGTCTTGAACTGGGCATCGCTCGTGGGGCTTATTCATTTGAATATGAACGTATGGTGCCTGGTGGCATGGATGCCTGGCAAGCAGGTGAATGTCTACGTGAAATGGTGCCTGCAATTAAAGGTCTGTGGCAAGGCGATCACAGCCAAGACAGCAAGCATTATCAGTTTCCAAAGACCACCTCGTCGCCAAAACCTTTGTCCCCTGACGGGCCGCCAATTTGGATTGCTGCCCGAGATATCAACAGTCATGAATTTGCAGTGAGCCAAGATTGTAATGTCCAGGTGACTCCCCTATGGCAAGGTGTTGAAGAAGTAGAGTCTCTCATTGCTAAATACAATGAAGCCTGCGAAAAACATAAAAAACGTACTAAGATCATGATCTTACAGCATGCTTATGTGTCCAATGATGCCGCCGAACTTGAGCAGGCCACGCGTAAGCTTCATGAATTTTACTGCTATTTTGGTGCTTGGTTTAAAAATGAAAGGCCAATCAGTCAAGGTCTGATTCAAGCGCTCAGTCAAGAAGAAATCGATAATCATCCTTTTTATAAGCGCGAAGACATTGGCAGAGATCTTATGATAGGAAGTCCTAAACAGATCATAGAACGTCTCAAACACTATGAAGCGTTAGGCTATGACGAATTTGCCTATTGGAGCGATTCTGGCTTGAGCCGTGTAGAAAAAGAAACATCCTTACGTCGATTTGTTGACCAAGTTATGCCTGCATTTAACTAACAGTATGAAGAGGCCATATGTCAAAGATTAGCTTACCGCATTATTTGTTATTCATTGATGGCGAGTGGGTGGAAGGCGCTGCTGGAAAAGTGATGCCTACTGTCAATCCTGCCACAGGGGAGCCATGGGCAAGCTTTGCATGTGCTGCACCAGAAGATGTGGATCGCGCAGTAAAAGCGGCCCGTCGCGTCTTGTCTGAGCCTGCTTGGTCAGGTCTGAGTGCCACCGCCCGAGGTCAATTAATGCATAAATTGGCCGACCTGCTTGAGGAGCATGCTCAAGTATTGGGCGCAGTGGAAACCACAGACAGTGGTAAATTGGCCGCAGAAACCCAATCGCAAGCGAAATATGTTGCCAATTATTATCGTTATTATGCGGGTTTGGCCGATAAAATCGAAGGTCAGACCTTACCCATTGATAAGCCAGATATGCATGTCTTTACTAAACCAGAACCCATTGGTGTCGTGGCGGCAGTGGTGCCTTGGAATGCCCAAATGTTCCTTACGGCCACTAAATTGGCTCCCGCGTTGGCGGCGGGCTGTAGCGTGATTATCAAGGCTTCTGAATTGGCTCCAGTGGCCATATTAGAATTCGCCAAATTGATTGAAAAAGCCGGGTTTCCAAAGGGCGTAGTATCGGTGATAACAGGAGACGCGGAAGGTTGCGCGATTCCCTTGACCAGTCATCCGGACATTGATCGTCTGGCTTTTACTGGCGGCCCAGAAACCGCCAAACATGTGGTGCGAAATACCGCCAATAATTTTGCGGTCACATCACTGGAATTGGGCGGTAAGTCGCCGATTTTAGTGTTCAATGATGCGGATTTAGAAAGTGCAACGAACGGTATTATTGCTGGTAACTTTGGTGCATCAGGTCAGTCCTGTGTGGCGGGTTCGAGAGTCTATGTGCAACGAGACCTTTATCCAGCGTTACGTGATCGCTTATTAGAAAGAACGGCACAAATTCGTGTCGGTGACCCCTTGGATCCGCAATCTCATATTGGCCCGCTTTGTACATTAGCGCAAATAGAAGGCATTGAGAAAGCATTGGCAAACTCAATACAGCAAGGGGCGAAGCTGTTGACGGGAGGGCGACGACTGAATGCGTTGGGCTCTGGATTTTATTTTGAACCGACCATAGTGGAATGCCCACATGCCGAGATTGACACCTTGCATGTTGAGATGTTTGGACCAGTGATGTCGATTGCTTGTTTTGATACGGAAGAAGAGGCGATTGCCTTAGCAAACGATTCAGAGTTTGGTCTAGGATCGGGTCTATTTACTGAGAATCTAGCAAAAGCCTTGCGTGTTTCCCAGCAGATTCAATCAGGTATTTGCTGGGTGAATACCTATCGTGCGGTTTCTTACATGGCCCCATTTGGTGGTGTGAATCAGTCCGGTTATGGTCGTGAAGCTGGTATTCAGGCGATACAAGATTACACCCGTGTGCGCACGACCTGGATCAGTACATCCTCTGAACCCATGTCGAATCCTTTTATTATGCGCTAACTAAAAAGCCAGCTAGCAGGTTTATCAGATTACCTTTTATGCTGGTTATGCTGGTTATGCTGGTTATGCTGGTTATGCTGGTTATGCTGGTTATGCTGGTTATGCTGGTTATGCTGGTTATGCTGGTTATGCTGGCGCTACCTGAGATATAGACTGCGCTGTTTTTAATAATTGATTTTTGGCAATATCGAACTTTTCTGGGTTGTTCATTACTTGATCTGCCCCCGAGATATTGATGGCGGCAATGGTTTTGCCGAGATAGTTTTTTATCGGCGCGGCAATGGCGGTGGCATTATCGGAGCGATTGCTGGAATAGCCCTGTTGCCATTCCTCTTGGAGTAGGTGTTTGAGTTCAGAGAGGGTCTGCGGATGAGGACTTGGGTACATGTCTAGTTGCTGGGTTTGATACATGGCACTCAGCTCAATATCACTTAATTGCTGTAATAATACACGCCCCATGGCACTGGTATGACAGGGCAATCGTGTGCCTAAAGGAATGTTAACGGATAGACGCTGAGACGCCTGAGCCCGATAGATATACAAGCTGTCTAAGCCATCTCTGACGGCCAAATGGCAAGAGATAGAGGTTTCATCGCGCAGTTTGTTAAGGTATGGAGCAGCAATATCAATCAGTTCTTTTCCGGCAAGGTAAGCGAAACCTCGGGAAACAATTTGTGGGCCCAATTCGTACGCATTGCGCGCCACCTTTTTTAAGTAACCTAGATCAAGCAAGGTTTGCACTATCCGATAGGTGGAAGATGGGCTGACCTTCAGCTGTTCAGCGAAGTCTTGAGTGGTCAAGATTCTGTGTTGTGCATCAAACAGCTCAAGGATGTGCAAACCACGGCTTAGTGCTGGGACAAGATAGTCAGTCGACTTGTTCATGTTTTCTCCAAATATAAAAGATAACTTCGTCAGCGTAGGAAATTTCGATATTTTCAATTTAGAAATGGGAAGTTATTGTCATTTCTGTTTCCTGATAATATATTTAATTTACTTTTGATAAACAAATGCAAAGTGTTGATCATTTGTTTTCAGCTGTAAATGAACGAGATGTTGGAGAAAAAATGTCGGAATCAAATACGTTTGTACTTAAGGCTGCTTGTCATGCCACCAGTGGTATTGTGGCTTCGGTAAGTTCCTACTTGGCGGGTTTAGGCTGCTACATCTCTGAGATGCATCAGTATGATGATGAAGAAAATCAACGTTTCTTTATGCGTGCTGTGTGTCGTATTGAATCGGACGACACCACGCTGGATAAAATTCGTGATGGGTTTGATGCGCAAGTGACCCAATTTGATATGGATTGGGAGATTTTTGATGCGACAAAGCCGATGCGTGTCTTATTGATGGTCAGTAAGTTTGATCACTGTCTGGATGACTTGCTGTATCGTCATCGTAAAGGTGAATTGCCAATGGAAATTACGGCCATTGTATCTAATCATAAAGATTTACGGGCAATGGCAGAGCGTGAAGGTATTCGTTTTGTTTACTTGCCCATTACCAAAGAAAATAAGCCTGAGCAGGAAGCAGCATTGTTGCAAATTGTGGAAGAGACTGACACCGATCTTGTGGTATTGGCGCGTTATATGCAGATCTTGTCTGACGCTCTTTGTAAAGAGTTACATGGTCGCGCGATTAATATCCATCACTCTTTTTTACCCGGCTTTAAAGGGGCCAAACCTTATCATCAAGCCCATGTTCGCGGTGTTAAATTGATTGGCGCCACAGCTCACTATGTGACCTCAGACTTGGATGAAGGCCCCATTATTGAACAATCAGTGCAGCCGGTTGATCACTCTTATTCCCCAGAACGTTTGGTAGCTGTGGGTCGTGATACTGAGACGGTGGCTTTAGCCAGTGCAGTACGCCTTCATTTGGAACACCGTGTCTTTATGTACGGCAATAAAACCGTGGTCTTTAAATAAAAGGGTAGGAGAAGTCCATGTCGACACGTGTTATTGACGGTAAGCGACTGGCCGACAATCTCATTCGAGAGGTGAGCGAGCAAGTACAGCATTTACTTGACGCTGATTTGCCTGCTCCTGGTTTAGCGGTTGTCTTGGTGGGAGAAGATCCTGCCAGTGCTGTGTATGTGCGTAATAAAATTAAGCGTGCCCGAGAAGCTGGTATGCGATCCATTGAAAAACGCCTGTCAGAAGACTGTACTCAAGAAACCTTGGAAGCCATCATTGAAGAGCTAAACCAACGAGAAGATGTGCATGGTATTTTGGTGCAGTTGCCTTTGCCAAAGCATTTATCAGCAGAGCGAGTCATTCGATTAATCGCACCGCAAAAAGATGTGGACGGTTTCCATCCGCATAATGTTGGACTCTTGGCTACAGGGCAAGCCAGCTTAATTCCTTGTACACCTTTAGGTTGCCTTGAAATTTTGCAGCGCGAATTGGGCGACTTATCGGGCAAGCATGCTGTGATTGTAGGGCGATCCAATATCGTGGGTAAACCCATGGCAAACCTACTGTTGCAAGCCAATTGCACCATCACTGTGGTCCATTCGAAAACCCATCAAGCCAATCTCCTTGCTCGTCAGGCGGACATTTTAGTGGCCGCAGTAGGACAACCCGAGTTGATTGACGAAAGCTGGGTTAAGCCGGGTGCTGTGGTGATCGATGTGGGGATTAATGCGGTTGAGCAAGCGGGCAAACGTAAATTGGTGGGGGATGTGAATTTCTCCAAGGTGGCCCCTTTCGCCAAAGCCATTACACCAGTACCGGGTGGCGTAGGGCCCATGACCATAGCTTGTTTGATGAAAAACACCTTAGTTGCCGCTCAATATGCCAGAGATCAAGCGAACGGATTACACCATACACTTAGCTAAGTGAGGACACAGTCTATGCCATTTTCATTGTTGAAATATGGGCTTTCTAACGATTACCCATTTGAGAAAAACGCAGACTTGCCTGCGCCAACAGAACTCAAAAGCCACTATGATGTAGTGATTATCGGCGGTGGTGGTCATGGTGTTGCCACGGCTTATTATCTTGCCAAGTATCATGGTGTGACGAACATTGCGGTATTGGAAAAGGGCTATCTTGGGGGTGGCAATACAGCTCGAAACACGGCGGTGATTCGTTCAAATTACCTCACTTCTGAAGGCGTCAAGTTTTACAAGCAATCGGTAGATTTGTTCCAAGGTCTGTCCAACGAATTTGATTTCAACATCATGTATTCCTCTCGTGGTCAGTTAACCCTAGCCCATACCGACGCAACAGTGCGCTCATTTCGTCAACGTACCGAAGTCAATAAACACTTTGGCGGACGTACTGAGTTGATTGACCCACAACAGATACAAGAGCTTGTCCCTACTCTTAATATGAATCCGGCTGATATGCCCATTCTTGCAGGTCTTTGGCATATTGATGGTGCTACCGCGCGTCATGATGCGGTGGCGTGGGGCTATGCCAAAGGTGCTACCCAGCGTGGCGTTGAATTGCATCAGCTTACTGAGGTCACAGGAGTGACAGTTGAACAAGGTAAGGTGACGGGAGTGACAACCAATCGTGGCAAGGTGAGCTGTGGTTGTGTGGTGCAAGCGGTTGCAGGTAACAGTTCTCTTGTTGCTGCTATGGCGGGGATTAAAATGCCGATCACCACATATCCATTACAGGCTATGGTGACTCAGCCGGTAAAACCATTTTTAGACCCTTTGGTGAGCTCATCTGCCTTGCATTGTTATGTTCAGCAAACCGGTCGTGGCGAAATTGTCTTTGGCGGCGGATCAGATCCTTATCCGCTTTATAACACTCGTTCTACCTTAGATCTCAAAGAAAGCTTGCTAGCCAGTGCCGTCGAGATGTTTCCCTTCATGGCAAATCTCAAACTGATGCGTCAATGGGCAGGTATCACGGACATGACATCTGACTACAGTCCCATCATGGGGTTAAGCCCAGTGGAGAATTACTACCTTGATGCGGGCTGGGGAACCTGGGGATTCAAATCAACACCTATCTGCGGCAAGACCATGGCTGAGCTGGTTGCCAGTGGCGGCAAAGTGCCTGAATTGATTGCGCCTTTTGCCATGGATCGTTTTGATGTTTTCCGTCAAGTCAATGAAATGGGTGCTACGGCCGCTAGCCACTAGGAGATGCAAAATGAAACTAATGACTTGTCCACTGAATGGCCCAAGAAACATTTCAGAGTTTGTTTATGGTGGCGAAGTAAAAACCATGCCTAACCATAAAACCTGCACTGATAAAGAATGGGCTGACTATGTTTTCTACTCAGATAATACCATTAGGTTGGTTCTAGAATGGTGGTTCCATTCACCCTCTGGATATTGGTTTATTGCCGAACGTCATACGGCTTCAGACGAAATTGTACGAACTTTTGATCCAAGTGAGTTATATCAAGAGCGTGTTGAATTTGATCAGGCAGACTCTGCTTCGGAGGTGTCAAAATGAGTGGCTTAGAGCGTCTGGCACTACCACTGGGTTCATTAATAGACCGCAATAAAGAAATCCGTTTTGAGTTTGAAGGTACTCGTTATAGTGGTTTTCAAGGTGACTCTATTGCCAGTGCTTTAGTGGCGAATGGTCAATGGTTAATGTCACGTTCCTTTAAATATCATCGACCAAGAGGCCCTTTGACCATGGCAGGTCAGGATGCCAATACACTGGTGCAATTGCCCCAAGAGCCCAATGTCTTAGGCGACCGAGTTGAGGTGGCCGACCAAACTGTGGTGATGGGACAAAACTACAATGGCTCGCTAGAGCATGACAAAGATGCCAAGCTGGGCTATGGCAGCCGCTTTATGCCGGTGGGTTTTTATTATCGTGCCTTTTATAAGCCAAAAGGCATTTGGGATAAATGGGAACCCTTTATTCGTAAAAAAGCCGGTCTAGGTGTGGCGGATCTTGATTTCACACCGACTTATCATGATAAAGCCTACGGATTTTGTGATCTTGCTGTTATTGGTGCTGGCCCTGCAGGCTTATCGGCCGCTATTCATGCGGCAGACGGGGGCGCGGATGTCATATTGATCGATGAAAACCCGCAACTGGGAGGAGCGTTAACCTATCATCGTTTTGATGTGGCAGGTCAGTTGGCAGAAGAAACCTTATCCAGCTTGGTGGAAAAAGTGGAGCAACACCCTAAGATTCGTGTACTGGTTAACGCTACTTGTAACGCTTGGTTTGCTGATAATTACCTGCCCGTCATTCAAGGCAACAGAATGTTTAAGTTGCGCGCCAAACAATGCGTGGTGGCCTCCGGGGCGTTTGAGCAGCATGTGGTGTTTCGCAATAACGATGTGCCGGGCATCATGATGTCCAGTGCCGCCCTGCGCTTAATGAAACATTATGCGGTGAAGCCTGGGCAAAAAGCCGTTGTCTTGACGGGGAATGATGACGGTTACCTTGCTGCTATTGAGTTGACAAAGAATGGTGTGCAGGTGCCTTTGCTGGTGGATATGCGTAAAGAGGGCGCTGAGCAAACCTTGCTCGCAGAAGTTGAGCAACTGGGTATTAAGGTCAAGGGGCAGTCGACGGTTTATGAAGCCCTTGCGACCAGTGATAAAAAACATCTGGCGGCAGTAAAAGTTCATAGCATTAAAGGGCAGGGACAAGTAGCTATGGATGGGGTGACCATTCCATGTGACCTCTTGTGTATGTCGGCAGGCTATATGCCGGCTTATCAATTGCTCTGTCAGGGTGGCGCCAAGCTGGAATACGATGATGTAAGTGCTCGCTTTAGCTTATCGAATTTACCCAACAATGTGTTCATTGCCGGCTCGGTAAACTGTGTTCATGAACTGGAGAAGGTGTTGTTGGATGGGCAGCGCGCAGCGCAAGAAGCTCTGTTGGCGCTCAAGTTAAGTGACACAAGTCTTCCTCAAGTCATCTGTGATCGAAAAACCAACTTTGATTGGCCTATCTTCAAACATCCAAAAGGCAAAGACTTTGTTGACTTTGATGAAGATTTACAAGCCAAGGATATTATCAATGCGACCCGTCTTGGCTACCGAGATGTGCAATTGGTGAAACGTTTCTCAACGGTCGGCATGGGGCCGTCACAAGGGCGTCATTCAGCCTTGCCAACGGCTCGTTTGGTCGCTCAAGCCACGCAAAGAAGCGTCAGTGAAACGGGTGTCACAACCGCACGTCCGCCTTTTGTGCCAGAGAAGTTGGCTAATATTGCTGGGCGTATTTTCAACCCCCATAAATACACGCCCATGCATCAGCGTCATGTTGAATTGGGCGCGCATATGATCCCGGCGGGCATTTGGCGACGTCCAGCATTTTATGGCCCAAAACAAGATCGCAATGCCTTGATTGAGCGCGAGGCCTTAGCGGTACGTAATGGCGTTGGTATGATAGATGTGAGCACCTTGGGAGGGATTGAATTACGTGGTCCAGATGCCGCCGAATTCATGAATCGTATTTACACCTTTGCCTTTGTAAAACAGCCGATTGGTAAAACCCGCTATGCGGTATTGACCAATGAGCAAGGTGTGGTGGTAGACGATGGGGTGGCTTGCCGAATTGCGGAAAATCACTTTTATGTGACGGCTACGACCAGTGGGGTGGATGCTGTCTATCGAGAAATGACGAAGTGGAATGCCCAATGGCGTTTGCAGGTGGATATTGCCAACGTGACCTCTGCTTTTGCTGCGGTAAATGTGGCTGGCCCGCTGGCGCGTAAAGTGCTGCAGAAAGTCTGTCAGGATGTGGACTTTAGCAATGAGGCTTTTCCCTATCTGGGTTACCGAGAAGGTTCCATACAGGGTATGCCGGTACGTCTTATGCGTGTGGGCTTTGTCGGTGAGTTGGGCTATGAAGTACATATGCCCAGTTTGTTTGCTCTCATGATTTGGGACTTGTTGATGGTGGCTGGCGAAGAATTTGATATGCGTCCGTTTGGTGTCGAGACCCAGCGTTTATTGCGCCTTGAAAAGGGACACATCATTGTCAGTCAAGATACAGATGGCATGTCTCATCCCGGCGAGTTGTCATTAGAATGGGCGATCGCCCGCAAAAAGCCTTTTTATGTTGGTAGTCGCTCGGTTGATATCGTGATGGCACGTCAGCAAACGCGAAAACTGGTTGGCTTTACATTGGACAAGACCCAGCCGAAACCAGAGGAAGGACACATTGTACTGGATGGTGTAGGCGATGACGCTAATATCACGGGTAATGTCACTTCCTGTGAATATTCTCCTACCTTAGGGGAATACATAGGCCTTGCCTTTGTGGGAATTGATCAGCAAGACATAGGTCACAAAATACCCATTCGAGTGTCGGGACAAGCAGTATTGGCAAGGGTAGTGGAATTGCCATTTTATGATCCGCAAGCTAGTCGTCAGGAGGTGGTTTAACATGTCTGTATTTACTGTCAATGCTATGCCTGAGTTGCGAACAACACAAATTCATCATACGCCCTCAATAACAAGCCGCATTAAGATAGAGGATTACACACAAGTTTCTCGAATTGGTTTTCGAGGCCCTGATGTAGAAGCTTTTTTAGCCTCTGAAAACTTGCCGGTTCCTACTCAGCCAAACCTTTCTTTGTTAGATGCGTCAGGTATTCGTGTGGTGCGTTTAAGCAATACTGAATTTTGGTTGTTGGATGAAACGCAGCAGAATGCCCAGCGCATAATGGATATGGAAGTGTCGGCACTTAAGGGCGAAGGCATATACCGTTTATATTGCCAGCACAGTCACGCCATGTTTGTTTGTGTGGGTGAAGATTGTGAATCTATGTTTGCAAAAATCTGTGGTGTGGATTTGAGTCGGCATGCTTTTTTGGTCAATCAGCTTGCTCAGACCTCTGTCGCGCGAGTGAACGCCATCGTTATCAATGCGGCTTCGGAATCTCAGTCTGGCCGTTTTTTGGTACTAAGTGATATTGCCAGCTCGCAGCATTTATGGGACGCCTTATGGGATGCAGCGGAAGAATTTGCATGATCAGGCTCTTTTGCAATCAGGCTCTTGTGCAATCAAGCTCTTTTGCGATCAGGAAAAGCGCCGTGATGGCGCTTTTGGAGTAAACAGAGTCGTTAATATCGCGTCATTTTCTTTTCTAGAGTTAGCTTTTGCTCACTTGGAATTGTCCTACCAGGGAATTGAGCTTCAAAGCAGACAATCCCACACGGGATGAGCGGCGCTGTAAAGCGGCGATAGAGCGCTTCATTTGCTCAGTGGCGGCACCCATTTCTTGCGCGGTATTGGCATTTTCCTTGTTGGATTCATTGAGTAGCGACATGGCCTCAAATAACGTATCCACCAATTCATACAGGCTGTTGTCTTCGTTACCAGATTGCTCGTTAACTTGTAGGTTGCGATCTACGTTTTCGGCACCTTTTTCCATGAAGTGAACTGCATTACGCGTTTCGGTTTGTATGCCTTCGAGCATGCTTTGAATCTCTTCCGCTGCGTCTGAAGTTTTTGCCGCCAGACTGCGTACCTCGTCTGCTACCACAGAAAAACCACGACCATGTTCGCCCGCCCGCGCTGCTTCTATGGCGGCGTTTAAGGCCAATAGGTTGGTTTGATTGGTGATGTCAGAAATGGTGGTGATGATACCAGCAATTTCATTGGTTTTTTGATCTAAGGATTTGACCGATTCTGCCGTAGTACGCACCACGTCGCGAATTTCTTGCGTACCTGTTTTGGCGTCTTGCAGACGCTGCTTGGCACTGGCGACCACTTGATCCATGGTATTTTTGAGGTTGTTGGCGGTTTGAGAAGCGCTTTCTACTTCGTTCACTTGCTTTTGAAACATGCTGAGCATGCTTTCCACAGTACTGGCCAGATAATGAGAGGCATCTTTGGCTTCTTCATTGGTGTTTACCATGAATTGATTTGAGTTTTTCACATTTTTGCTGGCGGAAATGACTTCCCCTATGGTGTGATCAAGGTTGTCGATGAAGCTATTCATCCAGCGGCCTAGATCCCCAGTTTCATCGTTACTCAGCTCTCCATGAAGGCGTTGTTTAAGGTTGCCTTCGCCTTCTGCAATGGTTTGAATGACTTCCGTCATCTGGCTCATATTTCGGCTGATTTTTTTGGTTCCGAAATGATTGAATAACAGACCAGCAAGCAATAAGCAGGCAAACGAAATGGCTAAATCACTGGTAATAGAAAGGTCAGTAAAGGCATGCAAACCTGAGCAGATCAGCAGAGGTAACGTAGACGCCAGCAAATAACCTTCCATTAATTTTATGTTTATTGAGCGACGTCGGTAAACTTCTTCTAAATCTCCTTCACACATCATGCCCCATGTGTCTGGACTGCCTTTTAGCTGAAAGGTGACGCCTTTACCTATGACGGGAATGTGGCGATAGTCGGAATAACCTGGATAGGTGACAAAAAGGTTGTGACCATTCTTAATGGTTTCTCGTACTCCTGGGTGCAATTGCTGTGTAGCTGGGTCGGTAAAGCGTATTTCAAATTCGGTATGTCGTTGTACTTTGACGACGCCCCATTTTGTATTAACACCACTTTTGAGGTTTTCGCCATGACTGAAGGTGTCATCCTCAAAGCGTGATCTGGATAAGGCTATTCCTGGCAAAATGCTCGGATCAAAATGAGATTTGACCATAAACAAGTAATTATCACCCGACTCTTTATAAATGTGACCCGCTTCTCGCTGAATGATGTCACCTAAGACATCGTTTGGCACACGCGCGCAAACCGCACCCAGTGCTTTACCATCATGCTTGATTGGCAGATAAAACATGATGGTCACAGCGTCATGGAACTTTGAGCTAGATGGGCCAATGTTCAATGTGTTTTGATCCACGTAAGGACCATGTAGAAAATAGTCTTTGAGTCCTTCATTGACGGCTTTTTGATCGAGATCCCGTTGGCCAATACGGCTTTTCTCGGTAGAGTTGATGACTTTTCCTTGATCATCAATCACAAAATATTCACTGACGTCGGCGACGATATTGAATCTTTCTTCCAGTGCCGCTGAATCAATGTTAGGGAAACCTTCAGAGATGATCTCTAGCAGAACTTCCAATTGAGACCACTGATTACTAACCCAAGTGTTGAGGAGTTTTACGCGAGTATTCGCAATTCCTTCAAAGGTTTTTTCAACATTTGCGTAGGTGTGTCGGTTGAGATAACAAGATTTAAAGAGGGACAAACGACTATTGGTTCCAAACCAAGGAAGCCATTTTCGTTCATTTGGGGAAAGCGCCATGCTGTTACTTTTTAATGTCATTTTTTTTATGCTCCGTTGCACTTTGTTCAACTACGTTTGATGTAATTGCGAAGGGGGAGAACATAAAAAAAGCAAAAATTTTGCCACTTGATTGGTGCTGATAGAAGTTTAGTTTTATTTGCTAGTTACTAAACATTTATCTAGATTCTTTGACTGAAACTTGAGTAAAAGATAGAAGATTCTAAACATTTAATAAATTGAGTCTTTTTATTTTTTGCACCAATTTGGTTATTTTTTGGATTTTATGACTCAATATAGAACTCTGCATCATATTAATCTTGACTAAAAAGATAATGTAAATTAACGAATTGTCGTCGATTTCCCCGTATTTTGAATTTCACAGCCTTGCACCAATTTTGTTCTTTGAAGAGGTGCAGGCTGCTCAATTTAAAGGCATTAGTTGGGTTTGTTTATACGGTCAAAAGCGTCGCGGGTGAGGTTTATAGAAGTGTTCCTTTTGACCTGTATATTATCTTCGATACGGATTCCGCCATAAGGTAAGAAGTCTTTAATACGCTTTAGGTTACAGCCATGTTGCTTTATCTCGGCCTGCATTTTTTCTAACAAAATGGGAATGAAATACAGGCCAGGTTCAATGGTAATCACCATATTGTCTTGCAAAGAGCGAGTGAGGCGTAAAAATGGCGCGGCGTCATCAGGTTGGCGTAGGGTACCAGATTTATCCTGTTGATGACCGCCCACATCATGTACTTGCAATCCCAATAAATGACCTAAACCGTGTGGAAAAAATACTTGGGGAATGCGTTTTGCCAGTTGCTCTTCAATGCTTAAAGAGCAAATATCATGTTGTTGTAACAAGGCGGCTATGCCTAATAATGTTGTTTGATGCAGATCACGAAAAGCAACACCACTGATAGCCTGTTGGCAAAGTGACTGTTCCAGTTCGTCCAGACTGGTGATAAGGGCGGCAAAATCATCTTGATGTCGTGTGTGGGTGCGAGTGATGTCACTGGCGTACCCGTGACAACTGGCCCCAGCATCGATCAATAAGGTACGAGAATTTTCAAGGGCTTGGGTGCTTTTGTGTTCGTAATGCAATACTGCTGCATGTTGGTTTAAACCCACTATCCCAGGATAGGGTTCTTGTGAGGACGATTGTTGGCTAGCAGACAAAAAGGCGAGATAAATATCCAATTCACTTTTACCTTCAAGAAATGCTTGATGGGCAGCCAAATGACCTGCTACAGCAGCGTTGGATGCTTGTTCCATGGCATGAATCTCAAAATCCGTTTTTATCGCTTTATCAAAGTCCACATAGGCTTGTAATCCTTCACATATTGGAATGGACACGAGTTTGTTTGGGCCAAGCCAAGCGGTTTTGGCGGGCAAATCCAGGTGCCAATTGTCTGTTTTTCGACAGGGGGTAAGTTGCCATGAGGATTGCCAATCGCCCTCAGGTATAGGATTGGCTGCGTGCCAAAAATCGTCACGGACAGGCCAAATTAATTCTGGTGTTTGACCCAGCTTTAGCACGATGAAGGTTTCGGCGCCTAGGTTAAAGGGAAGCCATTGTTGAGCTCCGGAGTAGGCGTGGAATGGATGACTGTGATCGTCCTGGAAGTAATAAGTCTTGTTCCCTGATGCTATTACAATGGCATCTAATGCGAAATGCTGCATGGCCGCTTCATAGCGAGCACACAAGGTGTCAATGTGATTTTTATATAGTGTTGTCATAGCAAACTCTTGTCGTTAAACGAAGCTGCGAACGGTTCAACATTCGATAATTTAAACACGACATGGGAAATCATCCATTGAGCCTTGTCGTAACGGTCAGGGGGAAGATAAAGCTGATGTTTCTGGCGTTTGTTTTTGCTTTGAGGTGTTTTTTGGTCAAGGCAAATTGCAAAGAGGCACAACAAGAGCAATCTATTTGGATACTAAAGCGAATAGGCTGATGTTTTCAACTGGGTTAAAGGGCTGAATGTCATTAGAGTTATTTTTTCAACACTTTTTTAGGACGTAATCTTTCTATGATTTAACAGGGAGGCAAATTTTAGTGACATAGTCTTTGGGTTGATCGGCTTGATTTGGACCTGTTTCAAATATCTCAAGACCTTCATGATGACGACGAGGCTTGATCTTGCTCAGGCGCATGTAACTGTATAAAACATGCCAGGCTACAGATAAGAATTGATAGCGCCCAGTATAGCGTAAGGTTAAATAGTTGCCCTTGAGTGTGATTCGTTCCGGACACAATTCACAGGGCACCATATTTTGCACGGGAATGCCCAATCTACCGGTAAATACATGATGAGCAAGATCAACCTGTCGGTATAAAGCAAAGCTGGGGCCTGCAGGAGGATTTTCTGGCCCTAATGCGGTGATCAATTCATGAAAGCCTTGATCCATTTTTTGTGACATGGGTTGATGGTTGACGGTAAAGGGTCGTGTTACAGCATCTAGGTTGGTTAATTGGGTGGTGCCTAAAAAATCAAAGATGGGCTGCGTCATTACCTCAGACGAAGGTTTTACTTGCTCTGCAAAACTTGTCGATAAGGTGCTTTGCTGTAAATGCTGATGTAATAATAGCATCGCCAGCTCCGCGTCCTTGTCAGCGCGAATGGCATAATCCGCCTGTTGCCAACGACGCCAGAAAGGCAATTTGCCTGTCACCTGAAAACTGATTAGGGTGCCTTGTTTTTGCTTAGTAACATCGATATTGAAGTGAAGGTCGCTTGGGTAGAAAGCAGGCGCTTCAATTAAGCAGTGAAAATAAGGTGCATTGTGCCGACTGGCTTCTAAATAGACGCAGCCTGATTGAATTAATTTGCCTTGCCAAACTAAGCATGAAGCTAGTGGTGATAAAGGATTCGCGTATTCGAATGTTATCTTCGCAGATTTGTCGAATAGCAACCAAGGTAACCAATCTGTCCAGTTACTCAAATCTTGTAAATGTTCAATTAAGTCTTCTTGGGCGGATTCTACTAACAGGTGATGCCGTTTAAAAAAACGTCCACTGAATAGCTTGGTGTATATCAATGAACCTGCTAATAGGCTAAGAATTACTAATAAAATCAGTATCATCATTGAACTTACTTCGTCATAGTTGTCTTTATAAGTAAGGTGCGAATAAGTCTTATGAAGCCAGCAGACTTGTTCGAGCCTTTCTTAGATCACACTTTTGAAGCATAGTGGTTATGTAACCTAGATGACAAGTAAAAAACGATTTTCAAACGGGCAGGGGATGAAGATGAAATCGACACTGGTATGGGATTGGCCAATAAGGATCTTTCACTGGTTATTGGTGGTGTTATTTACGGGTTTGATTGTAACGGGCAAAGCGGAAGAGGATTACATGCAATACCATTTCTATTTTGGCTATGGTCTTTCTAGCTTAGTGATCGCGAGGGTTTTGTATGGTTTTTATGGTTCTCGCTATGCGCTCTTTAGTCAATTTTTGCGAGGTCCTAAAGTGGTTTGGCACTTCGCTAAATCTTTGATCATTGGCAAACCTTTGCATTACCTTGGTCACAATCCTTTGGGAGCCCTCATGGTGATTGCCTTGCTAGTGACTTTGACGGTGCAGTGGGTAAGTGGTCTATTTTCCAGTGATGATATTTTTTGGTTCGGCCCTTTCAATGGTTTAGTGTCAGAAGACACGGCCAGCTTTCTAGTCTCGATTCACCATACTTTGCCAGACTATTTATTAGGCTTGGTTGCGATTCATATTTTGGCGGTCTTGTATCATGAAATTCGTCTCAATGAGCGTCTTATTGAAGGCATGGTGCGGGGTATAAAGAAACAACAGGGTATACCAGCGCAAACTCCTCGTTGGGGTGTCATTTTTTCCTTAGCCATGGGGCTGTGTTGGTTGGCAGCTTTGTGGCTAATGCCGATATAAGTATGGGGTAATTGTTTGTTTCGATTGACTAACGGTATAATTTACACACTTTCAAATAGTAACGGATTTTTTTGTGTCTGAGCCAGTAACTAGGATCAATGTCGCGAATCTTTTTAACGATTTGCCTAATGCGTCACAGCCTATTTATGCCAAGCTAAAGCAGGCCATTATGCAGAAAATCACCTCTGGAGAATGGCCGGTTAACCAGCGTGTTCCTTCCGAATTGGAGGTGGTTAAAGCATTGGGTGTGAGTCGCATGACGGTCAATCGTGCTTTGCGTGAGCTGACAGCGGAAGGCTTTTTGGTTCGACATCAAGGGCTAGGCACTTTTGTGGCGGAAAAGAAAGCGCATTCTGCTTTGTTTGAAGTTCATAATATTGCCGAAGAAATTGCAGCCCGTGGACATCAACACAAGTCTGAACTCTTGGTATTGGAGTCGACAAAGGCCAGTGTTGAAGAGGCCGTAAGTTTAGGGGTTCGTACCAACCACTGTATTTTTCGCTCCGTTGTGCTGCATTATGAAAACGATTTGCCGATTCAGATTGAAGAGCGCATCGTCAATGCTAGGTTGGCCCCTGAGTACGATCAACAAGATTTTGTCGCACATACTTCTTACGAATATTTGATGAGAGTGGCGCCCATGACAGAAGGGGAACATTTGGTAGAAGCCATTTTGCCGAGTGCCGAAGAGTGCCAACGCCTGCAAATATCTGCACAAGAGCCTTGTCTACAAATTAAACGCCGTACTTGGTCGGATGACGATATTGTCACGGTAGCCCGTTTACTGCATCCTGGCTCTCGTTTCCAGTTGTTTGGTCACTTTGGCCGTTAACCCGAAGAATTCACCTTTACCGCCTAAGCTGTCTTTATTAAGGGCTTGTATGGAATTAAGAGGCTGTATGTAAGTCTGCTTGTTCGAACACAATAAAGTCCTGCTTGATGTTAGCTGTCATACATGACCTTTTTGACCACCTTAATGAAGTCCGCTTTGTGTTGCTCTTCTTCGGCATGATGAAAGTCTTTGATTACCGCATTGCCTGCCACATAGACATCTTTGATTAGATTGTCATTGCAGGCAAATAACCAGCGGTTGAGCAAGTCTTTGGCTTGGCTGGCGGCAACAAATGGCGCATTTTCGTCCAGCACAATAAAGTCGGCGCGATGATGTTCTTGTAAGCCAATGGATACTTGGCAGGCCTGATTTCCACCCAATAAGGCTTGTTGATACAGATTATCACCAATGCGTGCTTGAGAAGGGCGATGAAGACGATTGCGTTGCTGATCACGCAAGCGTTGGGAGTATTCCAAGGTGCGCAATTCTTCTACCAGCGACAAACTTACATGGCTGTCTGAGCCGATTCCCCAGCGACCATTGGCTTGTTCAAACTCTGTGGCGGGGAAAATACCATCGCCAAGATTGGCTTCCGTAGTAGGACACAAGCCAGCTACGGCCTTTTGCTGAGCAATGGTCTGTATTTCCTGTGAATCTAAATGGGTGGCGTGTACCAAGCACCAACGCGCATCAAAGCCAATTTCATTGTGCAACCATTGCACTGGACGTTGGCTACTCCAAGCCAAACAATCCCTCACTTCTTTTTGCTGTTCAGCAATGTGAATGTGAATCGGGCATGCGCTTTTAATCGCGTCCAGTACGGTTTCAATTTGTACCTTGGTGACGGCTCTCAAGGAATGAAAACACACACCAAGCTTATGTAAGGGCTGATCTTGTAGGGCTTGTTCACAACTCGCAAAGAGTTGGAGATAATCCTCTGTGGAGTGGATAAATCGAGCTTGGCCATTGTTCGCCGCTTGCCCACCAAAACCAGAATGGCTATAGAGTACGGGCAGTAACGTGATGCCGATACCAGCATCATTAGCGGCTTGGATCATCTGGTGCGACATCTCGGCTGTATCTTGGTAAGGCTTACCGCCCACCTGATGGTGCAAATAATGGAATTCTGCAATCTGC